>LZSH01000553.1 GCA_001665255.1 Mycobacteriaceae bacterium 1482268.1 | reverse complement strand
TGGCCAACGGATCACTCGGCCACGAGCGAAACATGTTGTGGCTCAGCTACGCTGACCGCCTGCAGGAGTTCGTCGAGGACTTTCGCTGTCGGGATGCACTGGACCGCGATAACTATGCCCGGCTGGTGATGGACAACCAGGCGTTGCGGCTGCTGGGCTCGATTGCGTTGTCGCGTGCGGCGCGTGGCGACGAGGATGTGACCGCGGCGTCGGTGCTGAAGCTGCTCGGCTCCGAGGCGTCGCAAATGGCGTCGGAGTATGCGCTGTCGGCGGCCGGACCCGCGGCGCTGGCCCATCCGGCGGTCTCAGGACCGTACTCGGCGTTTCACCTCGACCTCTATCGGTCGGGCTGGTTCGAGCGCTACCTCCGCTCGTTCGGTGGCACGATCGCCGGCGGCACCTCCGAAATCCAGCGCAACATCATCGCCCAGCGACTGCTGGGGCTGCCCCGCAACTGAAGGATTGCACCATGTACATCGACTACGAAGTCAGCGACCGCATCGCGACGATCACGCTCAATCGCCCGGAGGCGGCCAACGCCCAGAACCCGGAGCTGCTCGACGAACTCGACGCCGCGTGGACCCGCGCTGCAGAGGATCCCGAGGTGGGCGTTATCCTGTTGCGGGCCAATGGGAAACACTTCTCGGCTGGCCACGATATGCGGGGCGGCGGCCCAGTGCCGGACAAGATCACCCTCGAGTTCATCATCCAGCACGAGGCGAAGCGGTACCTCGAATACACGCTGCGGTGGCGCAACGTACCGAAGCCATCGATCGCCGCGGTGCAGGGCCGCTGCATCTCCGGCGGTCTGCTGTTGTGCTGGCCGTGCGATCTGATCATCGCCGCCGACGACGCGCAGTTCTCCGACCCCGTGGTGTTGATGGGAATCGGTGGCGTCGAATATCACGGCCACACTTGGGAATTAGGCCCACGCAAAGCCAAGGAAATCCTGTTCACGGGCCGGGCTATGACCGCCGACGAAGTAGCCGCCACCGGAATGGTGAACAAGGTGGTGCCCCGCGACCAACTCGACACCGAGACCCGCGCGTTGGCCGAGCAGATCGCCAAGATGTCGCCGTTCGCATTGCGGCAGGCCAAACGTGCGGTCAACCAGACGCTCGACGTGCAGGGTTTCTACGCGGCGATCCAGTCGGTGTTCGACATTCACCAGACGGGCCACGGCAACGCGCTCAGCGTCGGCGGATGGCCGGTGCTGGTGAACCTCGACGAGATGAAGGCCAACATCAAGTAGCGACCCCCCCTTTTCCCGCGAGCGTGCGTGTTTGCACACGACACGCCGCGGAATTTCGGCAGTTTGCGCACGCTCACGCCGCGCGAGAGTCGCCGAGTTCCCGATTGATTCGCGCGATGAAGTCCCATGCCCGTCGGCGCACATCGTCGAACACAATCGAGATGACGATCCAGCCGACGTCCTGCAGCGCCATCTGACGACGACGATCGCGGCGCATGGCTTCTGGGTCGCTGTGCCAGTCGAGGCCGTCATACTCCACGGCCACCCGCTGGTCGGGCCAGGCGAAGTCCAGACGCCGCAACTCCCCATTGCCGTCGACGACTTCGTATTGCAGCTCCGGAATCGGCAAGCCACCATCGATCATCGCGAGCCGGGCCTCACTCTCCATCGGTGACTCCGACCGGTGATCGGCCAGCGGCAGCAGAGCGCGGACGTTGACAATGCCGCGACGGCCGGCTTGCTCGATGGCGGCGCGCCAGAGTTCGCCGCGGTTGCACGCACCGCTGCGCAGCGCGGCGTCGAGCGTCGCCAACGCACGGGGGCGCCGCAGTGCGCGGGCCACCTCGACAGCGGTCCATGCGGGCGACGTGGCCGGCCGCTCACCCGTCAACACCAGGGGCGCGCCGTCGCGGCGGTGTACCACCAAGCCGTCGACGCTACGCAGCTGGTGACCAGGCGGATTCAGCACGTGCAGATCCGGTGGTTCCTCGGTGTCGAATCCGTACAGCGCCGCGGCAGTCCCCATGCAGACCACGACACGAGCGCCGCATACTAGATCGAGCCCGCGGAGGAGTACTTTGTCCGACGGTTCCGGCTGACAGTAGACGCCCTGCCAGATCCGTTCCACGTGTTTTCTTTTCAGAACCGATTCCAACTCGTACCGCGAAATCACGGTCAATATTTGGGCGCTCGTCGCCACTCCGCCTTGTCGATCGAACAACTGCTGCAATGCCGCATCCATAGCCGCAATCGTGGGCGAGCCGGTGACGGGAGCGACTACTCAACGCTCGGCCTGGGGATGAAACTGCAACTGTGCACGATCGCGGACGCGCGAGCGTGCACAAAGTGTCGAAATTTCGCGGCGTGTCGTGTGCAAACACGCACGCTCGCGGGAAGACGCTCAGAGGTGGGCGAGGCGGGGGGCCGAGCCGCGGGCCCGCAGACCCGCGCCTGCCTTCCGCGTGAGTTCCCGTGAGCTGCCGAGCAATCCGTCCAGCACCAGTACTCGTTTCACGTGGTGGTGCAGGTCGTGTTCGGCGGTGAAGCCGATACCGCCGAGCACCTGCTGGCAATGTTTGGCCGCGGTCAGCGCGGCCTTGCCCGCGGCGGCCTTGGCCAGCAGCGCCGTCAGATCGGGATTATCCGCACCCGGCAGGCTCAGCGTCGCCTCGGCGCCCTCGATGGCCACCAGCGTCTCGGCCAACCGGTGTCGGATGGCCTGAAACGACGCGATCGGCTTACCGAACTGCACGCGGTCCAGCGCGTGTTGGCGGGCGAGGCTGAGCATCGCCCTGGCCGATCCGAGCAGCCACCAGCCGACCGCCAGACGGGCCTCGGCCACCCGGATCGGGTAACCCTCGTCCTCCCGCCGCAACGGCAGACCACCCAGCGTCGTCGTGGTGGCTCCGGTGCGGTCCCACACCACCCACGTGTTGCCGGCATACGGCAGGGGGAGCTCCAGCGTTCCGCCGATCTCATTGCCGGTCGCGTGCAGCACGACGTCGACAAGAACCGAAGCGTGCGAACCTGTTTCGCCGAGCAGCCGAAACACCAGCGGAACCGCAACGTCGGGCATGTCGGACAGCATCTCGGCCCAGCCGAGCTCCATCAGCGCCGCGTCGAGTTCGGGACCGGACTTCGACAGCATGGTCTTGCGCAGGCCGTCTTCGAGCAGGTCGAGGTCAGACTTGTCGGCCACGATCACTCCTTCCCGAGGTCGAGCAGGCGACGGGCGATGATGTTGCGCTGCACTTCGGCGGTGCCGCCGTAAATAGTGGCCGCGCGCGAGTACAGATACTCGGTGCGCCAAGGGGTTTCGTCGAGTTCGATCGCGCCCGACAGCAGATCGTGTGCGGTGTCGTAGAGACGCTGCTCGGCGGTGGCGAGCAATACCTTGTCGATCGACGTGTCCGGGCCCAGCTTCTGACCGTCGCCCAGTCGGTGTTGCGTGGCCCGGGATCGGCAGCGCAGCGTGTGCAGGGCGAGATACGCCTCGCCCATATCCGAATCGATCGCCTGCCCAAGGCCTTTCACTTCACCGATCAAGGCGTCGAAACGCGAGTACAGGTAGGCGATTCGCTGCCAGAAGCATGTCGAACGTTCGTAGGGCAGCAGATCCATCGCCAGTCGCCACCCGTCGCCTGGCTTTCCGAGCATCCGTTCGGCGGGTACCTCGACATCGTCGAAGTACACCTCGCAGAACTCGTCGACGTCGTGCATGGTGCGCAGCGGACGTACCGTGACCCCCGGCGAGTCCAGGTCGACGAAAAACGCAGTGATGGCTTCGTGATTGGGCGTGCCCGGCGCGCCCGTGCGGGTGAGCAACACGCAGCGAGTGGCGTACTGCGCGAAGCTGGTCCACACCTTCTGGCCGTTGATCACCCAGGTGTCGCCGCGCTGCTCGGCTCGTGTGGTCAAGGACGCGAGGTCACTTCCGGAGCCGGGTTCGGAGAAGCCCTGGCACCACGACTCCTGTCCGGACAGCAGGCGAGGGACCATCTCGGCGGCCAGCTCTGGCCGCGCGTAGTCGATCATGGTCGGGGTGAGCACGTCGAGCATCGAATATGGCCCGGGGTGGTCGATTCCGCGGCCGACGATCTCCTCGCCGACGATCGCGCGCAGGATGTCAGGACCGCCGAGGCCGCCCGCCGATTCCGGCCAGCCGTAACGCATCCAGCCCGCGTCGTACAGCGCCTTCAGCACGCGAAGGTGCTGCGCCTGATGTGCATCCAGGGAGTCGTCGCCCGCCGGCGGTGTCAGGTCGTTTTCGTCGAGCCAGGCCGCCAACCGTGACCGGAACTCGGCGGGCTCGAACAGATCCGTCATCCCGCTTCGGGCCTTCCGATCGCGTGCGGCCGGCCCGAGTCGTGGTCGCCGCTGCGCCGGATGAACGTCATCGCACGGGTTTTCAGCCGCCATCCGTCGTCGGTACGGACGTAGGTGTCGTTGTAGTAGCCGATTCGCATGTCATGTTTGGAATGCTCGATGAAGCACAACGGCTGGGTACCGGTCGCCTTATCGGGATCGTTTTCGTCGAGGCGGACCAGCGACGTGCCCGTCATGAACAGGCCCTTGGGCGCCGCGCCGACGAGTTCGGGGAAGCGGTTCAGCGTGTACGTGGAGCCGAATGCGCTGTAAGTGCCGTCCGGAGTGAACACCGAGATCAACCCGTCGATGTCGCCTTGGGTAATGGTGACGGCGTACTTCGCGAGCAGCTGCTGAATCTCGACGAGGTCTTCAGTTCTTTTTGCCTGTGTCATTCTTGAAAACCTTTCCGCCCTTCATGACGAAGTTCACGTTACGGGTAACGGTGATGTCGGCCAACGGGTCTCCCGGCACTGCGATGATGTCGGCGAGATAACCGTCGGCGATACGGCCGAGGTCGGGTTTGTTGATCAAGTCCGCAGCGACAACCGTTGCCGCCCGCAGCACCGCGTCGGCAGGCATGCCCCAGTCGACCAGCGTGACGAGCTCGTCGGCGTTCTTCCCGTGCGGGATGGCCGGCGCGTCGGTGCCGACGGCGATCTTCACCCCGGCCTCGTAGGCGGCCTTGATCGACGTGCGCGCCTTCGGGAACATCTCGGCGGCCTTGTCCTGCAATTCTTTCGGCGCCCGCGACACATCCATCGCCTCGGCAAGCCGACGCGTTGTCACCAGGAATCGGTTGTTGTCGACGAGCATCTTGATGGCTTCGTCGTCCATCAGAAAGCCGTGCTCGATGCAGTCGATCCCGCAGTCGACGGCGTGCTTGACCGCCTCGGCGCCGTGAGTGTGCGCGGCTACCCGAAGCCCGCGGCGGTGTGCCTCGTCGACGATGGCGCGCAGTTCCTCGTCCGAATAATGCTGTGCGCCAGGCTCTCCGGTGAGCGACATCACGCCACCTGAGACACAGACCTTGATCAGCTCGGCTCCATGCTTGATCTGGTAGCGCACCGCCTTGCGAATCTCGTCGACACCGTTGGCAATGCCTTCCTCGACAGTCAACTCCAAAGCGCCGGGCATGAACGCGGCGAACATCGTCGGGTCGAGGTGGCCACCCGTCGGAGTGATGGCGTGACCCGCCGGTATCACCCGCGGACCCTCGATCCACCCGGCGTCGATGGCCTTGCCCAACGCCACGTCGAGCAGGTAACCGCCTGTTTTGACGAACAATCCGAGGTTGCGGACCGTGGTGAAGCCCGCCCGAAGAGTGCGGCGAGCGTTGCCGACCGCACGCAGCATGCGGGTCGGCGGATCGTCCTGGACCTGCGACAGGCCAGGGTTCTCGCCGCGGCCGCCCATCAGGAGGTTGACCTCCATGTCCATCAGACCGGGCAGCAGGATCGCCTCACCCAGATCGACGACGTCGCCTTCGTCGGCCGAGCCGACAATTCCACCCCGGGCCGTGCCGCCGACACCGACAACTCGGTCGTCTTCGATGCGAACGACGCCGGGCCGGACGATCTCGCCGGCGTCGACGTCGAGTAGACCCGCTGCTTTGAGGGTCGGCACCTCTAGACCACCGGCTCCTTGATGCAGGTGATGTATGTGGCGCCACTGTCGAGAACCCGCGGTTGCTTCCACACCTCGATCGGGAACGAGACGTTGACCAGCGACTGCATCATGTGAATGAGAGCCTTTGCGTCGTCGGGCATTCCGTCCAATGGGAACCTGGCGTCACAGTATTCCATCACCGCCTCCAGTCGCGGGAACGCGGCGTCATAGAACTCCTGCATCTCGGCCATGGTCGAGGACAGTCTCTTCTGATAGCGGTCTTCCTCGTCGGGCAGGCACCAGTCGGTGAACCGCTCGAGGTCGGCGAATTCCTCTGGCAGCTTAGGCATTGATGGCGTCCTTCTCAGTGGCCGTGGCTTGGCCGTTGGCCAGACCCTTTTCCTTCTTGTAGGCGTTGACGTAATCCCATGCCGTCTTGTGCAGGTGACG
The DNA here is from genome assembly GCA_001665255.1 of Mycobacteriaceae bacterium 1482268.1. Taxonomy (GTDB): domain Bacteria; phylum Actinomycetota; class Actinomycetes; order Mycobacteriales; family Mycobacteriaceae; genus Mycobacterium. Next base: position 8,142 of record LZSH01000553.1, on the reverse strand, counting down.
GAGCAGGATCTCCTGATCGCACAACGGGAACTCCTTGACCACCCGGGTGTTGATCATCGTCTGGGTGGCCTCCAGAGTGTTCGCGTCCTGGAACGCGTACTCCTTGAACGTCACCGCGGCGAGTTCGTGTGCGAGCCGCTCGCGGGTGTTCGTGGCCGGCACGAAGTACAGAGTGGCCTCGAAGATGTGCTTGTCCGTGTCGGTGGGCCAGTAGTGATACGTGAGGTACCAGCCGGGTGCCCACAGCAGCAGTGTGAAGTTGGGGAAGAACTCGAACGAGTCCTGGCCCCAGGCGTGGTGGCGCGACGGGTTGACTGCCGGCGGCAGTTCATCGGGCAGGATGCCCTTGATCTTCGGGCGGTCCCAGGGACCGAACAACCCACTGTGCAGCACCCGCTCGATGGGCTTGACCATGTTCTCGTCCTTGGGCGGGCTCATCCCGCCCCACGAGGAGACCATCGAGTGCCGCCCCTTGATGTCGTAGGCCAGCGCCTCGAAGCCGTACTGGGCGAGCTTGTCTGCTTCCTCCTTGACCGCCTGCTTCATGTGCAGCACCGGCGCGTGGTAGAACTCGACGAACGCGTCGATGAACAACTTCCAGTTCGAGTTGACTTCAGCGCGGTACGAATAGGTTTCGGTCATCTCGTGGAAGGGGTAGCCCTCCAGGCCCTTCGCGAACTCGCCGAGGTAGTCGACCAGCGGCTCGGCGTCGTTGTCGAAGTTGATGAAGATGAAGCCTTCCCAGACCTCGCACCGCACCGGAACAAGCCCGTAGTCCTTCTTGTCGACGTCGAAGAACTCGTCTTCCTGTTGGATGAAGGTCAGGTCGCCCTTCAGGGAGTAACGCCAGGCGTGATACTTGCAGGTGAACTGACGGCAGGTTCCGGAAACTTCCTCACTCGGAAAGTCATTCCACACCAGCTTGTTTCCACGGTGGCGGCACATGTTGTAGAAGGCGCGTATCTCGTTATCGGTGTCCTTGACGATGATCACCGACGTTCCGACGCCTGCCGACGGCATCTCGCGGGTGAAGTAGCTGCCCTTGCGCGGAAGTCGTTCCACACGGCCGACATTCAGCCAGCACTTTCTGAAGATGGCCTGCTGCTCGAGCTTCCACTGTTCAGGGTCGATGGAGTCCGTGTAGTCGACAGGAGCGGTCCCGAGGTCGGGCCAGTGTTCAGTCCAGCTGCCCTCGGATGGTTTGGGGAAGAATGCCACGTTGTTACCTCTCTTGTTCCAGCTCGACGCCAAAGGTTTTCAAAGCCATGGACACGGTGACGTAGCAGCCGACCGTGAAGACGAAGTCCATCCGCTGACGCTTATCGAAGCGCTCACCCAGCGCCGACCACGTCGCATCCGACAGGTTGTATTTCTCGAGCAGTTCGTCCACCGCGGCGATGACGGTGCGGTCGAAGGCGTCGGCGGCTTCACCGTGCTGCACACCCGCGATGTCCTCTTCGGTCAGGCCTTCGCGCATTCCCATCTTGACGTGCTGTACCCACTCGTATTCCGAATCGGTCCGGTGGGCCACTCGCAGGATGGCCAATTCTCGCAGCCTCGGGGGCAGCGTCGAGTTGAAGAGCAGATGGACGTTGAACTTCAGAAACTCTTTGGTCAGATCGGGATGGTTGACGAAGGTGCCGAGGATATTGCTCGCGTTCTCGGGGTTGCGGCGCTCCTGCGGCAGCATCACGGCGAGCGCACGGTCGACGGAGTCGTCCCACTGATCCGCGGGCAGCGGCGGCACTCGCACAGCCTTCTCCTCTCGGGTGTGAGAATCGGGTTCTCATTTCCGACTAATACATTTCCATCTTTTGGCCCGATGGTCAATGGGGAAGACGCGGCGGGGGTGCTGCACCAAACATTTGTCCCGCGTTATGGTGCGCAAATGTGGCTTGGAGATTGATTCTCTCACTGTGAGAAGATAGTTTCCCTGGATAGAGAACTACAGTGGGGACTACGGTGATGATCAGAGGAAAGGGAGCCCCATGAACAAGGAAGACATGATCCTGGTCAGCGTCGATGACCACATCGTCGAGCCGCCCGACATGTTCGCCAACCACCTGGCCAAGAAGTACCTCGATGACGCACCGCGGTTGGTGCACAACCCGGACGGCTCGGACACCTGGCAGTTCCGTGATGTGGTGATCCCCAACGTCGCGTTGAACGCCGTGGCGGGTCGGCCCAAAGAGGAATACGGCCTCGAACCCCAGGGGCTCGACGAGATCCGACCCGGCTGCTACAACGTCGACGAGCGCGTCAAGGACATGAACGCCGGCGGCATCCTGGGCTCGATGTGCTTCCCGTCGTTCCCCGGCTTCGCGGGGCGGTTGTTCGCCACCGAGGATCCCGAATTCTCGCTCGCTCTGGTTCAGGCGTACAACGACTGGCACGTCGAGGAGTGGTGCGGGGAGTACCCGGCGCGGTTCATCCCGATGACGTTGCCGGTCATCTGGGACGCCGAGGAATGCGCCAAGGAGATCCGCCGCAACGCCAAGCGCGGGGTCCATTCGCTGACCTTCACCGAGAACCCGGCGGCGATGGGCTATCCCAGCTTCCACGACTTCGACTACTGGAAGCCGATGTGGGACGCGCTGGTCGATACCGACACCGTGCTCAACGTGCACATCGGCTCATCGGGCCGGCTCGCCATCACCGCCCCGGATGCGCCGATGGACGTGATGATCACCCTGCAGCCGATGAACATCGTGCAGGCCGCAGCGGATCTGTTGTGGTCCAAGCCGATCAAGGAGTATCCGGATCTGAAGATCGCGTTGTCCGAGGGTGGTACGGGGTGGATTCCGTATTTCCTGGAGCGTGCTGATCGCACCTATGAGATGCATTCGACGTGGACCGGTCAGGACTTCAAGGGCAAGAAGCCCAGCGAAGTATTCCGGGAGCATTTCTTGACCTGCTTCATCTCCGATCACGTTGGCGTGCAGCTGCGCAACGACGTCGGCATCGACAACATCTGCTGGGAAGCCGACTACCCCCACAGCGACTCGATGTGGCCGGGCGCCCCCGAGCAGCTTCACGAGGTGCTCACCGAGCACAACGTGCCCGACGGCGAGGTCAACAAGATGACCTACGAAAACGCCATGCGCTGGTACCACTGGGACCCGTTCACCCACATCACCAAGGACCAGGCCACCGTCGGCGCGCTACGCAAGGCCGCCGGAGACCACGATGTGTCGATCCAGGCACTGTCGAAGAAGGAGAAGACCGGCGCCAACTTCGCCGACTTCGCGGCGAATGCCAAGGAGCTGAGCGGCAATACGGATTAGTCGCCGCGGCGGCCAGCCGAGATAGTGCGCCGGTGCGAAACGAGAGCGTTGCAGGCACCGGCGCACTGATGTGCGCGATCGACAAGGAGAACCAGCTGTGTCCGGGATGAGTTTCGAGCTGAGCGAGGATCAGGAGCTGATCCGCAAGTCCGTCGCGGAGTTGGCGGGCAAGTTCGACGATCACTATTGGATGGAGAAGGACCAGGCGCACGAATTCCCGCAGGAGTTCTACGACGCGATCGCCAAGGGCGGCTGGCTCGGAATGACCATCCCCGAGGAGTACGGCGGCCATGGCCTCGGAATCACCGAGGCGACGTTGCTGCTCGAGGAGGTGGCGCGCTCAGGGGCGGCCATGAACGGCGCCAGCGCGATCCACCTGTCCATCTTCGGCATGCAGCCCGTGGTCAAGCACGGCTCTGAGGAACTCAAGAAGGCCACGCTGCCCCGCATCGTCGACGGCGACCTGCACGTGTGCTTCGGCGTTACCGAACCCGGTGCGGGCCTTGATACCTCGCGCATCACCACCTTCGCCAAGCGCGAGGGCGACCACTACCGCGTCAACGGGCGCAAGGTGTGGATCTCCAAGGCGCTCGAGTCGGAGAAGATCCTGCTGCTGACGCGCACCACCCCGTACGACGAGGTGACCAAGAAGACCGACGGCATGACGCTCTTCCTTACCGACCTCGACCGCGACCACGTCGACATCCGGCCGATCAACAAGATGGGCCGCAATGCCGTCAGTTCCAACGAGGTCTTCATCGACGATCTGATGGTGCCGGTCGGCGATCGCGTCGGTGAAGAAGGCAAGGGTTTCTCCTACATCCTCGATGGCCTCAACCCGGAGCGGATGCTGATCGCCGCTGAGGCGCTCGGCATCGGCCGCGTCGCGCTGGAAAAGGCCGTCAAGTACGGCAACGAGCGGGTGGTGTTCAACCGGCCGATCGGCATGAACCAGGGCTTGCAGTTCCCGCTCGCAGACTCGCTGGCCCGACTCGACGCCGCCGAGCTGGTGCTGCGCAAGGCGACGTGGTTGTACGACAACGGCAAACCCTGTGGGCGGGAGGCGAACACAGCGAAGTACCTGTGCGCCGACGCGGGTTTCGGCGCCGCCGATCGCGCCCTGCAGCTGCACGGCGGCATGGGCTATTCCGAGGAATACAACGTGTCGCGCTACTTCCGCGAGTCGCGCCTGATGAAGATCGCACCAGTCAGCCAGGAGATGATCCTCAACTTTCTTGGCGAACACGTGCTGGGAATGCCGAGGAGCTACTGATGGACCCGCACGCGAGGAGGACCAAATGGCACAGTACTTCGACCTGAGCGGCCGTTCGGCGCTGGTGACCGGTGCGGCGGGCGGCATCGGCTCCGCTGTGGCAGCGGCGCTGGCCGATGCGGGGGCCGCCGTGCTCGTGACCGACATCGACAAGGATGCCGCCGCCGCTGTCGCCGAACGGATTTCAAGCGCCGGCGGCAGAGCCGAGGCCGCCGAACTCGACGTGTCGGATCGCGACTCCGCCGATGCCGCTGCCGCGCAGGCGGCCGCGTTGGCCGACGGGGCACTGCACATCCTGATCAACAATGCCGGCGTCACGAAGCCCGCGATGTTCGAAAAGACCACCCAGGAGTCGTTCCGGCTACTGTTCGACATCCACGTCATGGGCGCGTTCAACGTCACACAGGCGGCCCTTCCCCATATTCCGACCGACGGCACCGGGCGCATCATCAACGTCACCTCTGCGGCGGGGCTCACTGGCACGCTCGGCCAGGTGAACTACTCGGCGGCCAAGGCGGGCATCATCGGCTTCACCAAATCGCTTGCGCGCGAACTCGCCACCAAGAGCATCGTCGTCAACGCCCTGGCCCCGCTAGCGGCCACACCGATGACCGAGACCATCCGGACGAACGAGAAGTTCGCGGCCAACATGATGAACCGCATCCCGATGAAACGGTGGGCGTATCCCGACGAGATCGCCGGAGCGTTCGTGTTTATGGCGTCGGACGCGGCGTCCTACGTCACCGGGCAGGTGCTGCCCGTCGACGGCGGCATGGTGATGTGACGCGCACACAGATGACCGCGCCACTGGCCGGAGTCACCGTCGTGGCGATGGAGCAGGCGGTGGCGGCCCCGATGTGCACGCGCGTGCTCGCCGATTTCGGCGCGCGCATCATCAAGGTGGAGAACCCCAACGGGGGGGACTTCGCCCGTGATTACGACGATGTCGTCAACGGCCCCGGCGGGCTGGCGGCGCACTTCGTCTGGTGCAACCGCGGCAAAGAGTCGGTCACGCTGAACCTCAAGTCGCCCGCGGGCATGGACGTGCTGCATCGGTTGCTCGACGGTGCCGATGCACTGGTATCGAATCTGGCGCCGGGATCGATGGCGCGGCTTGGCCTTTCGCCCGCAGACCTTGCCGAGCGGCATCCGAATGTAATCCCCGTGGAAATCGACGGCTATGGCCCCGGCGGCCCGATCTCACACAAGCGCGCCTACGACCTGCTCATCCAGGCGGAAGGCGGTTCGTGCGCCGTCACCGGATACCCGGGCATGCCGGCCAAGCCCGGACCCGCGATGGCGGACTTCACGACCGGCCTGTATGCGGCGCTGTCGATCCTCGCGCTGCTGTTCTCTCGCGACCGCCGCGACGGACCCGCCCCCGCGGTGGGATTGAGCCTGTTCGATGTGTTGACCGATGTCATGGGCTACCAGCTGACCTACACCCAGCACTCCGGAATCGACCAGCAGCCGCTCGGCGTCGGGTCACCCGCGGTCGCGCCCTATGGCGCATTCCCCACCCGCGACGGCCAGACCGTGGTGCTCGGAACCACCAATGACCGGGAATGGCAACGCGTCGCCCGGGAGATCATCGACCGGCCTGATCTCGCCGACGACGCACGTTTCGCCACCAACCCCGGCCGGTGCGCACACCGCGAAATCCTCGAGGAAGCGATCGGAACCTGGTGTGCCCAACACGATCTCGCGTACATCCAGAAGGTCGCCGACGAGGCCGGGATCGGCAACTCGCGCTACAACCTGCCGAGCGAGGTGGTTGTGCACCCGCAGCTGACCGCTCGCAACCGCTGGCACGAGGTCGAGACCACGAAGGGGCCGATCCAGGCGTTGCTGCCGCCGCCGGTCATCGACGGATACCATCCCCCCATGGGAGCCGTGCCCGGGCTCGGCCAGCACACCGACGCCGTCCTATCCGAGTTCGGATTCGGGGCGGACGACATCGCGGAGCTTCGTAGGCAGGGGGCCATCGGCCCCGAATATCGCTCTTGAGGAACGGAGTCGACACATGCGCGAAACGGTAATCGTCGAAGCGGTGCGTACGCCGGTGGGCAAGCGCAACGGCGGGCTGTCGGAAATGCACGCCGCGGACCTGTCCGCTCTCGTCCTCACGGCGCTGGTGGAGCGCGCCGGCGTTGACCCCGAGATCATCGACGACGTCATCTGGGGCTGCGTTTCACAAGTCGGCGACCAGTCCAGCAACATCGGCCGGTACTCGGTCCTCGCCGCGGGCTGGCCGGAATCCATCCCGGGAACCACGGTCAACCGCGCATGCGGGTCGAGCCAGCAAGCGTTGGATTTCGCTGTGCAGGCGGTGATGTCGGGGCAGCAGGATGTCGTCGTCGCAGGCGGTGTCGAGGTGATGAGCCGGGTCCCGCTGGGCGCCGCCCGAGCCACCGGCATGCCATATGGGCCGAAAGCGCTTGCGCGCTATGGCGATTTCTCCTTCAACCAGGGCATCTCTGCGGAGATGATCGCCGAGAAGTGGGGGTTCTCGCGCACCCGGCTCGACGAGTACTCGGCGCAGTCGCATGAGCGGGCGGCCGCCGCGCAGGACAGCGGAGCGTTCGAAAACCAGATGATCTCCGTTTTCACCGGCGGTGATCCCGTCGTCGCCGACGAAGGCGTACGGCGAGGCACCAGCGTCGAGAAACTCGCCGGGCTCAAGCCGGCATTCAAGTCCGACGGCGTCATCCACGCGGGCAACTCGTCGCAGATCTCCGACGGCGCCGCCGCCCTGCTGGTGACGACTGCCGAGAACGCAGTGACGATGGGGCTGAACCCGATCGCGCGATACCGCGCGGGTGCGGTCACCGGAGCCGATCCGGTGCTCATGCTGACCGGGCCGATCCCCGCCACGGAGAAGGTCTTGCACAAGGCGGGCGTCGGGATCGACGAAGTCGGCGTTTTCGAGGTGAACGAGGCGTTCGCGCCCGTGCCGCTGGCATGGCTCGAGGAGACCGGCACCGACGAGAAGCGCCTCAACCCGCTCGGCGGCGCAATCGCGCTCGGCCACCCGCTGGGCGCCTCGGGCGCGGTGCTGATGACCAGGATGCTCAATCACATGCGGGACAACGGGATTCGGTACGGATTGCAGACGATGTGCGAGGGCGGCGGCACGGCCAACGCCACGCTGGTAGAACTCATCGGATAAATCGAACAGGGCGCTGGAGGTATTGAAGTGCGTCGAGACCTCTTCACCGACGACCACGAGGCCTTTCGTGAGCTGTGCCGCGACTTCGTGGAAAAGGAAGTGGCACCGCACTATCCGGAGTGGGAGAAGGCCGGCCGGATGCCCCGCGAGGTGTTCGAGCAGATGGGTTCGCTCGGGATGCTCGGCGTTCGCGTAGTGCAGGAAGTACGGCAGGATCACTTCCAGCTGCGTGCGCACGGTCGACAGCGTGACGAGCGCCTTGGCCGCCTCCTCCTGCATCACGACGTTGTAGCGGTAATCGGGTACGCCCGCACCGCCGTACTCCTCCGGAATAGCCATGCCGAGCATCCCGAGCGAACCCATCTGCTCGAACACCTCGCGGGGCATCCGGCCGGCCTTCTCCCACTCCGGATAGT
>LZSH01000552.1 GCA_001665255.1 Mycobacteriaceae bacterium 1482268.1 | reverse complement strand
CCTGCGCCCGGCGGTCCCGACAACGACAAGTGGGTCGTTTACGTCCCCATGGAGAACGCTGACGCGGTTCGTGAGGCGATGTTCGCCGCCGGGGCCGGGCATATCGGCGACTATTCGCACTGCAGTTGGAGCGTCCGCGGTACCGGCCAGTTCCTGCCTCACGAAGGTGCGTCGCCGGCGATCGGCAGCGTCGGGTCGGTCGAGCGGGTGGCGGAGGATCGCGTCGAGATGATCGCGCCGGCCCGGCTTCGCGGTCATGTGCTCGCGGCGCTGCGCAATGCACATCCGTACGAGGAGCCCGCCTTCGACATATTGGCGATGGCATCGGTGCCCGCCGACGTCGGGCTGGGGCGTATCGGAACGCTTTCGGCGCGTGAGACTTTGGCCGCCTTCGTCTCGCGCGTGCACGATGCTTTGCCGGGCACGTCGTGGGGTATCCGCGCGTCGGGCGAGGACGACGCCGAGGTATCGCGCGTTGCGGTGTGCGGGGGTGCGGGCGATTCGCTGCTGGACATCGTGGCGCGTGCCGGAGTCGACGCCTACGTGACAGCCGACCTTCGTCATCATCCGGCCGACGAACATCGCAGGCGCTCCGACGTTGCGCTGATAGACGTCGCACACTGGGCAAGCGAATATCCCTGGTGCCACCAGGCGGCCACCGTGCTGCGCGATCACTTCGGGGATTTGCTGCCGGTGCGGGTATCTGCCATCCGCACCGATCCGTGGAACATCGAGAGAAATGGTTCATGAAAGCCGAAGTCATCCAACAACGTTCGCTGCTCGAACTCGCCGACCTCGATGCCGAGTTGAGCCGCATCGAACACCGATCCCGCCATCTGCCCGAGCAGCAGCGCTTCGAGCAGGCCCAGGCCGCTCACCGCGAGGCCAACGACAGGCTGGCCGCGTTGCGTCTGGCGCTCGAGGACTTGGATGCACAGATCGCGAAATTCGAGTCCGAGATCGAGGCGGTGCGCGGCCGGGAGGACAGAGACCGCAAGATGCTCGAAGCGGGCGCCATCAACGCCAAGCAGCTCGCGGACCTTCAGCACGAACTCGAGACGTTGGAACGCCGCCAGGCGAGCCTGGAGGACTCGCTGCTCGAAGTCATGGAGCGCCGCGAGGAGTTGCAGAGCCAGCAGAGCAACGAGCTGGCCACGATCGATACGCTGGAAAGTGAACTGGCCGAAGCGCAGCGGGCCTGCGACGAAGCGCTGGCGGCGATCGAGCAGAGCCGGCATCAAAGCCTCTCGAGGCGTGACGAACTGACCGCAGCTCTGGACGCTGATCTGGTGTCGCTCTATGAGCGTCAGCGGGCACGGGGCGGCGCGGGTGCGGGCAGGCTGCAGGGCCGTCGGTGCGGAGCATGCCGCATCGAGATCGACCGCGGCGAGATCGCGAGAATCGCCGCTGCCGCCGAGGACGAGGTGCTGCGGTGCCCGGAGTGCGGCGCAATCCTGTTGCGGGTCAAGGACGGTAGTCAGTGAGGGTCATCGTCGAAGCTGACGGCGGATCTCGCGGCAACCCCGGTCCCGCGGGATACGGGTCGGTGGTGTGGACGGCCGACCACCAGACGGTGCTGGCCGAGAGCAAGCAGGCGATCGGTCATGCCACCAACAACGTCGCGGAGTACCGCGGTCTGATTGCCGGCCTCGAGGAAGCGGCGAAGGTCGGCGCCACCGAGGTCGACGTGCGGATGGACTCCAAGCTGGTGGTCGAGCAGATGTCCGGCCGTTGGAAGGTCAAGAACGCCGACCTGAAGTCGCTCATCGGCGAAGCTGCCGCTGCCGCGGCGTCATTCGAGCACGTCAGCTACACCTGGATTCCACGGGAGGAGAACTCGCACGCCGACCGGCTGGCCAATGAGGCGATGGATGCGGCGGCCGAACTCGATGCCTCGGAACGCCAGTCGGGCGCCGTGCAACCGGTGCCCGCGTCGCCCGTGGGCTGGACGGGCGCCCGCGGCGCGCCGACGCGGTTCCTGTTGCTTCGCCACGGGCAGACCGAATTGTCCGTTCACCGACGGTATTCCGGCCGCGGCAATCCGGCGCTGACCGAGCTCGGCCGGCGCCAGGCCGACGCCGCCGCGCAGTACCTCGGGCAGCGCGGCGGAATTACCGCGGTCATCACCTCACCGCTGCAGCGGGCCTACGACACCGCCGCCACAGCCGCCAAGGCGCTGAGCCTCGACGTCGCCGTCGACGACGATCTGATCGAGACCGATTTTGGCACGTGGGAAGGTCTGACCTTCATGGAGGCGGCCGAACGCGATCCGGACCTGCACCGGAACTGGTTGCGCGACACCAGCATCCGTCCGCCCGGCGGGGAGAGCTTCGACAGCGTGGCAGAGCGGGTGCAGCGGGCTCGCGGCCGGATCATCGCCGAACATTCCGGCGAGACTGTGCTGGTGGTGTCGCACGTGACCCCGATCAAGACGTTGCTCCGGCTGGCGTTGGACGCGGGTCCAGGGATCCTGTACCGGCTGCATCTCGACCTGGCGTCGCTGTCCATCGCCGAGTTCTACCCCGACGGGGCGTCGTCCGTGCGATTGGTCAACGACACCTCGTATCTGTGATCACTCGTGCAGGTGCAGGCGTTCGCCGTGCACGCCGAAGATCACGATGGCTTCGACCGGGCCGTCCACCGCGCCGAACCAGTGCGGCGTCCAGGTGCTGAACTCGACGGCCTCGCCAGGTTCGATGACGAAATCCCGCTCGCCGAGGATGAGGCGCATCCGGCCCGAGAGCACGTAGGTCCAGTCCTGTCCCTCGTGAACGGGTAACTCCGCGGGCGGTTTTCGGCGCTTGGCGGCGATCCGGATCTTGAAGGCATGCAGCCCGCCCGCAGCTGCCTGACGGGTGAGGGGCCAGTAGGTGATGTCGTTGTGGGTGTGTGAGCCGCCCCGCACCCGCGGGTCGGCCGCTTCGGGTGCACGCAGCAGGTCGTCTGTGCTCACCGAAAGCGCTGCGGCGAGGCGGGGGAGGTGGTCGAGGGCCAGCCGACGCTTGCCCGATTCGAGCCTGCTGAGCGTGGACACATCGATGCCGGCGGCGCGGGCCACCTCGTCCAGAGTGAGGCCGCGGCCGACGCGGAGCTCTCGGAGCCGCCGACGAACTCGCAGGTCGACGTCGTTCTCCGATGCGTGATTTGCCTGCATAGCAAATCAGATTGGCAGATAGCGATCGCGGCGGCAAGCTGGCTGCATGGATGACACGAAGGCGCATTGGGAAGAGCACTACGGGGCACGCGACCGGATCTGGAGCGGCCGGGTCAACGTTCAATTCGCCGAGGTGGTAGGTGATCTGACGCCGGGTCGTGCGCTCGACCTCGGCTGCGGCGAGGGTGGCGATGCCGTCTGGCTCGCCGAGCGTGGCTGGAGCGTCGTGGCGGTCGACATCTCGGACATTGCGTTGGATCGTGCTAGGGAGGCGGCGGCCGCGCGTGGCGTCACCGGCAGCATCGAATTTCTCCAGGTGGACCTCTCTGCCGACTTTCCGGACGGCACCTTTGATCTGGTGTCGTCGCAGTTCCTGCATTCCAGGGTGTATCTGGACCGTCAGAAGGTGCTCGAGCGCGGGTTGGCGGCGCTACGGCCGGGTGGGCTCCTGGTGATCGTCGACCACGGCTCGGCGCCGCCGTGGCCGTCGAAGCTCGATCACCACCACGAATTTCCCAGCGCCGATGAAGTGGTCGCGGGCTTGAACCCGAAGTGGGACGAATTCGAGCGTGTCCGTGTCGATTCCGTCGAACGGCAGGCCGCCGGCCCGGACGGCGAGCAGTGGCCGTGGATGGACAATGTCATTGTCCTGCGGCGGCGCGAACAGTCATGAAGCGTCGTGGAAGACGAGTCCGAGTGTGAAACGTTCACCGGAGCGGACCGCTGACACCCCATGGCGCACAGGTGCGGCCGACCAACCGCGGGCCGACTTCACGGGCCGCTCCCGCGTCGTGAAAACGAATCCATGGCTGTGCGGCAGCTGCGTGGCGGTGCCGCGCGACTGCGCACGCGGCCGTTGTTCCAGCAACAGGAACTCACCGCCGGTGTGATCGATGCCCGGCTCAGACAGGTTGATCACCACCTGCAGCGGAAACACCAACTCTCCGTACAGGTCTCGGTGCAAGGCATTCCAGTCACCAGGACCGTATTTCAGCAGGATCGCCGTCGACCTGGTCTGCCCTGCGGTGTGGCACATGGCGAGCCAGTCGTCGAGGTCGTCCGGCCACGGCGTGTCGCGGTCCAGCTTGCCCCACCAATCTCTGGCGATCGGCAACAGCCGGGGGTAGAGCGCGTGTTTGAGCTCGTCGATCGGCTCGGGGTAGGGCCTGGCGAAATAGCGGTACTCGCCTTCACCGAACCGGTATCGGCTCATCTCGATAGTGGCGCGGAATCGGTGATCGTCGGGATAAAGCGCACGGAGCTTCGCCGCCTCGGCCTTGGTGATGAGCCGGGGGAGAAGTGCACCGCCGAAATCGTTGAGTTCGGCGGTGACGGCGTCCCAGTCGGCGGAATCGACCCGCTTCTGCCACATCGTCATCAGAACAACCGCGCGGCGCGCACCTCGGCGGGCTCCTCGAGGTCGAGCAGGTACTTCTTCCGCGCCAGCCCGCCGGCGTAGCCGGTCAGCGTCCCGTTCTTGCCGACGACGCGATGGCAGGGCACGATGACCGCGAGCGGGTTGCGCCCGACGGCCGCCCCGACGTCCTGGGCCGTGGTTCCATCGGCGCGTTCGGCGGCGAGCTCGCCGTAGGTGATGGTCTCGCCGTAGGGGATGGCCGTCAGTCGCTCCCAGATCCGGCGCTGGATGTCGTCACCGCCCGTCTCGATGGGCAGGTCGAATTCGATCCTGGCACGGGTCAGGTAATCGTTGAGTTGTGTCGTCGCCTCGGCGAGCAGAGCGTCGGCTCGGGCATCCACCTGTGGTCCGAACGTCGCCGCGGACGGCCGATACCAGTGGTGGCGGAAATACAGACCGGTGAGCGCGGCGCCGTCGGCGACCAACGTCAGATCGCCCAGTGGGCTGTCGATGACAGCGTGTCGAGTGTTCATCGTCGTCCTCCTTCATTGTGTAGACGACGGACGCCGGCGGCGCGTGAGATGTCGGTGGATCGAGTACAATCGAACGTATGTTCGAGTCGTTCGCCGATGCTGAGCTCATCAACGCGATGGGTGAAGCCACGCGCGATGAGTCCGCAATGATCGCTCAGCGGTTGGCTGCTGTCGCTGAGTTGGATGCGCGGCGGGCCAGGGAACTGGCCGACAGGAACCTGTGGCGCACCGATCCGTTCGAGGAAGTCGCTGCCGAGGTGTCAGCGGCGCAGAACATCAGCCGCGGTCGGGCGGCCAACCAAATTCACATGGCGCGGGCGCTGCGCGACGAGCTGCCCCGGGTGGCGGCGGTGTTTGCCACCGGCGAGATCGACTACCGCATGGTCTCCACCATCATCCGGCGCACGGAGAACGTCGAGGACGACGTGAAGCCTGAGTTGGATGCTGCCATTGCGCGGCGTTGCAGGAAGTGGATGCGCCTGTCGAAGCCGAAATTGATTGAGCGCGTGGATTTATGGGTGACCAAACATGATCCGCATGCGGTGCGAGTGCCCAAGCAGGCAAAAGACAACCGGTACGTCGAGGTCGCGGAAACCAGTCCGGGGATGGCGGGTATCTGGGCCAATGTTGACGCCGCCGATGCCGCGGTGTTCGACGCCAGACTCGGTGCGTTGGCCGCCACGGTATGCGACAACGATCCCCGGACCAAAGAGCAGCGCCGCGCCGACGCGGTAGCGCCGTTGGCGCGGCGCGAAGGCGCGTTGGCGTGCCAGTGCGGCTTACCGGATTGCCCGGCGGCTGCTCAGCGCAAGGCGGTGGAAGACATCGTCATCAACGTGCTCGCTGAGCAGGCGACTCTCGACGGCACCAGTGACAACCCCGGATACCTTCCGGGGTTCGGGATTCTGCCTGCCGAGTCAGTCCGCGACCTGGCCACGGCCGGCGCCGAATGCAAAGCGGTGAAGGCGCCCTCCGACGAGCCCGACGGCGGATACCGGCCTTCGGCAACGCACGCCGCGTTTGTGAGGTGGCGCGATCTCACCTGCCGCTTCCCGGGCTGTGATGCGCCGGCCGAGGTATGCGACATCGACCACACCAAGCCGTATCCCTGGGGCCCCACGCACCCGTCGAACACCAAGCTCTACTGCCGAAATCATCATTTGCTCAAGACGTTCTATGCGGGGTTCGGTTGGTCGGAGCACCAGCTTCCCGACGGCACCGTGACCTTCACGGCGCCGACCGGACACACCTACCGCACCGAAGCGCACGGCGGCACGTTGTTCCCGGCGCTGGCGGAGCCCACCGCCGACCTCGGCGACATCGCCGTGCCTGATGAGTCACCGCACCGTGGCGTCATGATGCCCACCCGCAAACAGACACGCGAACAAGACCGCCGCGATCGCATCACAAGAGAGCGTAGGGAACGCAAAGAACTCAACGCACAAGAAGAACGCGAGCGACAGGCCTGGCTGGCCGCCACCTATGAACCACCGCCGTTCTGAGACGGGTTCCACGGCTGTGATGTTGTAATAGCGCATCGACAGCTTGTGGCCTGGGTTGCGCCTCCCGATGCCGCGGTTACCGCAGGTGCCCGCGTTGGCTTCCGCCGCCCATATTCCTGACGGCGTTGTGGTCGATCTGCCCGGGCGCGGTAGTACCTATGTCATCGACAGCGGGCCTTCCGCCGGGCCCACTTTCGTGCTGCTGCACTCGCTGGCGTGCACCGGGTTGATGACGTGGTATCCGGCGCTGGACATGGTGCGCGAGTTCGGCCGCGTCGTCGTGTTCGACCAGCGGTGTCATGGCCAGGGCATCTCGCCGCCGCGAATGTTGCTCGAGGACTGCGCCGACGATGTTGCCGCGCTGGCCGACGCACTGAACATCCGGAGTTTCGTACCGGTCGGCTACTCGATGGGATCCCTTGTCGCGCAACTGGTATGGAAACGCCACCGCGACCGGGTCGACGGGCTGGTGCTCTGCGCTGCGGCGGCGGCGGTCAGTCGCGCCCGCTACGAGCGGGTCGCCACCGGACTCTTCGCGGCACTGATGGAAACCCTGAGCCCCGCACCGCGGCGCTGCGACCCGGCCGCGGCTGTGACGGGCGGTTGGCTTCCCGATCACCAGTGGGTGCTCGGTCAGCTGCGCGCGACGTCACCCGGCGGGATAACCCGGGCGATCGCCGAAGTGGTCCGCTTCGACTCGACGCCATGGGTCGGAGAGATCGATGTGCCCACCGCCGTGGTCGTCACAATGAAGGACCGCGCCTTCGGTGTTCGACGCCAGCAATGGCTGGCCGAGCAGATCCCCGACGCCGAGATGGTGCCCGTCCAGGCCGGCCACGCCGGGTGCACGCTGCAGCCGGGCGCCTTTGTACCGGGGCTGCGGCAGGCGATTGAGTCGGTGCATCGGCGACTTCTTACCCCGTGCCACCCGAAGCGATCGGCGAGGTAGAAGACGCCACCAAGTCGAGAGGGGCGGCGGTGAAGCGACTCAGCGGCTGGGACATCCTGCTGCTCTCCAGCGAGACGCCGAACGTGCACCAGCACACCGTAAAGGTGGCGGTCGTCGATACCACCACGTTCGAGGGAACCCCGTCGTTCGAGGCGTTCCGCGAGGTGTTCCGCTCGCGGCTGCCGGTCCTTGAACCCCTGAGGTATCAGCTGGCGTCGACCCCGTTGCGATTGCATCGCCCGATCTGGCGAGAGGACGCAGAACTCGATTTCGACTATCACCTGCAACGGGTTCAGGTGCCCGCGCCAGGCGGCCGTCGGCAACTCGACGCTGTGATCGGCGACATCGCCAGCACGGCGCTGGATCGCAGCCGCCCGCTGTGGCAGTTCTACTACGCCGAGGGGCTGGCCGATGATCGGATCGCGGTGATCGGCAAGGTGCACCACGTTCTCGCCGACGGTGTTGCGTCGGCAAATCTGATGGCGCGCACCGTGGAGTGGCCGGGTGATACACCACCGCAGCAGCACGCCGACGCGACACGTCCACCCCCGACGACGCGTGAGGTGGTCAGATTCGCTGCGCGCGACCACATTTCCCGGATACGGAATCTCCCGTCGGCGGTGCGCGGCGGCGTGGGCGGCGCCTATCGGCTGCAGCGCCGGGTACGACAGCGTCACCGCCATCCCGAACTGGCGGCTCAATTCAATCCGCCGCCCACCTTCTTCAACCACAAGTTGACGCCGGGACGGGTGTTCGCCAGCGCCGCAGTGCAGTTCGCCGACGT
>LZSH01000551.1 GCA_001665255.1 Mycobacteriaceae bacterium 1482268.1 | reverse complement strand
GATGTGAAGCTCGCCGCCGGCGTCGGGGGACTGGCGGGTGCGTTCGGATACGACGTGTGGGTGCTGGCCGCGGTCGCTGCACCACTGCTGACCGCTGTGGTGGCCTTTGCGCTCGTGGGCCGAGCGGAATCGGCTGTGCCGCATGGCCCGTCGATGTGCGTGGCGACCGCGGCCGCATTGTCGCTTGTCGTTGTCTAGGTGTTGAGCTTCAGAGGTGCCAGCCGGCAGTCAGTTCGATCTGGATATTGTCCGGATCGCGCAGAACGATAAGCGGACCGCCTCGATCTCCTTCGATGTCTTGCACGCCCGAGTGGTTCACACCAAGCGAATCAAGGCGACTTGCCCACGCTTTCAGTGCGTCGAGATCGCTCACCCGAAACGCGACATGGTCGAGTCCGACCCGCCGCTCGTCAAAGGCCGAACGGTCCCCCTCGTCATGGGTTAAAGCTGTGACAACCAAACCGCACGCGTGAGCCATCGTCCATCCGTGATAGCCAGCATGGCCCCATTCAGAAAGCAGCGTGAAGCCCATCACCTCGTTCCACCATCGCATAGCCCGGTCACCATCGGTCACAGTGAAATCC
Source organism: Mycobacteriaceae bacterium 1482268.1 (assembly GCA_001665255.1). Lineage (GTDB taxonomy): Bacteria > Actinomycetota > Actinomycetes > Mycobacteriales > Mycobacteriaceae > Mycobacterium. The sequence goes on along the minus strand of LZSH01000551.1, from coordinate 3,065 downwards.
AGGTGTCCGAGACCAAGGATCATCGGTGTCGTCATGGCGACATTCTGACCGACCGTGGCCGGTTCTCGGCTTAAACTCCTGCGATGTTCTCGGAGACGCGGTATGCGATGAACGGCGATTTGCGCGTCGCCTATCGCGCGTCGCGTGAGGGTGAGCGCGACATCGTGTTCGTCCCGAACTGGATGACCTGCTGCGAGCACCTGCCCGAGTTGCCGTCCCTTCAGGGGTGGGTCGAAGCGATGACATCGCTTGGTCGGCTGATTTTCTTCGACCAGCCGGGCTCGGGAGCGTCCGATCTCGTGGTACCGGGCGCGCTGCCGACGTTGGAGCAATGGGCCGACAGCATCACTGCCGTGCTTGACGATCTCGGCAGTCGCGAAACGGTACTCCTGGCGAGCAACGGCGGGGCGACGACGGCGGCGCTGTTCGCAGCCACCCATCCGTCTCGTACAACAGCGCTCGTAGTCCTCGAGGGCTACGCGGCCCCGCTGGACGTGCTCGAGGGCGACGGGCATCTTCGTACCGAATTCTTGCCCCAAGTGGTCGCGTCGTGGGGTACCGGTCAGTCTCAAGGTGTGGCCAATCCAGATATGCCGTGGAACGAAGAGATTCGGGCCACATGGGCCCGACACAATCGTCTGGCGGCAAGTCCAGGGACCGTCTCGCTCGTGCTGCCGCTCGTGACCGAAGTTGACGTGCGGGCCGTGCTTCCAACCATTCGCGTGCCAACGCTTGTCCTCTAGCACACCGCGTCGTTGTTTCGACCGGAGTGGGGTAAGTACGTGGCTGATCACATACCGGGCGCGAAATATGTCGAGCTGCCTGGTCGCAACATTTACCACTTCGTTGAACCGTGGCGGGGTTCGTTCCAGGAGATCGCCGCGTTCCTCACCGGTCACCAGCCCGATGTGCCCGAGGATCGGGTGTTGGCCACCGTATTGTTCACCGACATCATCGACTCGACGCGACGCGCCGCAGACATGGGTGACCGTGATTGGCGCGCCTTGCTTGATGCGCACGACGCGGTCGTGCGGTCGCAGCTCGCTCGCTTTCGTGGCCGCGAGGTGAATAGAACCGGGGACGGCTTTCTGGCGATGTTCGATGGGCCGCAGCGAGCGATCCGCTGCGCCATGGCAATTCGCGACGCGGTGCAGGCTCTGGGTATCCAGGTGCGGGCGGGGTTGCACACGGGCGAGTGCGAAGTTCGCGGTGACGATATCGGCGGGATCGGGGTGCACATCGGCGCGCGGGTGAGCGCTTTGGCACGGCCGAACGAGGTGTTGGTGTCGAGCACGCTGCGCGACCTCGTGATCGGATCGGGTCTGGAATTCGAGGACGGCGGCGCTCATGAACTCAAGGGCGTACCGGGCGAATGGCATCTCTTCGCCGTCGCGTCGCCATAAAGAGAAAGGACGGATGTAACCATGGACTTCCCAGGGATCAGCGGCTTCGGGCACATCGACCTGTCGGTCACTGATTGCGAGCGCACCGTTCATTGGTGGGAGACGGTCATGGGCTTCAAACTGATTTCCAGCCGGAACCTACCCCCATCTCAAGCTTCGGAGTGTGATCGTGTTTCGCGATCCCGACAACGTCCAGCTCGAACTGCACGCTTTCGACCCTGGCCTCGCGCGCCCTGGCAGTCACAACACTCAGTGGCACCTCTGAGAGATCCGTCCTCGTCGCACCGTTACGGGCTCTGGGATGTAGGCGCGTCAACGCTGTTCGGGCCGACCACCTTTCAAACCCGACTCGACGGTAAGCGAGCCATCCAGCGGGTCGTAAATCTGGACGGCGCCGGGAATCGGCGGGACCCATGGGTGGCGGAACTTCGTGGAGAACTCCGTTGTCGGCGGCGGAAATACCGCGTCGACGAAGGCCCCGAGCGCGATGGTGAAGACGCGCTGGCCGGTGTGCGGGAAGACCGCGTCCATGTAAATGCTGGAGCCGCACACCGCACAGAAGCGGTAGTTGATTCCTCCCGGCATGCCGACGGCGCCGACACCGTCGACTTCGAGGCCGTTGTAGCAGCGCGTCTCGCCTGTGATGGAGACGACTTGGCCCTCGGGGAATTGCGCCGAAGCGATAAACACGTTCCCCGACCGCCTTTGGCAGAAATCGCAATGACATACGTAGACGAGTAGCGGCTCGCCCTCCACAGTGACTTCGACACGACCGCAGGCGCACCGAGCGGTCCTCATAGGGGGTAGCTCTGCCACGCCCAGCGGAGCTTTGCGACCACATTCCACCAACGCGGGACCAAATCGCATGGTGCGCGATGTGGGTGTGGTCCCCGCGCGCAGCGCCACCCACGTTCTTGGCTACGTCGATGTCGAGGGGGCGCGACGAGTGTCTCTTCGCCGCGGAGCGTTGAGACCTGCATGGTCTTCAATGATCCCGCTCTGCAGGCCAAAGGCCAGCAACATTGCCCCCGCGTGTCGCGCCAGAAAAACGGCGCATCGACTGGCCGAAAAACGTATCAACTGCGAGACGCCATCGCTCGTGTTGGCACTTGCGCCTGACACCGAAACTGGATCCGCTGCTGGGCTTAGACTTCCGGCGTGTTCTCGGAGATGCGCTATGCGATGAACGGGGACTTGCGCGTCGCCTATCGCACTTCGAATGAAGGTCCTCGCGACATCGTGTTCGTGCCGAACTGGTTCACGAACGAGCGATCCGCTGTGCGATGGCGATCCGGGATGCGGTGCAGGCGTTGGGTATTCAGGTGCGGGCTGGGTTGCACACCGGCGAGTGCGAGGTTCGCGGTGACGACATCGGCGGGATCGGCGTGCACATCGGCGCCCGCGTGAGTGCGCTCGCGGCCCCCAGCGACGTGCTGGTGTCCAGCACCCTGCGCGACCTGGTGATCGGGTCAGGACTCGAGTTCGAGGACCGCGGCACGCACAACCTCAAAGGTGTGCCCGGTGAGTGGAGGATCTTCGCCGTCGCCTAGAACGGCGGCGGTTTGTTGCGTTCGGCGACGTGGTCGTCGTTGAGTCGGCGTTCGGCGGCGATGGCTTTGGTTTGGTTTTGGGCGCGGGTGTGTCGGCGTTGGGGCATCATCA
>LZSH01000550.1 GCA_001665255.1 Mycobacteriaceae bacterium 1482268.1 | reverse complement strand
GTCCCTCCGCGAGGCCGCTGAGCAGCTTCTGCAGCTGATCGACGCTGGCGTCGAACTGCACACCCTTCTCGTCGACGGTCCCGAGCACGGTGTTGAGGTTGTTGATCACGTCTCCGATGAGCTGATCGCGGGCCGCCAGGTTCTGGCTGAACGCGCTTGTCGTCGACAGAAGCGTGGACAGCGCGCCGCCTTGACCCTGCAACAGCTCCATGACCGCGCTGCTGACCTCGTTGATCTTCGAGCCGTCCAAGCCCTTGAGGACCGGCCGCAGCCCGCCGAGTAGTGCGTCGAGGTCGAGCGCGGGCTGGGTGTTCTGCACGGGGATGGTGCTACCGGCGGGGAGCTTGCGCAGCTCGCCGGGGCCGGCCGTGATCTCGAGATAGCGGTCGCCGACGAGGTTTTCATAGCGGACGACGGCACGCGTCGAGGTGTAGAGCTGGTAGCGCTCATCGACGTCGAACGCGACATCGACCGTGTTGTCGGGGTTGAGTTTGAGCGCTCCGACCGTGCCCACCGGAACACCGGCGATGCGGACATCTTGGCCGGCCTTCAGCCGCGAGGCCTCGGTGAATGTCGCGTGGTACTTGCTCTCCGATGCGAACCGGAACTCGCCGAACACCACCACCAGCATCGCCGCGACGAGCAGCATCGCCACGGTGAAAATGGACACCTTGAGCAGGAGGTGCTTCTGCTGCATCAGTAGTCATCCCTCTCCGCGAACGCCCCGTTGAACAGGAACTGTGCCGTCGACGGCGCGTCGAACTGCAGCTCGGTGTTCGGCTGGTAGGGGACGTAGGCATTGTCGGTGACCAGGAACGGTGACCTCCACCAGGAACCGCCGAGCTGCTTGCTCGGAGGATGGGGCAGCCCACGGCAATTCGGGCCACCGGTCGCGTTCACGATCGGCAGGCTCTCCGGATAGGTGTACGCCGGCGAGCCGGGCAGGAAGTTGGACGACACGAAAAGTCCGGGACGGGTACCACCGATGATCGGGGCGAAGAAGTCGACAGCCTGAGCGGTGCCCTCGAGGATGCAGCCGAATTCCGGCGAGTAATCACCCGCCACCTTCAAAGGCGCGCGCAGCCGGTTGATCGCGGCGATGTAATCCTTCTCCGCAGGCTCGAACGTTGCGGTGCCGTTGTTGGCCAGGCCGGTCGCCGCCAGCAGCGTCCTGTTGAGGTTGTCCTGCTCGTCGACGATGGTGTCGCTGATGACGGGCGCATTGTCGAGGATGCGCGCGATGTCAGGTCCTGCGTCGCCGTAGATGTTGGCCACCGTTGCCGTCTTTTGAAGGTCCTGCTGCAGCGTCGGAAGCTTCGGATTAAATTGCTGCAGATAGTAATTCAATCCGGCAAGCAGGGCGCCGAGGTCGTCGCCGTGACCGCGCAGGCCTTCGGCGATAGCACTGAGCGTGCCGTTCAGTTGCACGGGGTCGATCTTGTGCAGCACGTCGGTCAACGTCTGGAACAGGGTGTTGACCTCGAGCTGCACCGACTGCGCCTGTACTTCTGCACCGGGTCGCAACGAACTGCCGGACGGCTTGTCGGGTGGGATGAATTCGACGGACTTAGCGCCGAAAACCGTTGTGCTGGCAATGCGGACCGGGGCATTGGACGGGATGTATCGCATTTCGTTGCTGGCGATCGCGAGCGTCAACTTCGCCTGGTCGCCCGCATAGTCGATCGACTTGACCTCGCCGATCTGGATACCGCGGTATTTCACCTTGGCGTCGCGGTCCATGACCAGACCGGCTCTCGGCGAGGTGACGGTGACCTTGTCGGTTGAGGTGAACGCCGCCGTGTAGGCCAGGTAGGTGAACACGACGGCGGCCACGAGCAGAGCTGCGAGGACCGCGGCGGCGATCCGTACGTGGCTGCGCTTGGCGTCTCCGTCAGACAATGTCCCCACCTATCCGGAAAGGTTGAAGTTACCGGACGCGCCGTAGACGGCGAGGGAGATGAACAGGGTGATCGTGACGACCACGATCAGCGAAGTGCGCACAGCCTGGCCGACCGCGATCCCGACGCCGACCGGGCCGCCAGACGCGTTGTAGCCGTAATAGGTGTGCACCAGCATGACGGCGATCGCCATCACGATGGCCTGCAGGAACGACCACAACAAATCGGTGGGCACCAGGAACGTATTGAAGTAGTGGTCATACAGACCGGCCGACTGGCTGTTGATGAAGACCGTGGTGAACCTGGCCGCGAAGAATGCGGCGAGTACCGACAACGAGTACAGCGGAATGATCGCCACCAGCCCTGCCATCAGCCGCGTCGATACCAGGTATGAGACCGAGTGCACGGCCATCGATTCGACCGCGTCGATCTCCTCGGCAACGCGCATGGCGCCCAGTTGTGCCGTGGTGCCGGCGCCGATCGTCGCGGCAAGTGCGATGCCCGCGATCACCGGCGCGACGATGCGCACGTTGAGGAACGCGGACAGGAAGCCGGTGAGCGCCTCGATGCCGATATCGCCCAGCGACGAGTAGCCCTGCACCGCGATCACACCACCGGAGGCCAGCGTCAGGAACGCCGCAACGCCGACTGTGCCGCCGATCATGACGAGCGCACCGCTGCCCATCGTCATTTCGGCGATGTTGCGGATCGTCTCCTTGCGGTAGCGGGTGATCGCGTTGGGGATGTAGCGAATCGTCTCCCCGTAGAAAAGCGCCTGCTCACCGATGGTGTCGACGGCTCTCGGCACGCCGCGGAACGCGCGCCGAAATCGCACTGTCAGGTCGTAACTCACCGCACCAGCACTCTCACCCCGACGGCCGTCATGATGACGTTGATGACGAACAGGCAGATGAACGCGTAGACGACGGTTTCGTTGACTGCCGTGCCGACGCCCTTCGGTCCGCCCTGCACGGTCAGGCCGCGGTAGCAGCCGACGAGCCCGGCGACGACGCCGAACAGCAAAGCCTTCACCTCGGCGAGTACCAGCTCGCCAAGACCGGTGAGGACGGTCAGGCCGTTGATGAACGCGCCGGGGTTGACGCCTTGAAGGAAGACCGAGAAGACGTAGCCGCCGGACAGGCCGATGGCGCAGACGAGCCCGTTCAGCAGAAGGGCCACGACGGTGGAGGCCAACACGCGAGGGACGACGAGCCGCTGGATCGGATCGATACCGAGGACCCGCATCGCGTCGATTTCTTCGCGGATGGTGCGGGCACCGAGGTCGGCGCAGATCGCCGTCGCGCCCGCGCCCGCCACCACGAGAACTGTCACGACCGGACCCAGCTGGGTGACGGTGCCGAACGCCGTGCCCGCCCCGGACAGGTCGGCCGCGCCGATCTCCCTCAGCAGGATGTTCAAGGTGAAGGCCACCAGGACCGTGAAGGGAATCGCGACCAGCAGGGTCGGGAGAAGCGAGACCCGCGCGATCATCCACGTCTGCTCGAGGAACTCGCGGAACTGAAAGGGCCGGCGGAAGATCTTGACGAAGGTGTCGATGGACATCTCGACGAAACCGCCCACGGCCCGCGCCGGGACCGCAAGCTGTTCGATCAACCTCGGCTCCGTTCTCGGGGCAGGGGTTTCATGAGTTCTTCACCATGGCGAAGCTTTCGAAATCGCTTGCCTTGGCAACTTTTCCACCCCTGCGGCACACGCAAATCTAAGTGAGCCGGATCATACTAACTAGAACAAGTTCGCAGTGTCAAAGCCCGCCAAATGAGACAAAATTGATGCTTATGTCCAGGTCAGGGCAGGTGTGACGCAGGTCATTCTGAAACGTGTTCTAGCTACCTAAGTTACCCGGCCTTCAGGCGGTTCTTAGGAATTCCCCATCAGGTGAGTGGCGGAGAAACCTCGCTCGAGTTCCCGGTCAGCAAAGAATTCGCGCAGCGTTGCGCTCAGTTCCGACGGCACCCAGGCTTCGCCGTCCGCGGTGAATTGCCGCTCGATCGTCGGCGGCGCCAGCAGCGTAACCGACGGTCCGTACACGATGAAGACCTGTCCGCTGACCCGGTGCGATGCGGGCGAGGCAAGGAAGCGAACGAGCGATACCACGTGTTCGGGTGACAGGCTGTCGGTCTGTCCTTCACTGAGCTCGGGCGCCTCACCGAACACATCGGCCGTCATGGCGGTGCGTGCGCGCGGAGCAATGGCGTTGGCCCGCACGCCGTACCGCTCGAGGGCTCTCGCGGCGGTCAGCGTGAGCTGGATGATGCCGGCCTTGGCGGCGCCGTAGTTGGCCTGGCCGACGGGCCCGGTCAGGCCCGCCTCGGATGAGGTGTTGATGATTCGGCCGTAGACCGATCCGTCGCTTTCCTTGGCTTTGGCGCGCCAATAGGCGGCCGCGTTGCGGGTCAGCAGGAAGTGCCCGCGCAGGTGGACGGCGATCACCGCGTCCCAGTCCTCGTCGGACATGTTGAAGAGCATCTTGTCGCGGGTGATGCCCGCGTTGTTGACGACGATGTCGAGGCCGCCGAGGCCGTCCGCGGTGGCGACGAGTTCGTCTGCGGTGCCGCGCGCACTGATGTCGCCTTCGACCGCGACCGCCTTCGAGCCGGCCGCGACGATCTCGTCGATGACATCCGATTTGTCCAACGCCGCGGCCATGTCATTTACCACGACCGTGGCACCCGACCGGGCCAAGCCGATGGCCTCTGCCCGGCCCAGGCCCGCTGCCGCGCCCGTGACGACGGCCACCCGGCCGGAAAGATCGGTCAGGTCGTCCTGTTGTGCGCTCACTTAATGAATACCTCTAGTCCTTGCGAAGCAACGCGGCGCGCGGGCATTCGGCGATCGACTGCTCGGCCAGGTCCTCCTGGTCGGCGGCCACCGGGTCCTGCTTCACCACCGCGTAATCCTCGTCGTCGAGATCGAATAGGTCAGGCGCGATTCCCACGCAGACGGCGTTACCTTCACACCGATCGCGATCGACTTCAACTCGCACGACAACCTCCTTGCAGTCAGCTCCGACAGGTCGTTCCCTGGCAGCACCCACAATACGACCAGGTCCATGCGCTACCGACCCGAACCGTCGCTGGACCCCAAGACTAGAACGTGTTACAACCGGGGTGGCAGATTGGGTCTGCTTCTCGGTTTGATCAGACGTTAAGGAACGGCGATGCGGATCGGCTATACCCCCGAGCAAGAGGAGTTGCGCCGCGAACTGCGTGCCTACTTCACCAAGCTCATGACCCCGGAACGCGCCGAGGCGCTCGCGTCGAACGACGGCGAGATGGGCCGCGGCAACGTGTACCGCGAGACCGTCGCGCAAATGGGCAAGGACGGCTGGCTGACGCTGTCGTGGCCCAAGGAGTACGGCGGCCAGGAACGCACGCCGATGGACAGCCTGATTTTCAACGACGAGGCCGCGATCGCCAACGTGCCCGTGCCGTTCCTGACAATTAACAGCGTCGCGCCGACGATCATGGGTTTCGGCACCGATGAGCAGAAGACGTTCTTCCTGCCCAAGATCGCCGCCGGCGAGTTGCACTTCTCGATCGGCTACTCCGAGCCGGGCGCAGGCACCGACCTCGCATCGTTGCGTACCACCGCGGTCCGCGACGGCGAGGACTACGTCATCAACGGCCAGAAGATGTGGACCAGCCTGATCGCCTACGCGGACTACGTATGGCTGGCGGTGCGCACCAACCCGGAGGCCAAAAAGCACCGCGGGATCTCGATGCTCATCGTTCCGACCACGGCCGAGGGGTTCTCGTGGACGCCGGTGCACACCATGGCGGGCGTCGACACCAGCGCCACCTACTACCAAGACGTCCGGGTGCCCGCGACCAATCTGGTCGGCGAGGAGAACGCCGGCTGGAAGCTGGTCACCAACCAGCTCAACCACGAGCGTGTCGCGCTGGTGTCCGCACAGCCGATCTTCGTGGCGCTCAATCAAGTTCGAGAGTGGGCGCAGAACACCAAGGACATTCACGGCAATCGGCTGATCGACTCGGAATGGGTGCAGCTCAATCTTGCCCGCGTGCACGCCAAGGCCGAAGTGCTAAAGCTGATCAACTGGGAACTCGCGTCTACGGAGGACGCTGCCCCGTCGCCGGCCGACGCCTCGGCCGCCAAGGTCTTCGGCACCGAACTGGCCACCGAGGCCTACCGGCTGCTGATGGAGGTGCTGGGCACCGCCGCTACGGTGCGCACGAACTCCCCCGGCGCCCAGCTGCGCGGCCGGATCGAGCGGATGCACCGGTCGTGCCTCATCCTGACGTTCGGCGGCGGGACGAACGAGATTCAGCGCGACATCATCGGCATGGTCGCGCTCGGCCTGCCCAGAGTGAACCGGTAAGGACCCTTCGCACATGGATTTCACGACAACCGAAGCCGCTGAGGATCTCGGCGGTCTGACACGCACCATCGTCGACTCGGTGTGCACGCCGGAGCGCCAGCGGGAGCTGGACGGCCTCGAGGAACGCTTCGACGCCACCCTCTGGGCCAAGCTCAAAGATGCCGATGTCTTGTCCACCACTGCGCCGGAGTCGTTGGGCGGCGGCGGTTTCGGGGTGCTCGAGCAGGTCGCGGTGCTCGTCGCACTCGGCAGGCAGATGGCCGCCGTGCCCTATCTCGAGTCGGCCGTGTTGGCCGCGGGCGCGCTGGCCAAGTTCGGCGCGCAAGAGCTGCAGCAGGCGTGGGCCGTGCCTGCGATCAACGGCGACAAGATCGTCACCGTGGCGCTCGACGGCGAAATGGGCGAGGGGCCCGTGCAGGCTCAGTCGTCGGGCTCCAGCTACCGGCTCACCGGCACCAGAACACAGGTCTTCTACGGTCCGGTCGCCGACGCGTTCCTGGTGCCCGCCGAAACCGATTCCGGCACCCGGGTTTTCGTGGTGACCAAGGACGACGGGGGCATTTCCGTCACCTCGCTGAACACAACCGGCCACGGCAGCGTCGGGCACCTCGAACTGCGGGGTGTGGAGCTGGGCGCCGACCGCATCGTCGGCGGCGACGACGTCGTTTCGTGGCTCACGACGCACGCCACGCTGGGCCGCAGCGCATTTCAGCTCGGCGTCCTCGAACGGGCCTTGGAGCTCACGGCGGAGTATGCGCGCGAACGCGAACAGTTCGACAGGCCGATAGGCAGCTTCCAGGCGGTGTCGTCGCGGTTGGCCGACGGCTACATCGACATCAAGGGATTGCGGCTGACGGTGACGCAGGCGGCCTGGCGGCTGTCGGAGGATCTCCCGGCTGAGATCGACGTGAACACCGCAGCCTTCTGGGCGGCGGAGGCGGGACACCGCGTCGCGCACACCACGGTCCACGTGCACGGCGGCGTCGGTATCGACACCGACCACCCTGTGCACCGCTACTTCCTCGCGGCCAAGCAGACCGAGTTCGCGGTGGGCGGTGCCACCGGGCAGCTTCTGCGCATCGGCCGGGAGCTGGCTGACACACCGGCTTGAACCCGCGCACGCGAGGAGCGAATTGAACCTGCGCACGCGAGGAGCGAATTGAACCTGCGCACGCGAGGAGCGAATTGAACCCCGCTACGGGGAGCGAGCTCCCGACCGTAACCTCGCTCATCACACCGCTGGTCGAGGTCGATGACCGCGGCGTGCTCTTCGAAGATTCGTTCATCCCCTGGCGCGAGCACATTCGGCAAGGCGCCGCAGTGGCCGCCGCGCTGCGGGCACGCATGGACCCCGACAAGCCGCCCCACGTCGGCGTGCTGCTGCAGAACACTCCCTTCTTCTCGTCGCTGCTCGTGGCGGCGGCCCTGACGGGCATCGTGCCCGTGGGGCTCAACCCGATCCGCCGCGGCGCGGCGCTGGAACGCGACATCCGACATGCGGATTGCCAAGTTGTCCTTGCCGACTCGGCGTCCGCGGCGGTCGTCGGCGACATCGACCACATCGACGTCGACTCGCCCGAGTGGGCGGACGAGCTCGCTGCGCATCGCAATGTGCCGGTAACCGCGCGTGAGCCCGATCCCGCCGACACATTCATGCTGATCTACACGTCGGGCACGAGCGGTGACCCCAAAGCGGTGATCTGCAGTCACGGCAAGGTCGCGATCGCCGGTGTGACGATGTCCGAACGGTTCGGCCTCGGATCCTCCGACGTCTGCTATGTATCCATGCCGCTGTTCCACTCGAACGCGGTGCTGGTCGGCTGGGCGGTGTCGCTGGCCTGCCGGGGATCAATGGTGTTGCGGCGCAAGTTCTCCGCGTCGCAGTTCCTTCCCGACGTGAGGCGCTACGGCGCAACCTACGCCAATTATGTCGGTAAGCCGCTGTCATATGTGCTGGCGACGCCAGAACAGCCGGACGATGGGGACAACCCGCTGAGGGCGGTGTACGGCAACGAGGGCGCTCCCGCCGACGTCGAGAAGTTCGCGCGCCGGTTCAACACCGTCGTCGTCGATGGATTCGGTTCCACCGAAGGCGGAGTCGCGATTGGACGTACCGCGGATACGCCGCCCGGTGCCCTGGGTCCGTTGCCCGAAGGAACCGACATCATCGACGTGGAGACCGGCGAACCGTGTCCGCCGGGCGTCACCGGCGAGATCGTGAACACGACGGGTCCCGGGCGGTTCGAGGGCTATTACAACGATCCGGATGCCGATGCCGAACGCATGCATGGCGGCGTGTATCACAGCGGTGACCTCGGCTACCGCGATGAGGACGGCTACGTGTATTTCGCGGGGCGGCTGGGCGACTGGATGCGTGTCGACGGTGAAAACCTCGGCGCCGCGCCTATTGAACGCGTCCTCCTGCGCCACCCCGATGTGGTCGAGGTCGCGGTGTACGGCATACCGGCCCCCGATGTCGGCGATCAGGTGATGGCGGCGCTGTTGCTCGCCGACGGTGCCGACTTCGATGTCGACGCCTTCCGTGAATTCCTGGCCGGGCAACCGGATTTGGGTCCGAAGCAATGGCCGGCGTTCGTCCGCATCGCCACCGAGCTGCCGAGGACCGAGTCGTTCAAAATCATCAAACGCCAGCTGGCCGCGCAGGGGACCGACTGCGCGGACGCGGTCTGGGCGATTCAGCGGTAACGTCGGCACGGTGGGCTACCGCGACTTCCCGCCGCCGCCTCATCTGCGTGACCTCGTCGAGTGCACATGGGTCGTCGACGGTCCGCCGGAGCCGGTCCGCGTGCTGCCCGACGGGTGTATGGATCTCATCTGGATGTCGGGCCGGGTGGTCGTCGCCGGACCGGACACCGCGGCCTTTCTCAGCCCTCGCGTCCGAGAGACGTTCACGGGCTTGCGCTTCCGACCCGGTGTGCTTCCCCGCCTGCTCGGCGTCCCCGCCGCAGAGCTGCGCAATGCCCGCGTCCCGCTGACTGAGCTGGGCGTCAGGTGCCGGCGGGACAGCTCGTTGCTCGAGCTGGCCGTCGCGCTTGCCGCCGAGGAGCCGACGAGGGAGACGGCGCCGTGGACGCTGCACCAGCTGCGCGGCATCACCAGAAGTCTCGCAGACGGTGCCGCGGTCGCTGATGTCGCGCGCGACACCGGTTGGTCGAACCGGACGCTGCAGCGCCAATGCGGCGCGGTTTTCGGCTACGGGCCCGCGACGCTGCGGCGGATCCTGCGGTTCCGCCGCGCAATTCAGCTGGTGGACAACGGCAGTTCGCCTGCCGATGCAGCCGCCGCTGCGGGCTATGCCGATCAGCCGCACCTGCATCGTGAGGTTCGCGACCTCACCGGCATGTCACTGGCCTCACTGCGTCACGGCAGCGGGCAGAACAGATCGACCGAGGTGCCGTCGGGATCGGTGACGGTCGCATAGCGCTGGCCCCACGGCGCGTCGAACGGCTGCAGCGGTCCGGGATGACCGGCGCCGGTGACCTTCTCGAATAGCGCGTCGACGTCCGACGGCTCATTCACCCTGAAGGCCAATGCCACCCGGCCCTGTTGTGTCGGCGGAGTCCATCCCGGGTGCATGCCGGCGATGACCTCCTCGTCGTCGAACGCCAACCGGTTGCCACCGGGAAGGTCCACTTCCACATGCGGGCCACCGGATTCAGGAACGTCGAGTCCCAGGAGCCGATAGAAGTCCAACGCACGCTGCAGGTCTTTCGTTGCGATCTCGACGACCGTTGAGGTCAGACGAATACTCATACCTGCACGGTAGGTGCGCGGCCTAACCGCGTCGTGAACGAATCGGACACGTGGTTTGGCAGTCAGTCAAGGCCGTCGAGATGGCGCTTGTTTGCTAGCTCTCGCGGATCGCGTCGAGTCGGCACGAGGCCTGCTCGAAGCCCTCCACGAGTTCGGCGATGATGTCGGCCACCGGTCGGATCTCGTTCATCCGGCCGACGATCTGTCCGACGGGCATGGCCACCGTGAACGGGTCAGTCGACTCGTTCATCCGCTGATGCGCCTCGCTGACGAGGATGTTTTGCAGCGGCATCGGCAGCGGATCCGGCGCATCGGGCGCGTCCCAAGCTTCGGTCCACCGGCTCTTGAGCAGCCGCGCCGGCTTGCCGGTGTAGATGCGCCGGCGCACGGTGTCGGCCGAGGTCGCGGCCAGCAGCGCTTCCTGGATCGTCGACCGACCGCTTTCCTGCCGATGCCCGAGGTCGTATTCGGTCGAGGTCAAAAATGCCGACCCCATCCACACTCCGGAGGCCCCCAGTGCGAGCGCCGCGGCGACCTGACGCCCGGTTCCGATGCCACCCGCGGCGAGCACCGGTGCCCGACCGTCAAGGGCATCAACGATTTCCGGCCACAACACCATCGAACCGATCTCGCCGGTGTGCCCGCCGGCCTCGTGGCCTTGGGCGACGACAATGTCGACGCCGTTGTCCACGTGACGCTGGGCGTGCTTGGGACTGCCGGCGAGCGCGGCGACCGGAACACCGGCCTGATGCGCCTGATCGATGACGTCCTTCGGCGGAGAGCCGAGCGCATTGGCGATCAACTTGATCGGGTGTTTCAGCGCCACCTCGACGTGCGACCGGGCCACCGAGTGCAGCCAGCCGAGCACGCCCTCGTTGCGGTTCCCGTCCTCCGGCAGCGGCGGAACACCAAGATCAGCAAGCGTTTTCGCAACGAAGTCCCGGTGGCTCTGCGGGATGAGCTTGTCGATGTCGACGGCCGAGCCCTCCTGCGGCACCTTCGCCGGCATGACGACGTCGACGCCGTAGGGCTTCCCGTCGGTGTTCTCATCCATCCAATTCAGGACAGCGTCGAGCTCGTCGGGGTCGTTGAACCGCACGCACCCCAGCACACCCAGCCCGCCCGCCTTGCTCACCGCGGCGGCGACCTTCTCCGACGGCGTGAAGACGAAGATCGGATAGGCGATGCCGAAGCGGTCGCACAGCTCGGTCCGCATCACGACGGCGACCCCACATGATTGGCGTGCGCATCGTCGGCCGCGCGCTCTTCGGTGACGTCCTTCGCCCAGCGGTAGTCGGGCTTGCCCGCAGGCGTGCGATGGATCTCGTCGACCCACCAAACCTTGCGCGGCACTTTGTATCCCGCGATCTCCTGACGCACGAAGGCATCAAGTTCGGCCAGCGTCGGTTTGGTGCCGGGACGGCGGTGGACGACGGCGGCCACGCATTGCCCGTAGCGCTCATCGGGCACTCCGACCACCAACGCGTCGAACACGTCCGGATGGCCCTTCAGCGCCGCCTCGACCTCTTCGGGGTAGATCTTCTCGCCGCCGCTGTTGATCGACTGCGAGCCACGGCCGAGCATCGTCACCGTGCCGTCGGCCTCGACTTCGGCGTAGTCGCCGGGGATCGCATACCGCACCCCGTTGTAGGTGCGAAACGTCTCGGCCGTCTTCTTCTCGTCTTTGTAGTAGCCGACCGGGATGTGGCCTTTCTTGGCGATGACACCACGCACCCCCGAACCCGGCTCCACCTCGTTGCCGTCCTCGTCGAGCACGACCGTGGTCTTGTCGATCGTGACGCGGGGACCGCCAGTGTGCGATTGTCCCTTGGCGACAACGCTGGTGCCGCCGAAGCCCGTCTCCGAGGATCCGATCGAGTCGGTGATGATGCGGTCGGGCAATAGCTCGAGGAACTTCTCCTTGATGCTGGTCGAGAACAGCGCAGCCGTGCTGGCCAGCAGAAACAGGCTCGATAGGTCGGGCTCCTGGCCAGAGTCGTGCAGTTTGGTCAACGCGTCGAGCAGCGGGCGGGCCATCGCGTCGCCAGTAAAGAACAGCAGGTTGACCTTGTGCTTCTCAATGGTCTGCCAGACCTCGTCCGCGTCGAATTCCGGCGCCAGCACGGTCGTCTGGCCCGCGAACAGCGACATCCAGGTGGCCGACTGCGTCGCGCCGTGGATCATCGGCGGGATCGGGTAGCGGATCATCGGCGCGTTCTCCACGGCGCCCTTCGCCAGGCCGTACTCGTCGGCGATCGGCTCGCCCGTCGCAAAGTCGGTGCCGCCGAACAACACCCGGTAGATGTCCTCGTGGCGCCACATCACGCCCTTCGGGAAGCCAGTGGTGCCACCGGTGTACAGCAGGTAGATGTCGTCGGCGCTGCGCGGCCCGAAATCGCGCTCGGGCGAACTGTTTTCAATCGCGGAGTAGAAGTCGACGCCGCCGTAGCGCTGGTAATCGTCGTCGCTACCGTCCTCCACCACCAGGATGGTCTTGACGGCAGGCGTCTCGGGCAGCACGTTGGCGACGCGGTCGGCGTAGCGGCGTTCGTGCACCAACGCGACCATGTCGGAGTTCTCGAACAGGTACTTCAGCTCGCCCTCGACGTAGCGGAAGTTGACGTTGACCAGGATGGCGCCGGCCTTAACAATGCCCAGCATCGCGATCACGATCTCGATGCGGTTGCGGCAGTACAGCCCGACCTTGTCGTCCTTCTTGACGCCCTGCTCGATCAGATAGTGGGCCAACCGGTTGGCCTTCTCCTCCAATTGGGCGTAGGTCAGCTGCTCGTCGCCGGAGATCAGGGCGACACGGTCTGGCACAGCATCGATGGCGTGCTCGGCGAGATCGGCAATGTTCAGGGCCACGAGACCTAAACTAGAACGTGTTACATTTTGAGACAAGTCTGTGGCATCGACGCTGGAAGAAAGGCTGTTCGTGAGCGACTCAGGAATATCCGAAAAAGGCCCCGACGCCCTCATTGAGCAGCGCGGACACACCCTGGTCCTGACGCTGAACCGGCCCGAGGCGCGCAACGCGCTTTCTACCGAGATGCTCTCGATCATGGTCGAGGCGTGGGACCGCGTCGACAACGATCCGGAGATCAGGTCGGCCATCCTGACCGGGGCCGGCGGCTACTTCTGCGCCGGGATGGACCTGAAGGCGGCGACCGCCAAGCCACCGGGCGACTCGTTCAAAGACGGCAGCTACGACCCGTCGCGCATCGACGCGCTGTTGAAGGGCAGGCGGCTGACCAAGCCGCTCATCGCGGCGGTGGAAGGGCCTGCAATCGCCGGCGGCACCGAGATCCTGCAGGGCACCGACATCCGCATCGCTGCCGAAAGCGCCAAGTTCGGTATCTCCGAGGCCAAGTGGAGCCTGTACCCGATGGGCGGCTCCGCGGTGCGACTGGTTCGGCAGATCCCCTACACCGTGGCGTGTGACCTGCTGCTGACCGGTCGGCACATCACCGCCGCGGAGGCCAAGGAGATCGGCCTGGTCGGCTATGTGGTGCCCGACGGCACGGCGCTGGACAAAGCGCTCGAGATCGCCGAGGTCATCAACAACAACGGCCCGCTGGCCGTGCAGGCGATTCTGAAGACCATTCATGAAACCGAGGGCATGCACGAGAACGACGCCTTCAAGATCGACACGAAGATCGGCATCGAGGTGTTCCTCTCCGACGACGCCAAGGAAGGCCCGCGCGCCTTCAAGGAGAAGCGTGCGCCCAACTTCCAGATGAAGTAGCGGTCGCCCGCGAGCCCTCCCCCGCGAGCGTGCGTGTTTGTCGCCGACACGCCGCGGGATTTGGCATCCCATGCACGCTCGCGACCCGATCTGCTGTGAGGAATTAAACGTGCGTTGAAATCGTTTTGGCTGGTGTAGCTAGTCGAGAGGATCGACGATGTACGACTTGGAAGACGCGATCACCGACCGACGGTCGTCACGACTATTTCTCCCGGACAAGCCCGTGCCCCTCGAAATAGTTCACGAGGCGCTGGATCTCGCGATGCGCGCCCCGTCGAACTCGAACATCCAGCCGTGGCATGTCGTGCTCGCATCGGGCGCGGCGAGAGACCGTCTCGTTGAGGCCCTGCTGGAGGTGGCCGCGGTGGAGACGCCCAGCGTGCCGGTCTTGCCCGACGCGTTCGCGCACATGCGACGCGACCTCGGCGCGCTTGTGTACGGATCAATGGGCGTCGCGCGGGATGACGCCGAAGCCCGGCGCATCGCAGTGCTTCGCAACTGGGAGTTCTTCCGGGCGCCGCTGGCCGGAATCGTCTGCATGCACCGCGATCTCGACTATGTCGACGCAATGGGCGTCGGCATGTTCTTGCAGACCCTGCTGCTGGCTTTGACGGCCCGCGGCCTGGGCACGTGCGTCCAGGTGTCGATCGCGGGCTACCCCGACGTCGTGCGAGAACAGCTCAGCATCGGCGAGGACATGCGGATCCTGTGCGGGCTGGCGATCGGCTACCCGGACCCGGGGTTCGCGGCCAATAATGTGCGGGTGCCGCGAAACCCCGTCGAGACCAACGTGGTGTTCGTCGACGACTAGCTCGTAGTCACCCGGAATACCTCGATGTCCTCCGGCAACCCCTTGAACCGGTGGCTGCCGACGCTCTCGAAGTTCAATTGCGAGCCGGCGGACAGATCGCGCACAGTTCGGCTTGCCAAGACCTCTCCACCATCGGCCATCGCTGCAATGCGCGCGCCGGTATGGACGGCAAGTCCGCTCCACTCGTCGCCCCGCCGCTCACACTCCCCGATGTGGACGCCCACTCGGATCGCTATGCCGCGAGTAGCCAACGCCGGGATGAGAGCAAGGCCGCATCGGGCAGCCTTGGTGGGACCCTCGAATAAGGCGAATACCCCGTCTCCCGTGTGCTTTTCTTGGACACCTCCGAATTTGGCGAGCAGCTGGTCGACGAGCTCGTCATGCATATCGAGCTGATGTCGCCAACGAGAGTCTCCGGCGGCAGCAGCCTGCTCGGTACTTCCGACAATGTCCGTGAAAAGCACCGCTTTGAGAACTCGTTCGCTTGCCGTGGATTCGGTGTCGCCACAGACGAACGACAGGATTTCCGTGGCGAATGAATCATCGATATCGAACGCGGCGTGAGCACCGGGAGGCAACGCCTTGAACACCGCGCCTGGAATGCCGGCGGCCAACGCTCGTGATGCCGCTGTCGGAACCATCCGATCGCCGGGACGAGACAGAACGAGCGTAGGCGTCCGTACGGTCGGCAGGATTGCGCGGATGTCGATTTCGGCTATCGATCGCCAGAGCATCTCGGCGATTGTCGGGCTGGCGCTGGCGCGTTCATAGCGACCGGCCAGTTCTAGGACACCCGGTACTTTGACGGCCTCGCCGAGAATTCGGTCGGCGAGCACACCGGTGCCCCAGTTGTCGCCGATATTCGCAGCGCCGGCTTCCATTCGGTCGGGGGGGACACCCCAGGGGAAGTCGGGCAGTTCGCGGACGAACCGCGCTGCGGTGCCATAAAGAACCAGCGATCGCACGCGGTCCGGAAATGATGCAGCGAACATAACGCTCATCGGGCCACCCTCAGACACCCCCAACAACGCCGGGCGACCCGCGTCGACTGCATCGAGTACGGCGTGCAGGTCATCCATGCGCTCGTCCAGTGGCGGAATGCGCGTTACCGGATCGGAAAGGCCGGTACCGCGCTTGTCCCAAACCACCAGTCTGATCTGGCGCGCCAGGTGCGCGACGACCGGAGCGAACGGAGTTGCCGGATCGTCATAGAGGTCGACGTTGCTCACCCAGCCCGGTACCCAGACCAGCGTGATGTCACCATCGCCGAATATCCGGTACGCCAGCCGGACGTTCCCGTTGCGCGCATAGCGGACGCGGTCCGAACTCACGCGACCAGTGTGCCCGCCCTGATTTACGAGCGTGCGCAAACCGATGACACGGTGCGGCGTGTCGGCAGCAGACACGCACGCTCGCGGAAGGAAGAAAGAACCCCCCGCTAAACGTTCAGCGGCTTGGTCGGGGTGAACGTCACCGGCATCTGCTCGAGGCCGCTGACGAAATTGGCTGGGCGAAGCGGTAATTCGGCATCAGAGGCCAACTGCATATCGGGCAACCGTTTCAACAGCCGCTCCTGCATCAGCGAGATCTCCAGGCGCGCCAGCTGGTTGCCGAGACAGAAATGTGTGCCGAAGCCGAACGCCAGGTGGTTGTTCGGGTAGCGCGTGATGTCGAACCGCTCGGGCTCGTCGAACACCTTCTCGTCGAAGTTCGCCGATTCGAACAGCAGGATCATCTTCTCGCCCTGCCGCAGCTCGGTGCCGTGGAACTCGGTGTCGGCGGTGATGGTGCGGGCCATGTTCTTCACCGGGGCGGTCCAGCGCAGCATCTCTTCAATTGCGTTGGGCAGCAGGTCCAGATCCTTGCTCAGTCGCTGGTGCTGGTCGGGGTGACGCAGGAGCTGCCTGGTCCCACCGGAGAGCGTGTGGCGGGTCGTCTCGTCCCCGCCGATCAACAGCAGCAGCACCTCGGTGACGATCTGGTGATCCTCGAGCTTGGAGCCTTCGACCTCGGCGTGCACGAGCACGCTGACGAGGTCGTCGGTCGGCTCGGTCTTCCGCGCGGTGATCATGCCCGTCATGTACTCGCTGTAGGCCGCGAACGCGTCCATCGTGACCTGGAACTGCTCGGGATCGGCGGTGCTGCTCAAGAAGCTGACCAGATCGTCGGACCACCGCAGGAACATCTCGCGTTCTTCTGGACGCACGCCGAGCATGTCGCCGATGACCGCCATCGGAAGTGGCGCTGCGATGTCCCATACGAAGTCACACTCGCCGCGCTCGCACACCGCGTCAATCAGCGTGTCGCACAGGGAAATGATGGACCCCTCGAGGTCTTTCACGCGTTTGCGGGTGAAGCCGGAGTTGACGAGCTTGCGTCGCAACAGATGCTGCGGGTCGTCCATCTCGATCATCATTTCCACGCCCGGCTGGTCGGGCCGGATGCCACCCGCGTTGGAGAACAGTTCAGGGTTTCGCTCGGCCTCGATGACGGCGGCGTAGGTGGCGGCGGCGGCCAGCCCGTTACGGTCGCGGAAGACCGGCTCGTTGTCGCGCATCCACTTGTAGACCGGGCGGGAGTCGCCGGCGTAGAAACCGCCGTCGGTCAGATCGACGTCTGGTCTGGTAAGTGTCATTCCTGCCTCCATCGGTTACCAAGGAAATCCATACGGCTCAGCTGCATTACCGTGATCCCGCATGAGCAGAACCACATTCGCATTCGTCGCGCTCGCAACGGGTCTCGCGGTCGCCGGCTGTGGCGGCGACAAACCACAAGCCACCTCGTCGCCGTCGAGCACGCCACCCGCCGCGGGATCGGCCATCGACGCGTGCAAGCTGGTCAGTGCCGACGACATCGCCAAACTGCTCGGTAAGCCCGTCGAGGGCCGGGCGATCGGAGGAAGTCCCGACGCCCCCGCCTGTACGTGGGAGAACCGCGAGACCTACGAGTCGGTCACGGTGGAGATCGGCAACCCCGGCAGCGCGGCCAACGGCGCCCTTCCGCCGCCAGAACCCGGCTTCGGTGAGGTCGGCACGCCGGGTCCGGACGGGATGCGCAACCTCGCGAGCGGCATGGTCGAGTTTCCCGCGGGCGGTCGCGCCAACACCGTGCAGGTCGCGGTGCTGGCGCTGATGGGTCCCGACGCCGACAACGCAGCCGTCGACCTCGCCCGAAAAATCGGGCCCCAGTTGCCGCAGTAACCGCATCGTCCGTCAGACGGCGGTAGCGTCGCCGAACGACATTTCGACGTTGGCCACTGAGCTCGACAGCATGGCGGCTTTCGGCAAGCCGAGCGAGCCGAGTTCTTTCGCGTACGGATGGTCGCCCAGCCGCATCTTCACCCCGCCCGGTCGGTTGCGCACGCCGCTGGTCGACATCTCGAATGCGGTTTCACGGGTGACGCCGTCGCGGTGCGAATAGCTGCGCTGTGCCTGAGTGCGCGGTGTCAATCGGATCGGCACTCCGCGGCGGAACTCCATGCCGAGCACGAATTGACCGTCGATGGTGAGGTCGAAGCCGAACTGGCGGCCGTCGCGAATCGTGAAGTCGGCCATCACTTTCGGATAACCCCAGATCTTTGTTCCCGCTTCCAGCGTGAACTCCTGATCGACGGGCAGATGATGGATGAACGCGCCCGCCGATTGCAGGGCTCGCAGGCCCGTCGCATCAGATCCCGGTTGGTTGACCATCAGGTTGGTGCCGAATTCGTAGTACTGACCGAGGTCACCGTCGATGTAGTGCATCAGCATCAGGACCGCGATGGCGCGACCGGGCCGGTAGCGGCACACGGTCAGCCCGCTGTAGTCGATCAGCTCCTGGGTGGCATCGGCATCGACGGAAAACATGGCCATGTGCTGCTGGGCCTTGCGGATCTCCACCGGCATCGTGACGACCTGGCCGGCGATGGTGTGCTGGGAACCAGTCATCGAGCCAATCTAGAACGCGTTCTAGACAACTAGCAAGAACTGTCTACAGCAGCCCGGCAAGGTCGCGGATCTGCTCCGGCGAGCGGGCACCAACCACCATCATCGTGACGCCCGCAGCCTCCCACGCCTTCATCTGTTCCTGGACGTAGGTCAGGTCACCCACGATGGCCGAGTCGTCGACGAGTTCGTCGGGAATGATCTTGGCAGCTCGGTCTTTTCCGTCCTGACTCCCAGACCGGAACAGCTTGGTGACGTCGTCGACCACCTCGGCATAACCCATCCGGCGGTAGACGTCGGCATGGAAGTTGGTGTCTTCAGCGCCCATTCCGCCCATATACAGCGCGAGGTGCGGCTTCATGAGCTCCATGATCGCCGGGCGGTCGTCGGTGACAACCACCTGCGCGGTCGCGCAGATCTCGAAGGTCTCGCGGGTCCGCCTTGCGCCGGGACGGGCGAAGCCCTCATCGAGCCACTCGTTGTACATGCCGGCGATCCGCGGCGAGTAGAAGATCGGCAACCAGCCGTCGCAGATCTCGGCAGCAAGCGCGACGTTCTTCGGACCTTCCGCGCCGAGCATGACCGGGATGTCCGCACGCAACGGATGGGTGATCGGCTTGAGCGACTTGCCCAGACCGGTGGTGCCCTCCCCTGTCAGCGGCAGCGGGTAATGCGGCCCGTCGCTGTGTACGGGAGCTTCGCGCGCCCACACCTGGCGCAGGATGTCTACGTACTCCCGCGTGCGGGCCAGCGGCTTGGGGAACTTCTGCCCGTACCAGCCCTCGACCACCTGCGGCCCCGAAACCCCGAGCCCGAGGATGTGCCGCCCGCCGGACAGGTGGTCCAAAGTCAGCGCGGCCATTGCGCACGCTGTCGGCGTCCTGGCCGACAGCTGGATCACCGACGTGCCAAGACGCATCCGCTTGGTCTCGCGGCCCCACCACGCCAGCGGGGTGTAGGCGTCAGACCCCCACGCCTCGGCGGTGAACACGGTGTCGAAGCCGGCCTCCTCGGCCGTGGCGACGAGTTCAGCCGCGTTCTCGGGCGGCTGCGCGCCCCAATAGCCGAGCTGCAAACCCAACTTCATTAGCCCGCCTTCCGACCCATGGTTGAAACCATTCTTAGAACCTGTTCTACTCGATGCTGTGACCACCAGCCAAAGCAGCCCGGTGCAGATCGACGCGCATCAGAAGCCCCTTTCGGCACCGCTGAAGCTGTCATTCGACTACACCCGTTCAGTCGGACCACTCCTGTCCCAGTTCTTCACAGCCCTGCGCGGACGCCGCATCCTCGGTGTCCGCGGTTCGGACGGACGGGTGCTCGTACCGCCCGCTGAGTATGACCCTGTGACCTACGCGCCGTTGACCGAGGTGGTGCCGGTGGCCAGCGTCGGGACCGTGGTGTCGTGGACGTGGCAGTCCGAGCCGCTCGAGGGTCAGCCCCTGGACAAGCCGTTCGCGTGGGCACTGATCAAGCTCGATGGTGCCGACACCCCACTGCTGCATGCGGTCGCTGCGGATTCCTCCGATGCGATCAGCACCGGGGCGAGGGTGCACGCCCACTGGGTCGACGAGCCGGTCGGCGCGATCACCGACATCGCCTACTTCGCGATCGGCGACGACGAAGAATCTGTAGAGCCGTCCGCTGATCCCGACGACCGTGAGCCGGTCACCATCCAGGTGTCGCCCAGCAGCATCGAAATCCAGCACACCGCATCGTTTCCGGAGAGCGCGTTCCTGCGTGGGCTGGAGGACGGCAAGCTGCTCGGCGCTCGCACAGGTGAAAACGGGAAGGTCTACTTCCCGCCCAAGGAGGCCGATCCGGCCACCGGCCTCGAGCTGGACACGTTCGTCGAGTTGCCGGACAAAGGCACGGTGACGACGTTCGCGATCATCAACATCCCGTTCGCGGGTCAGCGGATCAAGCCACCGTATGTCGCCGCGTATGTGCTGCTCGACGGTGCGGACATCCCGTTCCTGCACCTGATCCAGGAGATCGATGTCGCCGACGTGCGGATGGGCATGCGCGTGCAGGCGGTGTGGAAGCCCCGCGAAGACTGGGGTCTCGGCATCGACAACATCGAGTACTTCAAACCGACCGGCGAACCCGACGCCGACTACGACACCTACAAGCACCACCTCTAAAGGGGCCCGCCACATGAGTTTTCGCGATGTAGCCGTCGTCGGTTTCGCCCATGCCCCGCATGTGCGCCGCACCGACGGCACCACCAACGGCGTCGAAATGCTGATGCCGTGTTTCCGCCGGCTCTACGACGAACTCGGCCTGCAGCAGACCGACATCGGGTTCTGGTGCTCCGGCTCGTCGGATTACCTTGCCGGCCGGGCGTTCTCGTTCATTTCGGCCATCGACTCGATTGGGGCGGTGCCACCGATCAACGAGTCGCACGTCGAGATGGACGCCGCGTGGGCACTCTACGAGGCCTACATCAAGATTCTCACCGGAGAGGTCGAGACCGCGCTGGTTTACGGCTTCGGCAAGTCGTCGGCGGGCACGCTGCGCCGGGTGCTCGCATTGCAGACCGACCCGTACACGGTCGCACCGCTGTGGCCCGACTCGGTGTCGATGGCAGGTCTGCAGGCGCGCTTGGGGCTCGACGCGGGCAAGTGGACCGCCGAACAGATGGCCCAGGTCGCGCTGGACTCGTTCGCGGTCGCGCAGCGCACCGATTCCGAAAAGCCGGCGAAGAGCCTTGATGAACTGCTGGCGCGGCCGTACTTCGCAGATCCGTTGCGGCGCCACGACATTGCGCCGATCACCGACGGCGCTTCGGCGATCGTCCTGGCCGCCGGCGGCAAGGCCCGCGAGCTGCGGGAGAACCCCGCGTGGATCACCGGCATCGAACACCGCATCGAGACGCCGGTGCTGGGCGCGCGTGATCTGACCACGTCGCCGTCCACGGAGGCGTCGGCCAAGGCGGCGACAGGCGGTGACACCAGCTCGATCGAGGTCGCCGAGATCTATGCCCCATTCAGCCACCAGCACCTGATCCTGACCGAGTCGATCGGCCTGCCCGACTCGGCGAAGGTCAACCCATCAGGTGGGGTATTGGCGGCCAACCCGATGTTCTCGGCCGGACTCGAGCGAATCGGGTTCGCAGCACAGCACATCTTCGACGGCACGGCGAGCCGCGTGCTGGCGCATGCCACCAGCGGCCCAGCGCTGCAACAGAATCTCGTCGCGGTGATGGAGGCGAAGTGAGCACTAAGAAGCTGGCCGCAGTTCTGGGTACGGGGCAGACGAAGTACGTCGCCAAGCGCAAGGACGTCTCGATGAACGGCCTGGTGCGCGAGGCCATCGACAAGGCTCTCGCCGATTCGGGCTCGACCTTCGACGACATCGACGCCGTCGTGGTCGGTAAGGCGCCCGACTTCTTCGAGGGCGTGATGATGCCCGAACTGTTCATGGCCGACGCAGTCGGAGCGACGGGCAAGCCGCTGATCCGCGTGCACACGGCCGGCTCGGTCGGTGGGTCCACGGCGATCGTCGCTGCCAGCCTGGTGCAGTCGGGTAAGTACAAGCGCGTGCTGACGATGGCGTGGGAGAAGCAGTCCGAGTCGAATGCCATGTGGGCGTTGAGCATTCCTGTCCCGTTCACCAAGCCGGTCGGGGCGGGCGCAGGCGGCTACTTCGCGCCGCATGTCCGCGCCTACATCCGCCGGTCCGGCGCGCCGACGCACATCGGCGCGATGGTGGCGGTCAAGGACCGACACAACGGCGCCATGAACCCGCTGGCGCACCTGCATCAGCCGGACATCACCGTGGAGAAGGTGATGGAGTCACCGATGCTGTGGGATCCCATCCGCTACGACGAGACCTGCCCGTCGTCGGACGGCGCGGCGGCAATGGTGATCGGCGACGAAGAGAGCGCCGATGCCCGTGTCGCCGAGGGGCAGCCCGTCGCATGGATTCACGCGACGGCACTGCGCACGGAGCCGTTGGCCTACGCCGGTCGCGACCAGGTCAATCCACAGGCCAGCCGGGATGCGGCCGCCGCATTGTGGAAGGCGGCGGGAATCAAGAGCCCCATCGACGAAATCGATGTCGCCGAGGTCTACGTGCCGTTTTCGTGGTACGAGCCGATGTGGCTGGAAAGCCTCGGCTTCGCGCCCGAGGGCGAGGGATGGAAGCTCACCGAGGCGGGCGAGACGGCGATCGGAGGCCGGATCCCGTTCAACCCGTCCGGCGGGGTGCTGAGCAGCAATCCCATTGGGGCATCCGGAATGATCCGGTTCGCCGAATCAGCGATTCAGGTGATGGGCAAGGCGGGAGAGCATCAGGTCGAGGGGGCGCGCAAGGCGTTGGGCCACGCGTATGGCGGTGGCGCACAGTACTACTCGATGTGGGTTGTGGGAGCCGACAAGCCATGACGCGCATGCAGTACACCTGCGCGGTGCCGATGTGCCCGATCGACCAGCTGATCGAGCTGGCGAAGACGGTCGAGGAGGCGGGCTTCGACAACATCGCGCTTCCCGACTCGATCTTCTACATGGAGAAGCAGTCGGCGGACTACCCCTACACCCCGGACGGCTCGCGGATGTGGGACGAGAACACCCCGTGGGTCGACCCGCTGATCGCCGCCGGTGCGATGGGCGCCGTCACTTCGACCCTACGGTTCTACACCAACGTGATGAAGCTCGGCTCGCGCAATCCCCTGCTGCTGGCCCGACAGGTCGGCTCGGTGGCCAACCTGACCAACAATCGCTTCGGATTCGGCGTCGGGATCGGCTGGGCACCAGAGGAATTCGAATGGTGCGGCCAGCCGTACGCCAAGCGCGGCAAGCGCGTCGACGAGATGATCGAGGTGATCAAGCTCGTCCTCGCCGGCGGGATGGTGGAGTTCCACGGCGAGTTCTACGACTTCGACAAGCTGCAGATGAGTCCGGCTCCCAGCAAGCCGGTGCCGTTCTACATCGGCGGCCACACCGACGCGGCGCTCAAGCGGGCGGCACGTGTCGGTAACGGTTGGACGAGTGCGATGCTGAAGGGCGCCGAGCTTGCCGAGATCATCGGCAAGCTCAAGAAACTGCTGGCCGAAAACGACCGCGCCGACGACCCATTCGAGTTCCAAGCCGTCTGCATAGACAAGTTCGGAATCGACGGACACCGCGAACTCGCCGAGGCCGGCGTCACCGACAACATCGTCATGCCCTGGATTTTCGATGGTTTGGGCTTCGATGCTCCGCTGTCGGCCAAGCAGGATTCGGTGAAGCGCTTCGCCGACACCTACATCCATTCCGGGTGGCAGGAATGAGTGAGTCGCCGGTCCACCTCGCAGGCAAGCGCTCGCGCGAGGCAGCCGTGGCCCGCGACAAGGAAGCCTGGCTGGCGGTATTCGCCGACGACGCCATCGTGGAGGATCCGATCGGGCCGTCGCACTTCGACCCGGAAGGCAAGGGACACAGGGGGAAAGAGGCGATCGCGAAGTTCTACGACATGGCGATCGCACCGAGCGAGCTGACATTCAACTTCGACAAGACCTACCAGTGCGGCAACGAGGAAGCCAACGTCGGCCACATCGTGATCCGGTCGAGCGGATACGAGGTCGTCGCCGAGGGGGTGTTCACTTACCGCGTGAACGACGAGGGCAAGATCACCGCGCTACGTGCCTACTGGGAACTCGACGCCGCCACCAAAAGCGCGCGCAAGATTTAGCGCGACAGCCGATCCGCGGCCGCGGTCACAGCCCCCAGCGCAAGTCGCTTCGTTCGGCGGGCGGTCTGCGACAGCAGCTGCCGCGGCACGCTGGCGTGCTGGAGATCAACGTCGTCACCGACCCGCACCGATCCATTCGAATTGACGCTGCAATAGACCCCCAGACACCGCTGCGCTTTGGCCGCAACGGCTTTGGTGATGCGGGGATCGACGTCGAACCCTGGTTGCGCCCGACTGGGCACGACACAGCGGATCGTCGGCATGAGGACGTCGAGCGCGACGCCACCGACGGTGAGGTGAGCGCCTGTCCAATGCGACTCGGGCAGATCGTCATCCGCATGGTCCAAGGCAAGAACGATATTGGGCCGGAACCGGCGCGCATCCAGCTCTGCGCCGACTTCTGCGCCGATGGTGGCCAGGCTCGTCTGGCTGAGCACATGAACCGGGGCGAGGTCGACGAACATGCCGGGCGGCGTGGAGAAACGGGTGAACGCGACCAGATCGGACATCCGGAACACCGAAAGGTCGGGCAGCTTCTCGTCTTCCGATATGCCGAAGTCCTTGCGGATGGAGGCCGCCGTGATATCGGTCCTCTCCTGACGGCTGAGCCGGTGCAGCGTCGTGTCGTCGGCGGGCGGCAGCGATGTCAAGCACACCTCACGGCCGACCAGCTCGGATAGTTTGGCGTGGACGTGGTCGTCACTGCTGGACAGGACGGCGCCGTCGGGAAAGGTGATCTCGACCTCGGGGGCGTTGCCCGGGCCCGCGTCTGGGCCGACCGGCCCGAGGTACCTGGCGCCGGCGGTCAGCAGGGCGGGCAAGCGGCGGGCGGACGCCGTGGCAGCGCGGTCGAGGTCGCGGACGGCCCAGAGTCGGTCACCGAGCAGTCCGCGGGGTCCCACGTCGACGTTCTCGATCCGCTCGCCTCCGAGCGATTTCACCGGGTATCGCCACAGTGCAGCGACCTGACCGATCGGCATGTCGCCACGTTACGCGCCGCGCGCGAGATCTACGGCGTTCCCGGCTCGGTGATCTCGCGCAACCCGGCGTCATAGCGTCGCGCCAAGTCCTGGTAGGCGCGGGGATTGGTGTCCACCCACAGTTGCGCCCCCGTGCCCGCGACCGGGCCCCTGATCTTCGCGGGCGCACCCGCGGCGACGACTTCGTCGGGGATCTTCGTGCCTCCGACCACCAGCGAATGCGCTGCGATCAGGCTTCTCGAGCCGATCACCGCGCCGTCGAGCACCGTCGAGTGGTTGGCGATCACGGCCTCGGAGCCGATGTGGACACCGTGAATCACGCAGCCGTGGGCCACCGTCGCGCCGGGTCCGACGTCGACGGGAATGCCGGGCGGCGCGTGCAGCACGCAGCAGTCCTGTACGTTGGCGCCCTCGCGGACGATGATGGGTGCGAAGTCGGCACGCAGCACCGCGTTGAACCACACCGACGCACCCGCTTCGACGCGAACATCGCCGACGAGCGTGGCGGTTGGGGCGATGAAGGCGCCTGGATCGACCTTCGGCGATCGCCCCTCGAACGTGAACAGCGGCATCGTCTAGATATACCGCAGGTAGATGGCGTTTATGTTGCGCAGGGAACGGGAAAAACTGTAACGTGTTCTAGTTAGAGAGCAAGGACGGGAGGCGCGAAGTGACGGCTGACACGGCTCACAGCGGCGTTCGCGAGATCGACACCGGCACGCTGCCAGACCGGTACGCGCGCGGTTGGCACTGCCTCGGCCCGGTCAAGGACTACCTCGACGGCAAGCCGCACGGGGTTGAGATCTTCGGCACCATGCTGGTCGTCTTCGCCGACTCGCACGGCGACCTCAAGATCCTCGACGGCTACTGCCGGCACATGGGCGGCAATCTGTCCCAGGGCACCATCAAGGGCGACGAGGTGGCCTGCCCGTTCCACGACTGGCGCTGGGGCGGCGACGGCAAGTGCAAGCTTGTGCCCTACGCCAAGCGCACCCCGCGCCTGGCCCGCACCCGTGCGTGGCATACCGACGTCCGCGGCGGTCTGCTGTTCGTCTGGCACGACCACGAGGGCAATCCACCTCCCGAAGAGGTGCGCATTCCGGAGATCCCCGAGTTCGCCGACGATGGGTGGACCGATTGGCGCTGGAACTCGATGCTCATCGAGGGTTCCAACTGCCGCGAGATCATCGACAACGTCACCGATATGGCGCACTTCTTCTACATCCATTTCGGGCTGCCGACGTACTTCAAGAACGTTTTCGAAGGCCATATCGCATCGCAGTACCTGCACAACGTCGGCCGGCCGGACGTCAACGATCTGGGCACGTCATACGGTGAGGCGCATCTGGATTCTGAGGCCAGCTACTTCGGGCCCTCGTTCATGATCAACTGGCTGCACAACAACTACGGCGGTTTCAAGGCCGAGTCCATCCTGATCAATTGCCACTACCCGGTTACCCAGGACTCGTTCGTGCTGCAGTGGGGCGTCATCGTCGAGAAGCCCAAGGGGCTCGACGAGAAGACCACCGACAAGCTCGCGACGACGTTCACCGACGGCGTCAGCAAGGGCTTCCTGCAGGATGTCGAGATCTGGAAACACAAGACGCGCATTGACAATCCGCTGCTGGTCGAGGAGGACGGCGCGGTCTATCAGATGCGGCGGTGGTATCAGCAGTTTTACGTGGATGTCGCCGATGTGACGCCAGATATGACCGATCGCTTCGAGATCGAGGTGGACACCACGGCAGCCAACGAGAAGTGGCATGTGGAGGTCGAGGAGAACCTCAAGCAGCAAGCGCAAGAGAAGGAAAAGGCCGAGCAGCGATGAGCGCTCGCCCGAAGAACAGATAACAGGGCCCGTGACACCCGACGAAGTGCCAGACGTCGACCGGCTCGCCCGGTCGATGCTGGCCCTGCACGGCGTGCACGACGACGATGACCACGGCCACGGCGATAGCACCGACGGTGGGAGCGGAACCTGGTCGAAGGCACCGAACTTCGCATCTGACCCCGACCGGGCGGCGGCCGTCCGCGAGGCGAGCCAACGGGACCGTGAGCGCTATCTGAATTCCGGGCTGGTGTCCATCGACTGCCGGTTCTGCCACGTGTCGGTCAGCGTCAAGAAGCTCGGTCCGGCACACACGTCGGTGCAATGGAATTCGGAAGCGACACAGCGCTGTGCCTTCTTCACCGAGATGCGGGAGTCCGGCGGTGAGCCGGCCCGCGCCCGCTCCTGCCCGAAGCTCGCCGACAGCATCAAACACGCTGTCGCCGAAGGCGTTCTGGAGGAGGTCTCCACCGCCCCCTCTCCCGGCGACGGGTAAAGCTCACAGCCCCTTGAAGCGCTCCTTGACGGCGTCGACCGTCAGACCGTAGTCCTCGAGCGAGTAGGTGTGCTTGGGCGCGCGCGGGCCCTGTTTGCTTTCCTCGTCACTCGCCTGCATGGCGACGCGGGCCTCATCGGTCATCTCTATGCCGAAGTGCCGGTAGATCTCCTCGACGGTGCCGATCGGGTCAGCGATCAAGTCGAAGTAATCCATGTCGTAGAACCGGCCCGAATCATGTTTAGCCCGTTCAGCAGTGAACAGTTCCAGGCCGCGCGACCACGTCTCCATGGAGTCCCGCCCGATCAGTTCCCCGGTGAAGCTGTTCGACCAGCCGGCCGTGGTGTGCTGCGCCAGCGAGCACATGGACGCCATGATCGTTTCCACTGGCCGGTGACACTGCACCACCAGGGCGTCCGGGTAGGCCTTCATCAACGCGTCAAGCGCGAAGAGATGGCTGGGGTTCTTCAGAACCCAGCGCTTGCCTGCGTCGTTAAGACCAATCAGCTGAAGGTTCTTGCGATGCCGCTGGTACGGCTTCGTCCAGTCCTGCCGTGAAAGCCACTGCGAGTAGGTGGGGATGTGGGCCAACGTCTCGTAGGACACCGAATGCAGCGACTGCCGCAGCAGCTGCCAGCATTCCTCGACCTCGTCGGCGGTCATGAAATGCAGCCCGGTGTAGTCGGGGTTCTCGTCGTGCGCCTGCTTGAACCGAGCGTCGAGCTCCCGGAAAACCGGGTTCTCCGACCAGGTTTCGCGCGGTGGCCGAGGCTGTGGAAACTCCGCGAGCCACAGCTCGAGACCTTGGTGTCGCGGATCGGAGCTCATCAGCCGGTGAAGTGCGGTGGTTCCTGTGCGCGGCAGTCCAGTGACGAAGATCGGCCGTTCGATCGCGATATCCGCGTGCTGCGGGTGCTGCTTCCACGCCGCCTCCGACATCAGCCGCGCGACAAGCGCATTGCGGACGAAAAAGCGGTTCATCTTGCTGCCGATCTCGGTCAGATCGGCGTCGCGCCGATAGGACTCGAGCAGCACGGCAAGCGCCTCGAGATAGTTGTCGTCGTCCGAACCGAAGTCGTCGAGTCCGCACGCCTTGGTCGCCGAGGCGAGCAGATCGTCGACAGAGCCGGGATCCGTGCGTGCAGACATCAGGCCTTGTACTCCCCACAGTTCACGTCGAGCGCCTGGCCCGTGATGCCGCTGGACAAATCGCTGGCCATGAAGAGGATGGCCGAGGCCACTTCGTCCTCCGTCGGCAGCCGCTTGAGATCGCTGTTCACCGCTGCGGCGCTGTAGATCTCGTCGACGGTTGTGCCGTACTTGCCGGCCTGGTGTTCGAAGTAGCCCCTGAGGGTCCCTCCCCAGATATAGCCCGGCAGAACGGAGTTCACCCGGATGCCCTGTTCGCCGAGCTCGGTGGCCAACGACTGCGACATGGCCAACAGGGCGGATTTGGCCATCTTGTAGGCACCGTACTTGGCCTGTGAGTGACGTACCACCATCGAGTTCACGTTGACCACTGAGCCCTTCGACTCCGCGAGCGCCGGAGTGAAGCCCTGGATCATCCGCAGGGCACCGAAGACCGTCAGCTCGATCGCGTCGCGCATGTGCGCAAAGGTGGTGTCGGCCAACGGCTTCATCGACGGCACCCGGAAAGCGTTGTTGATCAGCACATCAACTCTGCCGTACGCCTTGAGCGTCTCTTCGACGAGGTTGTTGACCTGCGCCTCGTCGGTGATGTCGGTGCCGATGGACACGGCTCGCCTGCCAAGGTCGGTGACCTGCTTGGCCACATCGTCGAGGCGTTCGACGGTCCTGGCGGCGAGCACGAGATCCGCGCCCGCCTCGGCGCAACGCCGCGCCAGCGTGGTACCCAGCGCCGGGCCGACGCCGCTGATGACGACCACTCGGTCTTTGAGGAGTTCGGCTACCATCTCACGCAACCATTCTGTCGCCGATTTGCTTCTGGCGCAGTGCGATACGGGCGCGCCAGGCCTCTTCGGAGATCTTGTTCGATTCGTAGTACGGCAACACGGCCGCCACCTTGTCGATGTGGAGCAATTCGACGGTGGGACCGTCGGCTTCGGTGAGTTTCCGCGACAACCGCTGCCAGCGGAACTGCAGATAACCCTTGCGGTGGCCGAGCGTCTCCACCCAGTTCGTGACGCCGGGGTTCGCATCGGATACCACGTAGCGGATCTTGCCGTCCGGATCTGCTTGCGCCTGAGTGCCGTTCAGCGATGTCTGGTGGTTGATGTAGTCCAACGAGATGTACCAGAGGCTGCCCAACTGGAAACCGAGGTACGGTGCATCGCTCACCGGCAGCGTGATCACCAAGGCCTGATCGGGTTCGAGGTCGAAGTGGCCCACCGACGAATACTGGGTGGCGAGTCCGCCCGGTGTCAGACGAGGCGCCACCATCGTGTTCACCGGCAACGTGTTGTAGAACCACTGCGGGAACTGCAGCCACGTTTTCACCCGCTGCACGAGCTGCTTCCCCGCGACCGCATAGCGCTTCTCGATCAGCTCCCGGGTCAGCGGCGGCGGCGCGGTACCGGCGGTGTCGGTCCTGGCGATGCTGATGTAGCCGCGTTGGGCCGACCAGTCGTTGTAGACCTCACGAACGAGCAACTGCGACGGGCTGTTAGGCGTGACCCGCCACTCGAACGTGCCGTCGGGCGCGATGTCGAGTTCGCGGTCGTCGAACGCGGCCTGGCTGACGGGCACGTTGTCGTCAGTGTATTCACCGCCGAGCATCTGGAAGCTCAGATCGGTGGTGGTGCCGCGCTTGCCGGTGACGACGTACTCGTGGCCGGGCTGCACGCGGGTGCCGAAATACAGCGTGTCGGGGTTGTCCAGGGCCATCTTCGTGAACGGGCCGGTGCCCGACTGCATGAATGGATGATCGCGGTCGTAGTCGAAGGCCAAGTGGGTGCATCCGGCGATACATCCGGCCAGATACTGCAGGCCTTCCAGAAGGTCGGCCTCGGATTCGATGAAGGGCGCGGTGGCGACCAAGCGCTCCGCCTCGGCTATCGCATCGGTCAGCGGCTGTGAGTACACCCCTAGAAACTAGAACGTGTTCTCATTGCCGTCAACGATCCGTCGGGAGAATTTGTTCGGTATTTGGAACAGCGAGGTACATTTCTGACATGACGAGCTCACCCGGCCGGGCGTCACCGCCGACGGAGCGTGTGGTCGCCGTTCTCGACTTTCTCGCCCGCCACCCGCATGATCGCTTCGGGGTATCGGAGCTGTCCCGCCGGCTCGGCTTGTCCAAGCCCACCTGCCTGGGCATCATCACCACACTGACCGACCGCGATTACCTCGTGCGCGATCCGCGGACGAAGTCCTACCGCCTGGGCCCCGCACTCATCGCGCTGGGGCATACAGCGCAGGAGTCACTGCGGGTCGACCCCGCCGCGCGCTCCGAGCTGCGCCGGCTGTCGGCACTGACCGGCACCACCGCCGCGCTGTCTGCGGTGATCGACGACCGCATCACGGTGCTGGAGCTGGTCGGGCCGCCGGGCGCCGACGTCGGCGTGCGCGTCGGGCAGAGCTACCCGTTCGCCCCGCCGGTCGGCTTGATGTTCGTGCTCTGGGACGACGACGCCTTGCGTGACTGGTTGGCCAAGGAGCCGACGATTCCGCTGCGCACCGACGGCGAACGCCTGGACCGCGTCATCGATGAGTGCCGCCGCACCGGCTACCTCGTCGAACGCCTGACCCCGGGCGGCCGCCGGCTGTATGCGCTCATGGCGGGCATGTCCAGCAGGCTCCCCGACGAATTACAGGCCCTGCTTGGTGAGTTGATCGCCGACATCGGCGAGCGAGTCCATTTGCGGTCGGAGCACCCGGCGGGTGGTAGACAGCGCCATGACATCAGCGTGATCTCAGCGCCGGTGTTCGATCATCACCACCGGCAGGCGATGGTGGTGTCGCTACAGATCGGACGGGCGCTCAGCGACGCCGAGATCGCCAAGCGCGCGCGTGCGGTGACGGCTACCGCCGAGGTGCTCACCGGCCGGCTCGGCGGTACCAAGCCGTCGTTCCTCCCCTAGCGCGCCGCCTAGACGCCCTGCAGGGCTTCGGAGACCGGCGTTGGCCGGACCACGATGCCGCACTGACTGATCAAATCGGCCGCAGGCTGGTTGATGGCCTTCAGCTCGGATTCGACCTGCGGATTGTTGGCGAAGTAGGCGCGATAGGAGACCTGCGCGTCCTCCAAGGACTGCTGCGCGATTTGCGTCAGCGCCTGGTTGGTGTCGGGATGCGCGGCCAGATACGCGCTCGTTTTCGCCGATACCGTGCTTGACGTGTTCGCGGCGCTACTGAACGAGCAGGTATCCGGCGTGGTCGGCGACACCGGTTGCGATCTTGCGGTCGCACACCGAGGCCTATCCCGATCCGGACGCCGCTAAACGGCTCAGCCTCGCTCGGGCCCGAACTTCTCGCCGCTGTCGAGCAAGTTCAGCAGGTAGCTGCCATAGCCGGACTTCACCAAAAGCTCGGCTCGCTCCCTCAACTCGTCGTCGGTGACATAACCGAGCCGCCACGCCACCTCCTCCGGCACGCCGATCTTGAGCCCTTGGCGCTCCTCGAGCGTGCGGACGTAGTTGCTCGCATCGAGCAACGAGTCGAAGGTGCCCGTGTCGAGCCATGCGGTGCCGCGCGGCAGCACCTCGACTGAGAGTCGGCCCTGCTCCAGATAGGTGCGGTTGACGTCGGTGATCTCCAATTCCCCGCGATCAGAGGGTTTCAGGCCCGCGGCGATCTCGAGCACGTCGTTGTCGTAGAAGTACAACCCCGGCACGGCGTACGGAGACCGTGGAGATTTCGGCTTCTCTTCGAGAGACACCGCGCGGAACTGGTGGTCGAACTCGACGACGCCGTACGCACTGGGATTGGCGACCCGGTACGCGAAGATGGTACCGCCGTCGATCTCGCCGAATCGGCCGAGCTGTGAGCCCAGCCCAGGCCCGTAGAAGATGTTGTCGCCCAAGGCAAGCGCGGCCGAATCATTGCCGATGTGGTCGCGCCCGATGATGAACGCCTGGGCGAGACCATCGGGTGACGGCTGTACGGCATAGGTGATCGAGATGCCGAACTGATGGCCGTCTCCGAGCAGCCGGACGAAGGAGCCGACGTCGGCCGGTGTCGTGATCACGAGGACGTCGCGGATACCGGCGAGCATCAGTGTCGACAGCGGGTAATAGACCATCGGCTTGTCGAATACGGGCAGCAACTGCTTGCTGGTTCCAAGGGTGATGGGATGCAGCCGACTTCCTGTTCCCCCAGCCAGGATGATTCCGCGCACGGAGATGATTGTGCCAAACCGCGCGCCACAAGCCATTGGCCAATGGCAAAACCGCGCTAGCGGGCGACCTTTTCGGCGTCTTGTTCGCGCTTGATCTCCAGCGCGATGTCGATGAGCTGGTCCTCCTGGCCGCCGATGAGCTTGCGCTGGCCTGCGCGGTGCAGCAGCTGGTGAGCGGGCACGCCGTAACGCTCGGACTGGCGGATCGCGTGTTTGAGGAAGCTGGAGTACACGCCCGAATAGCCCATGATCAGCGCGTTGCGATCGAGCAGGCATTCGGCGGGCATCGCGGGCGCGACGACCTCCTCAGCGGCATCGGCGATGTCGAAGAAGTCGATTCCGGTCTTGACGCCGATCTTGTCGAACACCCCGATCAGGGCCTCGACAGGCGCATTGCCCGCGCCGGCACCGAAACGGCGGCACGATCCGTCGATCTGCTTGGCGCCGGCCCGCACAGCCTCGATGGAGTTGGCGACGCCGAGCCCGAGGTTCTCGTGACCATGAAAACCAACCTGAGCATCCGATCCTAATTCGGCGACCAGCGCGGCGACCCGGTCGCGCACACCTTCGAGCACCAAAGCACCCGCGGAGTCGACAACATAGACACACTGACAGCCGGCGTCAGCCATGATCCTTGCCTGGGCGGCCAGCTTCTCCGGCGGGATGGTGTGGCTCATCATCAAGAAGCCGACGGTTTCAAGGCCGAGCTCACGCGCCAGGCCGAAGTGCTGGATAGAGACGTCGGCCTCGGTGCAGTGGGTGGCGATGCGGCAGATCGAGCCGCCGTTGTTCTGCGCCTCCTTGATGTCCTCCTTGGTGCCCACCCCGGGCAGCATCAGGAAGGCGATCTTGGCGTCCTTGGCGGTCTCGGCCGCGAGCTTGATCAGTTCCTGCTCGGGCGTCTTGGAGAAGCCGTAGTTGAAGCTCGACCCGCCGAGGCCGTCGCCGTGGGTGACCTCGATGACCGGCACACCCGCGGCGTCGAGTGCGGCGACGATCGCGTGCACTTCGTCCTTGGTGAACTGGTGACGCTTGTGGTGGCTGCCGTCGCGCAGCGACGTGTCCGTCATCCGGACGTCCCAGAACGGGTCGAAGTAGATGCCGTCGGTACTCATGCTTGGCCTCCTGCCGAGCTCGTCGACAGAGACTGCTTGGCGATCTCCTCGCCGACCTTGGTCGCTGCCGCGGTCATGATGTCCAGGTTTCCAGCGTAGGGCGGCAGATAGTCGCCCGCACCCTCCACTTCGATGAATGTGGTGACAAGGTGGTTGCCGCCGTTGACCACCGACGGCTCGTCGAACTGCGGGTCGTTGAGCAACCGGTAGCCGGGCACGTAGGTCTGCACCTCGGCGACCACGTCGCGGATGGACTGCGCGATCGCGTCCTGGTCGGCGTCTTCGGGAATCGCGCAGAAGATGGTGTCGCGCATGATCATCGGCGGGTCCGCCGGGTTGAGGATGATGATCGCCTTGCCGCGCTGGGCACCGCCGATCGTCTCCACACCCTTGCTGGTGGTCTTGGTGAACTCGTCGATGTTCGCGCGCGTGCCGGGCCCTGCCGACACCGAAGCCACCGACGCGACGATCTCCGCATACGGCACCCCGCCCTTTTCTGACAACGCGCGACTCACCGCATAGACGATCGGGATCGTCGCCTGGCCGCCGCAGGTGATCATGTTGACGTTCGGCGCGTCCAGGTGCTCGCGCAAGTTCGCGGGCGGGATCACCGCCGGACCCACGGCGGCAGGCGTCAGATCGATCGCCCGGATTCCGGCCTCGGCGTAGCGCGGCGCGGCGTCGCGATGGACGTAGGCGCTGGTGGCCTCGAACAGCAGATCGGGCTTTTCATCGAGACCGAGCAGCCAGTCGGCGCCCTCTGCGCTGGTTTCCAGGCCCAGCTTGCGAGCCCGCGCCAGACCCTCGCTCTCGGGGTCGATGCCGACCATCCAGCGCGGCTCCAACCACTCCGATCGCAACAGCTTGTAGAGCAGATCGGTGCTGATATTGCCGGATCCGACGATCGCGACGGATGCTTTGTTGGGCATATGCGCTCCTTAATCAAATGACAGGTGGACCGAGCCCAGCCCGTCAAAGTCGGCGACGAAATCGTCTCCTGGTGTGGCATCGAAGGCCTTCGTGCAAGAACCGGGCAGCACGATGTCGCCGGCTTTCAACCGAACGCCGAAGCTGTCCACCTTGCGAGCCAGCCACGCCACCGCGGTCACCGGATTGCCTAGCACCGCGTCGCTGCGGCCCTTCGCCACGACCTCGCCGTTGCGAGTCAGCACGGCGTCGATGTTGCAGATGTCGATGTCCTTCGGTGATACGCGGGCCTCGCCGAGCACCCAGCCGGCCGAGGATGCGTTATCGGCGATGGTGTCGCACAGCCTGATCTTCCAGTCCTTGATACGGGTATCGATCAACTCGATCGCCGGTGCAAAGGCTGCGGTGGCGGCCAGTACGTCGTCCTCGGTGCAACCCTCCCCTGGCAGGTCGTCGGCCAACACGAAACCAACCTCGACCTCGACCCGCGGGTAGAGATAGTTGGCAGTCCGGACTGGCCTGTCTTCAAAAACCTGCATCTCGTCGAGCAGATGCCCGTAGTCCGGCTCGTCGACGTTCATCATCTTCTGCATCGCCTCCGACGACAGGCCCACCTTGTGGCCCACCACACGGGCGCCCTCGGCGACACGCTGCCGGATGTTGATCAGCTGGATCTCGTAGGCGTCGACAACGTCGATATCGGGGTTACCACTGGTCAGCGGGTCGATGGCGACCCGGCTGCGCTCGGCCCGCGCGAGGTCGGCGGCCAGCGCGTCGCGCACCTGGACAGTGAGCATCAGGCGAATTCCCCTCGTGTTGTCCGACCGGCGCAGTTGTTCGGCGGCAGGGCAATTCTATAACGTGTTCTACATGACAGGACAGGAGTGCCCGGAGTTTGACGTGGTCGTGGTGGGAAGCGGTGCCGCCGGCATGGTTGCTGCCCTCACCGCCGCTCATCAGGGCCTCTCAACAGTAGTCGTGGAGAAGGCCCCGCACTATGGCGGTTCGACCGCCCGGTCAGGCGGCGGAGTGTGGATCCCGAACAACGAGGTGCTCAAGCGCGACGGGGTCAGCGATACGCCCGAAGCCGCGCGCACCTACCTTCACCACATCATCGGCGACGTGGTCGAGCCCGAGCGCATCGACACCTACCTCGACCGCGCCCCCGAGATGCTGTCCTTCGTGCTGAAGCACACCCCGCTGAAGATGTGCTGGGTGCCGGGCTACTCCGATTACTACCCGGAGTCACCCGGCGGCAGGCCGGGCGGCCGCTCGATCGAACCGAAGCCGTTCAACGCCAAGAAGCTCGGCGCCGATCTGGCGGGCCTGGAACCGCCGTACGGCAAGGTTCCGCTGAATGTCGTTGTGATGCAGCAGGATTATGTTCGCCTGAACATGCTCAAGCGTCATCCCCGCGGTGTCCTGCGCAGCCTCAAGGTGGGCGCGCGCACCATGTGGGCCAAGGCCACCGGCAAGAACCTGGTCGGCATGGGCCGCGCGTTGATCGCGCCGCTGCGGATCGGTCTGCAGCAGGCTGGGGTGCCGGTGCGGCTCAACACCGCGATGACCGACCTGTACGTCGAGGACGGCGTGGTACGCGGAATCTACGTCCGCGACAGCAACGCGCCGGAATCAGCTGAGCCTGAACTGATCCGAGCCCGGCGCGGTGTGATCCTCGGCTCCGGCGGTTTCGAGCACAACGAGCAGATGCGGGTGAAGTACCAGCGGGCTCCGATCACCACGGAGTGGACGGTCGGGGCCAAGGCCAACACCGGCGACGGCATCCTCGCCGGCGAAAAACTCGGCGCCGCGTTGGACATCATGGAGGACGCGTGGTGGGGCCCGACGGTGCCGCTTGTCGGTGCGCCGTGGTTCGCCTTGTCCGAGCGCAACTCGCCAGGGTCGATCATCGTGAACATGTCGGGCAACCGTTTCATGAACGAGTCGATGCCGTATGTCGAGGCGTGCCACCACATGTACGGCGGCGAGTACGGCCAGGGCCCTGGGCCGGGGGAGAACATTCCGGCTTGGCTGATCTTCGACCAGCAGTACCGCGACCGCTACATCTTCGCGGGATTGCAGCCGGGACAGCGTATTCCGCGTAAGTGGCTGGAGTCCGGGGTGATCGTCACGGCCGCCACGTTGGAGGAACTGGCCGCCAAGGCGGGGCTGCCGGCCGATGCGCTCAAGGCGACGGTAGAGCGGTTCAACGGCTTTGCACGTTCGGGCACCGACGACGATTTCCATCGCGGCGAGAGTGCCTACGACCGCTACTACGGCGATCCGACCAACAAGCCGAATCCGAACCTCGGTGAGATCAGCCATGCGCCCTACTACGCGGCGAAGATGGTGCCCGGAGACTTGGGGACCAAGGGCGGCATCCGCACCGACGTCCATGGTCGCGCATTGCGCGATGACGGTTCGGTGATCGACGGGCTCTACGCCGCGGGCAATGTCAGCGCTCCGGTGATGGGCCACACGTATCCTGGGCCGGGCGGCACGATCGGACCCGCGATGGCGTTCGGGTATCTGGCGGCGCTGCACGTTGCGGGGAAGGCCTGATATGCCGATCAACCTGGACCAGGCGCTCGGCGCCGAGCTGGATCCGGTCGAATTCTCTTGGAGCAGTAGCGATATCCAGCTGTACCATCTCGCTCTCGGCGCGGGTCAGGACCCGATGGACAAGCGCGAGCTGAGATACCTCGTCGACAACACCCCGCAGGTGCTGCCGACGTTCGGCAATGTGGCTGCCAGCTTTCACGACACCACGGCGCCGACGGTCAAGTTCCCCGGCATCGACATCGAGTTGAGCAGGGTATTGCACGCCAGCGAGGCGGTGTCGGCACCGGCGCCGATCCCGCCGTCGGGTACCGGTATCGCGGTCACGAAGTTCACCGACATCTGGGACAAGGGCAAGGCCGCGGTGATCTGGTCGGAGACGACGGTGAAGACGCCCGACGGTACGCCGTTGTGGACGCAGAAACGGTCGATCTTTGCGCGCGGTGAAGGCGGGTTCGGTGGTGAACGCGGGCCGTCGACGTCCTCCGAACCGCCGGAGCGGGCACCCGACTTCGAGCTTTCGATCGCGACATCGCCGCAGCAGGCACTGCTGTATCGGATGTGCGGAGACCGCAACCCGCTGCACTCCGATCCGGAATTCGCTTCAGCCGCAGGCTTTCCGAAACCGATCCTGCACGGCCTGTGCACCTACGGCATGACGTGTAAGGCGCTGGTCGACGTGCTGCTCGACGGCGACACTGCCCGTGTCGGGTCGTATGGGGCGCGCTTCGCGGGCGTGGTCTTTCCCGGCGAGACGCTGAAGGCGAGCGTCTGGAAAGAAGGCGACGGCTTCCGCGCCGTCGTCACTGCACCCGAACGCGACGACGCCGTGGCGCTGGCCGGCGTCGAGCTGCTGCCGGTCTAGCTCTCACCCGTTTCATCACTCAAAATCGCAGGACTCTTCTGGTAGGTCTGCGCCTGGGCAGCCCTGGATGCCTGCTCCACGCGCTTAGTCGATTCGCCATATCTGCACGTTTGGTGATTTAGCTATTTTTTCTCAGACTTCGGTTCAAATCAGCTAGGTTCGTTATATATCCAGCGTATGCGGTAATTCTTGCGGAGTCTGCGCGTATCTTTGCGCGCAGTTGCGCGAATATGGCAACGTCGTGCATAGTATGTTAAAGATTGCGGATGGGTAGTTGCTCTCGACCTGTCGATGAGTCTCAGAAGATCGGGGAACCGCAGTGGAAAGTCGATCCACCAGGGCGTTGAGCGGATCGGGAGACCGTTGATGGGTCGCCATATCGCGGTGTACGGAACCGGTTACCTCGGTGCCACCCATGCGGCTTGTATGGCCGAGTTGGGCCACGACGTGCTCGGCGTCGATATCGACGCAGGTAAGCTCGCGAAACTTTCCAGCGGCGAGGTTCCTTTTTACGAGCCGGGGCTCGACGACGTGCTCAAGCGCAACGTGGACGCCGGTCGACTGAGATTCACGTCGTCGTATGAAGAGGCCGCTGAGTTCGCGGATGTCCATTTCGTCGCGGTCGCAACGCCGCAGAAGCAGGGCGAGTTCGCCGCGGACCTGAGATACGTCGATGCCGTCATCGAGACCCTGGCCCCGCTGCTGACATTACCGTCGGTGATATTCGGCAAGTCGACGGTACCCGTGAAAACCGCGGCGCGATTGGGTGCGCGCGCACGTGAGCTGGCGCCGGCAGGAGATGCCGTCGAGGTCGCCTGGAACCCCGAGTTTCTTCGTGAGGGGTTCGCAGTCCAAGACACCCTGCGTCCCGATCGCATTGTGCTGGGCGTCGACAAGGATCGTCCAGGACGCGCCGAACAGGTCGCACACGAGGTGTATGCCGCCCTCATCGACCAAGAAATTCCGTTTCTGGTAACTGATCTGGAAACCGCAGAGCTGGTGAAGGCTTCAGC
The DNA here is from genome assembly GCA_001665255.1 of Mycobacteriaceae bacterium 1482268.1. Classification (GTDB taxonomy): domain Bacteria; phylum Actinomycetota; class Actinomycetes; order Mycobacteriales; family Mycobacteriaceae; genus Mycobacterium. Next base: position 14,618 of record LZSH01000550.1, on the reverse strand, counting down.
GAATGCCTTTCTGGCGACGAAGATCTCGTTCATCAACGCCATGGCCGAGATGTGTGAGGTGACCGGAGCCGACGTATCGGTGCTCGCCGACGCGATCGGCCACGACGCACGCATCGGTCGCAAGTTCCTCAATGCAGGCATCGGCTTCGGCGGTGGTTGCCTGCCCAAGGACATTCGTGCGTTCATGGCCCGGGCAGGAGAACTCGGCGCCAGCCAGGCACTGACCTTCCTGCGCGAGGTGGACAGCATCAACATGCGGCGCCGCGCGCAGATGATGGAGCTCACCCGCGAACTCGTCGGCGGTTCCCTGATAGGCGCGCGGGTGGCTGTGCTCGGGGCCGCATTCAAACCCGACTCCGACGATGTCAGGGACTCGCCTGCGCTGAACATTGCGGGACAGATTCAACTGCAGGGCGCCTCGGTAACCGTCTACGACCCCAAGGCGATGGACAACTCGCGAAGCCTCTTTCCGACGCTTGGATATGCGACGACAACCCTGGAAGCGTGCGAAGGGGCGGATGTGACGCTCGTGCTCACCGAGTGGAAGCAATTCCGTGAACTGACGCCAAGCGACCTCGACGCCGTGGTGCGGCGACGCAGCATCATCGACGGTCGGAACTGTCTCGACCGCGACGCCTGGCGCGCAGCGGGTTGGCATTACCGAGGCGTGGGTCGACGATGAACAACCCGACGACCGCGAGGCGGATGTCATGTGCGGCATAGTTGCCGTGGTCGGGGAAGGCCACGCGAGGCTCGGTTCCCGTCGCCAGGACGCCCTGCGCATACTAACTCACCGAGGTCCGGACGACGAGGGTTCGTGGGCTGACCAGCATGCGTGGCTCGGACACCGCCGGTTATCGATCATCGATTTGAGCCCTGGTGGCCACCAACCGATGGTTCACGAACCGACTGGGACGGTCATCACCTACAACGGTGAGATCTACAATTACATCGAGTTGCGAGCCGAACTCGAAGCGGCCGGCCACGTCTTTCGCACCCGATCCGATACCGAGGTTCTCCTCGCCGCGTACCTGAAGTGGGGCGCGGCCGCCCTTGATCGGCTCAATGGCATGTGGAGCTTTCTCATCTGGGATCCACGTAGCGGCAGAGCGTTCTTCGCAAGAGACCGGCTCGGGGTAAAGCCGTTGTACTACACGCGTTCCAACGGCGGGTTGTCGGTCGCCTCCGAGCCGAAAGCACTTCTCGAACTTCATCCAGAATTGCGCAAGGCCGACGACGCCTCGGTATATGCCTTGCTCGGCGAGGGCGCTCTCTATGGGAGCGATCGCACGTTCTATGCCGGCATTCACATGCTTCAGCCCGGGCAATGCGGCACTTACGATCCCGACACTTCGTCATTTGCGATTCGCCGGTACTGGACTCCGCCGACTCCGTCCGACGATGCCTGCGACTACCGGCAGGCACTGGAAAGCTTCGGTGACCTGTTCGAGGACGCCGTTCGGATCCGGATGCGAAGCGACGTCCCGGTCGGCTTCACCCTGTCGGGAGGACTGGACTCCTCCGCGATCCTTTCCTCGGCCGTGTCGGCGACCGGCTCTACCGGAAACATGTTGCGGGCGTTTACCTCCGTGTACGACGCAACGGCGGACACCGGGCCCATCGACGAGCGCAACTGGGCACGAACGGTGGCCGGCAAGTATGACCGTGTCGACCTCGAGGAGGTATCCGCGGACGCAAGCGACTGGCTCGACGTTCTGAAGCGGGTCGTCTGGCACATGGACGGACCGGGCAGCTCTCCAGCGGTCTTTCCGCTCTGGAAGATCATGCAGCGGGCACGCTCAGCAGGCATCCCGGTCCTCCTCGAGGGTCAGGGAGCAGACGAGTTGCTGGGTGGCTACACCCAGTATGCGGCTCTGGCGCTTTGGGATTCGCTGTCCCGACGCCGGGCGACAACGTTCGCCCGCGACTTCAGGTCGTACACGAAGACGTTTTCGTTCCTGTGGCTATCACTGTTCCTCATCAGAGAGCGGACAACGTTCGCGACCCAGGCGTACCGGCGCAGAGTAGGAGCGCTCGGAACGCTCGACCCCGACTTTGTCCAACGGTTCGAGACCAAGCTGCCAGACCCGGCACGAACGGTCAACGAGCGACTCGGCAACGACCTCACGCGCGATGTCCTGCCCGCACTGCTGCACTACGGCGACGCCATCAGCATGGCCCATTCGGTCGAAAACCGACTGCCGTTCCTCGACTATCGGCTTGTCGAGTTCGCCGCATCGCTACCGGGTGATTTCAAGGTCGGCGAGGGCGAGACGAAACGAATCCTGCGCGACCATCTCCGGACTGTCGACCTTCAGATCATCGCCAATCGTCGTGACAAGCAGGGCTATCCGACTCCCGCCGACTCCTGGCTTGCGGCCAACGACGGGGAGGTCTTGAAATCTCTGCTGTTGTCCTCCGACGCCAAGATTCGGACTTATTGCCGTCCCAAGCGGGTCAGGCGCCTCATCGAGCATCACGCGGCGGGCCGCGGTGGCGCCGGGCTCCACCTCTACCGGCTCCTGACCACAGAACTCTGGTTGCGTACCTGTGTCCCGGCCACGAGATAACCGCCTGTTTCGAGCCAGCGATGGACCGGCCGGGCAAACAAGACGTTCCTTACCTGTCAGATCGCTGGGAGGCTCCCATCGTATGAATATACCAAATCTTTTGCAGGGCAAGCGACTTGGCCCAGACTACAGGATGGTCAACACATGATTGCCGCACGGGTCGCTATCGTGCAGGACTATCTACCCCAGTACAGGGTCGGGTTCTTCACCGGTTTGGTTGAGCGGTTGGCGGACAATGGGATCGACTGCGTGGTTGTGGCGGGTAGACCGACCGGGTCGCACGCAGTCCGAAGCGACATCGGCACAACGACCCCCTGGCTGCTGCAAGCCTCTCCGCGCCAGATTGTGATCGGAAGTGACGGTCCGCGTTTCTATGGCTATGGGACGGACCGCTATTGGCGCGACTGCGACGGCGTCGTGATGGCACTTTGCGGGACGTCGCTGGATCTCACGATGGAACTTCTGCGGAAGTGGACCTCGAAAAGAAGGGTAGGAGTCTGGGGCCACGTCGCTCCTGCAACCAAGGCCGGGAATCCACTGGACCTCGCGATCGAGCGATACCAGATGAGGCGGAGCGACCACGTCTTCGCGTATACGGAATCCGGTGCCGATTTCGCCGTCACGACAGGCGTGAGGCCCGAAAAGGTCACGCCGGTGATGAACTCCACGGACGTGTCCGAACTATTGGGCGCCTACAACTCGATTCCTCAAAGTGATGTCAGCGAGTTTCAAGACCACCATCGCTTGACCGCCGGAAAGACGTTCGGATTCATCGGCGGTCTTGATGCTCCGAAGCGGATTGACTTCCTGGCAGAAGTTCTGGACTACATATGGAAGCACGACCATGAAGTCAAACTGCTCGTCGGTGGCCGGGGCGACCAAGAAAGCCTGCTTTCGTCTGCCGTGACACGCGGACAGGTCGTCATGCTCGGATACGTTGGCTCGCAAGAGAAGGCGCTACTTCTGCGGTCCGCAGAGGGCCTGGTGAATCCTGGACGAATCGGCCTGCTCGCTGTCGAGTCCATGGCCGTCGGCATTCCCATCCTGACAACCGACTGGAAATTTCATGGCCCCGAGTATGAGTACCTCGAACCCGGCGACGACGTGCTCCTGACACCGGATAATGTCACCGACTTCGGGAACCTGATACTTGATCACACAAATGACAGTCGGCAAGTACGGCAACACACGGGCAAGCAATATCCGTCGGTCAGCGATATGGTCGAAAACTTCGCTCGCGGCGTGCAAGAGATGCTGGCCTGACCTACGGAAGCGATAGCTCCACACGCGTCGCGTCGCTCGGATCGTGATCCGCGTCCCGACCCAGTGGCCTGATGCTGCGCACGTACTCGATAGCTTCGATGCCTGCGCATATTAGCAATCCTGCGAGGACACCGCTGAGCGCACCGACGGTTCCGAACAGTTTGGCTCCGACCGCCACCAGTGGTAGTCCGATCATCGAACTCACGATCAAAGCTCGTACGGCGACATCGAGCCGGTTGTAAGGCGCCAACACCGCACACTGGATAACGAGGTCGAGGAATGCGGCTGCCGTGCAGGCTGCCATCAGACCCATGACGGTCCAGGACAACGAGATCTCGCTGTTTCCGAGCCAGTTCGTCAGTGTCGGGGCAATGAGTGCCGTTCCGATGAAGAGCACAATCGCGATCCCCAACGAGGCGATCAATGCAACCTCGGCTCGTTTCGCGCGAGCTGGCCCGGTAACCCGGGGCACCCAACCTTGCAACACGGTGGCGATGGGAGCCAATGCGACGTTGATTTGAGTTCCCACCTTGTCCGCGAGGGCGAACGCCGGCTGCGTAGCAGGGACGACGACAGAAACGATCATGAGCGGCGCGGCGGCATAGGCGGTGGTTCCGACGTTCGACGCGATCCCGTGGCGCTGCGCCTTCAGCACCGATATCAGTGACGGGCGCGGAACCCGCTGCGCGCCATCGCGATTCGTGGTCGTGAACACCCATGACGACGAGATCAGGAAGCCGCCGACTATTCCGAGGAACATGCAGCCGGGCCCAGCGATGACGTTGTGGCCGATATCCATCAAAGCGACGCCTACCGCGGTTCCCCCTGCCCGGGGCAGCGTCTCGAGGATGAGCATTGCGTATGGCCGCGCTACGCCCACGAAGTACCAGGCGGCGGTAAGCCCCGAAGTGGTCGCTGCAATGGCTCCAACCGCCGCATAGGCCGGTCTGCTTGGCGCAAGCGCGAAGGCGATCGACGCGGTGATCGCACATACAGGTAGCAACAGCGCCAGCTTGACGAGGATCGATTCGACAAACTCAGCCCGTCTTCGCGTCGCATCGCTACCCGCGATCCGGGCCGGACCCGTCAGGCCCCAGCCGTAGCCGACGATGACCGCACCGATGGCCCCGATCGATTGTCCGAGCACAATCGCGCCCCACGCGACTTCGCCCCCTGCCCGGACCATCGCAGGAATCGCGACGATGGAAGCAACGGCGAGGACCAGGACTGACAGACCGAAGCCGAACAACCTGAGGAAGCCCGACCGAACGCGCGCAATGGAACGACACTCCGCGTGTGCCGGTTCCGGAGGGATTGTCATGATCAGAATTCGCTAATCTTGCACGAATGCGACAAAGAAGTAGACGTGACCCGCGGCATGCCGGCGCCACATCCACCGGCCATGGCGGCGTTTGGCCGGGACACCGCGACCAAGTCCGAACACAATCTGAATACCACGCGACGCCTCTTCGCAAATGGACTAACCTTAGCCATTGATAGTGTCAGAGCAACTTACCGAATGACGGCCCGCCGAGCAACCAAAAGCGGCACGAACATGAAAAATTCACTGCCAGCAGCGGCTCCGCCCGCTTCCGCCACAGTCGCGAATGCGCGTCGCATTCGCTTCGCCAGAGACCATGATGGCAAGACTACTTTCAAGAGAAGATGGCAATAAGCGCTGGTTTGCGCTGCGACACGACCGCCTACGAGCAAAACGCCATCGTACGCGGAGCTCATTGGGTCGCCATTCGGGTTGCCAATCTGAAGTCGAACTCGTATTGTTTGCTAAATCTGCACGAGCGCGTCGAAAAGGTCTGAGCATGGATTCACTGCGGGTGCTTGTCCTCGGCCTCAACTACGCACCTGAGTCGACCGGTATTGCGCCGTACACCACCGCTTTGGCAGAAGGCTTGGCGACGAGGGGACATCAGGTACGCGTACTCACCGGATTGCCGCACTACCCGCAGTGGAAGGTTGCACCCGGCTACGAAGCGGGACTCACCGAGATCGACTCACCGGGGCGTCCTCACGTCGATCACCTCCTCCACCACGTGCCCTCACCGCCCGGTCTGCCCGGCCGGATACGCATGGAGCTGAGTTTCGGTAGCCGGTTGTGCCGAACTCCATGGGGGGCACCCGATGTGGTGCTGTGTGTCAGTCCGGCACTGTTGGCGACGGCGATGGCGATCGCACGGGCCAGATCGATTCGATACCGCCCCATGGTGGGTCTTTGGGTGCAAGACCTCTACGGACTGGGCGTGGCGGAAACGGGCGCAGCCCGCGGGATCGCAGCGACGCTGTTGCGGGCACTCGAGTCCAAGGTCTTGCGTGCCGCCGATGGAGTCGTTGTGATCCACGACCGCTTCAAGGACCACATGGTGCGCGATCTCGGCGTCCAGGCGAACTCCATCACCGTGATCAGGAACTGGACTCATCTACAGCCTGCCGTCTGTGCAGACCGCGCCGAAGCGCGGCGCAAACGCGGCTGGCCGGACGATGTCACGGTGGCCCTGCATGCGGGCAACATGGGTGCCAAACAAGGGCTCGACAACGTCATCCAGGCGGCCAAAATGGCCGAATCCTTGGATGCCCCAGTCCGCTTCGTGCTTCTCGGCGATGGAAATCAGCGCGCCAAACTCGAACAACTCGCCGCAGGCGTCACGACCCTGGAGCTGATCGACCCACTGCCCGACGCGGAGTACCAAGCCGCGCTTGCTGCCGCCGACGTCTTGCTGGTCAACGAAAAGGCCAGCGTCGCAGAGATGGCGGTGCCGAGCAAGATCACGTCTTACTTCACGACCGGAAATCCGGTCATCGCGGCGACATCGGCGAACAGCATCACCGCTTCCGAGATCACCCGCTCCGGCGGCGGTTTGGTCATCGCCCCCGAGAATCCGTCGGAGCTACTCGCGGCTGTCCAACGGTTGAGGACCGATCGCCTTCTCGCCCGCCGCCTGGGAAATGCGGGGATGACGTTCCGCACCGAGATTCTTTCCGAACAACAAGCAATCGACAGTTTTGAGAAATGGCTCACCGACCTCGCGGCACGTCTCCATCATGGCCGCCGAACAGATGAAGGAACACAGCGCCAATGCGAAAACGTGCTCTAATCACCGGAATCACCGGCCAAGACGGCTCATACCTGGCAGAGCTGTTGCTGCACAAAGGGTACGAGGTCCACGGCCTCATACGCCGTGCGTCGACGTTCAACACGGCCAGGATCGACCACCTTTATGTCGACCCCCACGAAAGTGATGCCAGACTGTTCCTGCATTACGGCGACCTGAGCGACGGCGCGCGACTTGTCACGCTCCTAGCCCAGATCGATCCGGACGAGGTGTACAACCTGGCGGCCCAGTCGCACGTCCGCGTCAGCTTCGACGAGCCGGAGCACACTGCCGACACCACCGGTCTCGGGTCTGTGCGACTGCTCGAGGCGGTCCGTCTCGCGGGTCTGAAATGCCGCTTCTACCAGGCATCGAGCTCGGAGATGTTCGGCGCGACGCCACCTCCGCAAAGCGAAACCACACCATTTCATCCTCGGTCGCCATACGGCGCCTCGAAGGTCTTCTCGTACTGGATTACTAAGAACTATCGCGAGGCCTACGACATGTTCGTGGTGAACGGCATCCTGTTCAACCACGAATCACCACGCCGCGGTGAGACATTCGTGACTCGCAAGATAACCCGCGCCGTGGCACGCATCAAGGCCGGCCTCGACGAATACGTGTACATGGGCAATCTCGATGCCGTGCGTGACTGGGGGTATGCCCCGGAGTATGTCGACGGGATGTGGCGCATGCTCCAGGCCGACGAGCCGGATGACTACGTGCTCGCCACCGGCCAGGGCCACACCGTGCGCGACTTCCTAACGTTCGCCTTCGACCACGCCGGCCTCGACTGGGAAGACCACGTCCGCTACGACGACCGCTATCTACGTCCCGCGGAAGTCGATTCGCTGATCGGCGATTCCAGCAAGGTCGAAAGCAAGCTCGGATGGAAGGCGACGGTCCATACTCCCGATCTGGCCCGGATCATGGTCGACGCCGACATCAAGGCTCTCGCGTCGGAGGGCCGCCCCTACGTCGACGCTCCCATGGTGGCGGGATGGCCCTCGACGTGACCGGCGATGCTGACTCGACGACCCTCCGACTCGACAAAGACGAAACCGTTTTCGTCGCGGGTCACCGCGGACTCGTCGGTTCGGCGATCTGGCGAAGGCTCGAAAGCGCAGGCTTCACCGATCTGGTCGGTCGCACGTCTGGTGAGCTCGACCTCACCGCGCGCGCCGATGTCTTCGACTTCTTCTCCGAGCTGAAGCCGTCGGTGGTGGTACTTGCTGCCGCCAGAGTCGGTGGGATCAAAGCCAACAACACCTTTCCGGCAGAATTCCTCTCCGAGAATGTCCGGATCCAGACCAACGTCCTCGACGCGGCGGCGGCAGTTCGTACCCGTCGCTTGTTGTTCCTCGGATCGTCATGCATCTATCCGAAGTTCGCGCCGCAACCCATCCGGGAGGAGTACCTCCTCACCGGTCACCTGGAGCCGACCAATGATGCCTACGCGATAGCGAAGATCGCTGGCATACTTCATGTTCAGGCCGTTCGCCGCCAATATGGGCTGCCGTGGATCTCGGCGATGCCGACGAATCTGTACGGCCCGGAAGACAACTTTTCGCCGGAGGGTTCGCACGTGTTGCCCGCCCTTATCCGACGCTACGATCAGGCCGCGCAGGACGGGCAGCCGGTCGTCACGAACTGGGGCACCGGCAAGCCGCGCCGCGAGCTACTGCATGTCGACGACATGGCAGACGCGTGCCTTCATCTTCTCGAGAACTACGACGGGCCAAGCCATGTCAACGTCGGCACCGGCACCGATGCCACCATCGCCGACATCGCCTCGCTGGTTGCCGAAGCGACCGATTTCCAAGGAGTCACGCAGTGGGACGCATCGATGCCGGACGGCACGCCACGGAAGTTACTAGACGTCAGCCTGTTGCGAAGCACGGGTTGGACTCCTCGGACAGGCCTGCGGGAAGGGATAATGTCGACGGTCGACTGGTATCGGAAGAACCGAGAGACCGTTCGAGCATGATCGGGTCCGGACGGCGATCGCTCGCCGGCTTCACCGGATCCGGGTACGACAAGGGGCGGGGCCTGATGACCCAGATTGCCTGGTATGCGATCTCAGACCTGCTCGTCACCCGCTGGTGGTGTCCGGCCAGATTGCGGACGTTGGTGCTCAGAGCGTTCGGCGCGCAGATAGGCAAGGGGACGCTGATCCGGCATCGCGTGCGGCTTCACTGGCCGTGGAAGCTGGCGGTGGGAACCAATTCCTGGATCGGAGAAGGTACCTGGATTCTCAATCTCGAGCAGGTCACCATCGGAGACGATGTCTGTATTTCACAGGATGTTCTGCTGTGCACGGGCAGTCACGATCGCCGCTCCCCCACATTCGAGTTCGACAATGCACCGATCTGCGTCGGAGACGGAGCGTGGATCGCCACGCGGGCGACGGTTCTACGAGGCGTGGTCATCGGTGACGACGCTGTCGTGGGCGCCACGGCACTCGTGACATCCGATGTCCCCGCCGGCGCGTTGGTGCATGGCCCCCGCGCCACCGTTGCCTGAGATTCGAGGGTCGGAAAGGAGAACGGCAATGCGCATCCTCCATGTCGTTACCCTCATTTCGCCCGATGCCGCCTACGGAGGCCCCGTCAGGGTTGCCCTGAATCAAGCAGCGGCACTGCAGGATCGCGGCCACGACGTCGTGGTCGCTGCCGCCGCGCGCGGTTTCGACCCACTGCCGGACTCCATCGGCGGCGTGCGAGTCGAGTTGTTCGAAGCGCGAACGCGAATTCCGCGGATCGGGTTCGCCGGTCTCGGTGCGGCCGGCATGACGCGCTGGATCGGCGACCACGCGTCGGAGTTCGATCTTGTTCACGTGCATCTGGCCAGGGACTTCGTCACGCTGCCCGCCGCGCGGGTCTGCCTCAAGCGAGGTATTCCCGTCGTGGTGCAGCCTCACGGAATGATCGACTTCAGTAGCAACTTGCTCGCCAAGCCGCTGGACGCCTTCTGGACTCGGCCGGTCCTTCGGTCAGCCAGCACCGTATTCCACCTGACCCCACGCGAATCCCGTGATCTCCGTGGCGTAGCCGGCGAATCGCTCACTATGTGTGAGCTCAACAACGGCGTGCCGGAAGCGATCCCGCGCAATGCGTCTGCATCCGGGCAACAGCCCGAGGTCCTGTTCCTCGCGCGTCTTCATCCGCGAAAGCGCCCGGACATGTTCGTCCGAATGGCCCAGCAGTTGATCGCCGAAGGATACGGCGCACGGTTCTCACTGGTGGGTCCGGACGAGGGCGCCAGATCTGAAGCTGAGGCCCTGATAGCAGAATTCGGGTTGGAGTCGTATGTGCGCTGCGAGGGCCATCTGGATTCGGATCACACCGCATCGAGGTTGAGGAAGGCCGCTGTCTATGTCCTTCCTGCAGTGGACGAACCGTATCCGATGAGCGTGCTCGAAGCAATGGCGGTCGGTTTGCCGGTCGTCGTCACGGACACCTGTGGGCTGGCCCCGCTGGTCGAGGAGACGCAAAGCGGCATCGTCGTCGGGCCGGAACTCGAGAGCCTGACCAACGCCGTGCGGGGACTACTCGATGACCCGCGCAAGGCAATCGCTATGGGCGAGAACGCCCGTCGCGCCGTTTCGGAACGATCCGGGATGGCATCTGTGACGGATGTGCTCGAGCGGACCTATCGACGGGTTCTCGGACTGGCAGCCGAGGGAAGTCCGGCGACGACGTAGCAGTTGGACTCATGCGCCGCAGGTGTTCACGGGCGGTTCCCCGGTAAGACGTTCGCTCAACCATTGCGCTACGCGTGGACCGCCCTCGAGATTGTGGTGCCCTTCCCCAGGACGGACGACGAATTCCACAACCCCTCCCTGAGCACACGCTCTCTCGACCGCCGAAGTGATCCATTGGGAACGCACGGTATCGTCGTCGCTTCCCGTGATCACCAACATGGGCGCGGTAGAGAGCCTTTGGGGTAACGCGTATGAGCGCAGCGCCTGCCGAAGCGCTTCCCGCGCTTCCGCGGTGACGGGTTGGCTATCAGCTATTTTGAGCTCGCCGACGGCTGTCGATTGCCGTGCGGCCAACGGTCCAGCGCACGCCAACCACATGTCCTGATTCCGGGCCAGCGCGCCGTGGAGGTAGTCGTCAGGATTGAGGTTCGGGTGGGTATTTCTCAATCCGAACACAAGAGCAGGCAACATGGCCTGCTGAGCCTTTGTAAGCCACCCTGCCTCGGCGAGGCCAGGAAGCTCGGAGAGGTCCACGAATGGAGACAGTGAGGCCGAGCCGAGGAACTGAAGGCCCTCTCCATAATCCTTGGCGAGTTCGTTGGCGGCCCAACTCGCCTGTCCCCCTTCCGATACTCCTACAGCGAGCCATCGCGTCGATGCGTCAGGGACGATTTGGCGGGCCGCGCGCACGGAATCGATCATGTTGAAGGCCGCCGTGGCGGGTTCCAGGAAGGGGTAGACGCCGCCCATTCCGAGCCCTTCGTAATCGGTAAGCGCCACAATATAACCAAGCGCGACAAGTGATGCCGCCACGTCGTCATAGCCCTTCAGGTCCGGGAAGCGCGACGGACCACATTCGGTCGATATGCCGCTTCCACCGTGCCCGTAGGCGATCACGGGCCAGCCGTCGAGTGGCGGTTCACCAGGGGGAACCAAGATCGTTCCGGATACGTTCTGTTCGGTTCCGTCGATCCCGGAGGTCGACCGGTAGGCCACCGTGTACTTGGTAGCGCCCACGGCACGCAGCGGTGGTGAGAGATCGGGAATTTGTGTCGAGCTGATGATCGTTCCGCGTTGTTGGCGAACTTCCGGTCGGATGGTCGGGAGAGGTTGTGCGGGGTTGGGCGGTCGTGGGGGATCGACCTGCGAGCTTGCCATCGAGCAAGCCGGTAGCAAAGCCACACACACGACGAGAAGTGACGCCAATCTCCAGGCACGCCTAAGAGCCATTTGCGCTGCTTTCTGACACTGTGTAGGACAGGTCTTGAATCGGGGGGTCCGCGACGATCTTGTACGGCGAGGACACGCTCATCACCGCATGGTTGCCGCGAGACATGGTGGCACTGACGGAAAGTCCATTGGCGTCTGGCCGGCCGACGGGCGCCACGCAGGTCGACACTCCCGCCGGGACGTCGCACACGGTCGTCGCCGGTCCGACATTGACCGTCACCGTTGCGGGCTGTGCCAAAAAGCTCAGCACCTCGACCGCATCCCGGCCTGGCGTGCTTCCGTCCCGAAGGTCGGCGAGCATGGTCTGCGCCGAGGGCGAGGCGTCGATCAGCTGGGTTCGGTGACTGAGAAATAGCCGCTCCGTCGTGACGGGCGGAGGCGCGCCGTCTTTGAAGTACGAGATGTAATACGAGCAGATGTCGAGCAGGGCACTGCCGTGCCGCACCGATGGGGCAATCGCGGTGCTTTCCGAGTAGTCGTTCCAGGTGACGATCTGTACCCAGTCCGCGTTTCCGTTTATCGCGATCTGCCACATGTTGCGCAGAGTTGTCGTGTTCTCTGCCTCGTCGTACACCTGGCTGCTCGGACGGTAATCCTGTGCGGACACGGGCTGCATCCACATCTTGCCCAGCGCGTGCACGCTTCCGATGAGATCCAGTGGAAAGCCGGTCGGCGGGCTCGACGCGGGACTCTTGCCACCCCAGATCGACATGCCGTACGAGATCGGTGCGAACGCAGTGATATTCGCGTTCAGATCGAGAAACACCGGCACCAGCGCGACGTCGATGTGGTATCGCGATTTCATTGCCCCGATGAACTCTTGCCACCAGGACGCCGGCCGGTTTTCGGCGTAGAACGGAGACACCACCAGCCGACCGTCATCGAGTCGGAACGCGGCCGGACTCGCGGCCAGAAAAGCCATCTCGGACGCTAGTTGCCCCGGGGTCGAGAACGCGCTGGGATCTGCGCTCATATCCGGCATCAGCATGATCTTGAACGCCGGATCCGTCTTTTCGGCGACAGCCAACAACATCGACGGTATGGGCGCTATCCAGTTGAGGTCGTCGTGCGCGGTAAGGATGTCAACGCTGAATCCGTCGATACCGGCCGATGACGCCTGCTCGATCTCCTGTGCGAGATCGAGTTGCCGCCAATCCGACTCGGGCCGAGGTTTTCTGGGGAGCGGGCGGTCGCGCAGGTGTCCACCGTACGCCGCATAGGCACCCTCTTCCCCTGCAGGACTTAGGTATTGGGTGGTGTAGTAATCCGCGGCCGGGTCTTTGTTGTCGATCGATATCGGATAAGGCGGAAAGTAATGGGCGAACACGAGCCGCCCGTCGGCGGGCGCGTCGACGGCCGGCGGACGGTCGGTTGTCGGGTAATGCTCAACGCCGAGGCCAACCGGATACACCACCGCAGCCGCGAACATCAACACCGCGGCCGCAAGACCAATCGCCGGCAATGGAACCTTTAGTCCGCCCACGCATTCACCGTGATTCCGTCAATACGACCCCGATAACCTTGGCGCCGAGGCCCCGCAGCGTCTCGCTCCCCCCCGACAAGTCGTCGCGCCGCGTCTTCCCCTGGACCGCCACCAGCACGACTGCATCGCAAGCGAGTCCGGTGACGGTGGCATCGGTCGCGGTCGACATGCCGGGCGTGTCGCAGAAAACGAAGTCGTAGGTGTTGCGCAACTCGGTCAGAAGTTTCACAAGCGAGTCAGAAGCCAGTATCTCGCCCGACGCCTTCGACGGCGGACCTGCTGAGAGCACGTCGAGGGAGGTGCCGGGGATCCGCCCGATCGCATCATCAATCCCCGCCGCACCGGTGATGACAGAGCCGAGGCTCGCGTGCGGACCGGCGTCGCGTCCGGCCGGTGCGTACCGATCGGCGGGATACACCACTTCGCCCAGGTACCGGGCCAGGCGTGGCTGACGCATATCTGCGTCGACCAGAACCACTCTGCGGCCCATCCCGTCGAGGACGACAGCAAGATTGGTGGCGGTCGCGGTGGTCGAAATCGTCGACGTCGGTGAGATAAATGCGATGGTCTTCGGCGGCGAGTCGACGTCGGCATACAGCACGTTCGTGCGCAACTTGCGAAGCGCATCCGCATAGGCCGACCTGCCGTCCGCGTCCAGGCTCAGCCTTTGTCCTCGACGAGCGGGGTCCGGCGGCAGGACACCCAGCACCGGTGCACCGACCGACTCGGCGGGCGCCTACTCCGGCGATCTCTTCTCCCAGCAGCGCGCAGCCACCTACACCGAGCTGGCCAAGAGCCGCGACCTTGCAGTGAAGGTGATATCCGACCTCGCGCTGACGACGACACCCGATGACTTGTCGAAAAGGGTGACAGCAGAACAGATACCGAAGACCGTCCTGGTGCAGTTGTCTGTCACGGACAGCTCCCCGAAGCGGGCGGCAGATATCGCGAACGCGTACGCGGCAGGCTTCACCCAGTACGTATCCAGGCTGGAGACTCCGATCGGGTCGAACCAGCCCATTTCGACTGTCGAGGTGATCCAGAAGGCTGAACAGCCGGAGTCACCCTCGTCACCGAACACGCTGATCGTCGTTTCGAGCGGCCTGATCGTCGGGCTGATTCTGGGCTTCCTGGCCAAGTGGGCGATCGGTTGCCTGGACCGCCGCGTGCGATCTGTCGAACAAGCCGCCGAGTCGGTCGGTGCACCGGTGCTGGGTGTCCTGCCGCCGGACCCCGCTCGTCGAGGACAAAGGCTGAGCCTG
>LZSH01000549.1 GCA_001665255.1 Mycobacteriaceae bacterium 1482268.1 | reverse complement strand
GGTCTACGTCGATCTCGAGCACACGTCGACCTCACTCGAAACCGCGGCGATGCTCTGTGCAAGCGCCGCGGGAGCCGGTATCTCGGGACTGGTGCGCGTGCCGTCGCATGACCCCAGTCTCATCGCACGTGTCCTCGACAATGGCGCCGCCGGAGTCATTGTGCCCCATGTGAACTCGGCTCACGCGGCCGCGGCTGTCGTCGACGCATCCCGGTTTCCGCCGCACGGTCGCCGGTCGATTTCTGGTCCGAATGCGGTCAGTGGATACCGCCCACGGCCACCGGCGGAACTGACCGAGATTCTGGAGCGCCGCACCGTCGTCGCGGTGATGGTGGAGACGATGGAAGCGGTCGAGGCCAGCGATGCGATCGCCGCCGTCGACGGTGTCGACATGATCCTCGTGGGGCCGAACGATCTGACTGCCGAAATGGGTATCCACGGCCAGTTTGAGAATGAGCATTTCCACCGTGCAGTAGAATCGGTCGCAGCGGCTTGTCGGACACACGGCGTGGCGCTGGGAGTGGCCGGCATCAAGTCGGTTGACCTGCTGAAACGCTTCGCAGACTGGGGTCTGCGTTTCATCTCGGCCGGTACGGACGTCGGAATGATGACAGAGGCGGCGACGGCCAGGGCGCAGGCGCTCCGCGAGCTCGACAACCGCGACAGAAGCAGCACCGATAGCTGAAAGTCTCGCCACCACAACAGGAGGACGGATGCCCACCGCGATCTACACCGAGCAAGTCGCCGACCCGATGGCATGGACCGGTGCTGACTTCGGAAGCAAGGAGGACTTCGCCTTCGACTTGTCGGCGCGCAATGTGGCGGCTTTGGAATCGATCCTGGCCAAGACGGCGCACAAGGATCGCGACGACATCACGCCCGAGGATGCTCGGCATCCGGATCTCGACGAGGATCTGGCGCGGCTGTATCAGGATCTGATGTTCGGCAAGGGATTGGCCTGCGTGCGCGGTTTCCCTGTGGAACAGCACTCGATCGAGGATCTCGAACGCATCTACTGGGCTTTCTGCACCCATCTGGGCTATCTCGTGTCGAACAACTCGTTCGGCCACCGCATGGTCCGGGTCCAGGAGGAGGTGCTGCCCAACGGCGTACAGCCCGCCCGCGGCACCAAGTCACGTGCAGAGCTCGCGATGCACAACGATGCGGCCGACATCCTGTCGCTGCTGTGCGTGTACCCGGCCGCCGAGGGCGGTGAAAGCCAGTTCTCCAGCGGGCCGGCCGCACATAACCGGATTCTCAACGAGCGGCCGGACCTGCTCCCCGTGCTGTATCAGGGTTTCCCGCATCACCGGCGCAGCGAGCAACCCGACGACCAACCGGACGTGACCCCATACGACGTACCGGTGTTCTCCCAGATCGATGGCCGGATCTGCATCAACTTCACCTACAGCAGCATCCTGCCCGCGATGCACACGCTCGGCCGTGAATTCACCGCGGAACAGAACGAAGCCATCGAGTTGTTGCGCACGATTCTCGTCGAACAGCAGGTCGAGTTCCGGCTGGAGTCCGGTGAGGCGGCGGTCGCCAACAACTTCGCGATGTGCCACTCGCGGTCCGACTTCGTCAGCAGCACCGACCCGAAGAAGGCGCGCTGCTTCCTGCGGGCATGGATGGAGGTGCCGCGCGAGGACCGCCGCCTGCCCATCGGGCGGGAGTACTTCCACATGGAGAACAAGGACCTGCGACTGGGCTATGACCCCGTACCGGGACGCGACGGCGCCATCGCCCGTAACGACTACAAGAACGTGGACCCCGCACTGGCCGACATGTTCAAGGCAGCCCAAGCGAAACCTAAAATCAAACGATGAGAACCCGCCCGCGGCTGGCCTACGAGAGGTGGACCGATCCGGTCGCCGGAGACATCCTGGCGGGAAGCGACGTCGACGTCGTCAAGCTCGATCTCGGCGCGTCCGACGAACAAGGTTGGGCAGCACTGGAATCCGCACACGGATATCAGGTCGCCACCCGAACTGACGTCGCTTCGGTCACCGATGGCGCCCAGTCCGACGACACCGAGCGTCTTTCCGAGCAGTTGCGTGCCCCGCAACGCCAACCGATCATCGAGCGGGCCGCTGCGCAGTGCCCGGTCGGCCGCGGTGATCTTCTTGGCCAGGTCGAGCATCAGACCCAGCGCGTGTTCGGCCACCGCTTCGGCGCCGGGACCGGAGTTGTTGCACACCGCGATTCCCGCGCGGGTACATGCCTCGACGTCGATCACGTCATAGCCGGCGCCCGCTGAGCACACTGCGAGGAGTTGTTGACAGCGGTTCACCAGGGCCGGCCCGGCCAGCCACTGGGCGCCATCGGTGGACGGCTGGTGGAACTGTGTACCCCGTTCGGGATGGAGGTCCTGGTCTTCGATCCCTACGTCGACGAAGCGACCGCCCGCGGCAGGGGAGCAGCCCTAGTCGGGCTCGTCGAACTGGTCGAACGGTCGGACTTCGTTCAGGTCACCTGTCCGCTGACCGCCGAAACACGAGGACTGTTGGGCCGCAAGGAGTTCGCCGCGATGAAGCCGTCGGCGTACTTCATCACCACCGCGCGTGGCCCGGTACATGACGAAAGTGCGCTATACGATGCGCTGGTCAGCGGCGAGATCGCCGGTGCGGGGCTGGACGTGTTCCACGAGGAGCCGCCGAAACCAGACAACCCGCTGCTGCGCCTCGACAACGTGGTGGCCACGCCGCATGTCGCGGGCATCACCGTTGAGGCCGCACGCGATATCGCGGTCGCCACCGCGACGCAGTGGCTCGCCATCTTCGCCGGGCACATGCCGCCTCGGCTGCTCAATCCGGAAGTGTGGCCGCGCTACTGCGATCGCTTCCACGAGATCCTGGGCATCCGCCCGACCGCCCGCGACACCGCAGCTGTGGAGTGAGATGACGAATTACGACACCATCGCCTTCGAGGTTTCCGGTCACACTGCCTGTGTGACCCTGAACCGGCCCGACGTGCTCAACGCGATCAACGACGAGATGATCGCCGAGCTCGCCGACGTGTACGCCGAAATCGAACGGTCACAGGACATCTGGACCGTCATCATCACGGGTGCCGGCCGTGCGCTGTGCGTGGGGGCGGACGTCAACAAGGCGGCCGACCACGACATGGAGAACGCAGCGGGGATCGACAACCAGGGCGAGCCCATTCTCAGCTCGATGCGGCAGTGGGATGCACCGCAGGAGGCGACGCCTCCGTGGCTTCAGATGACCAAGCCCATCATCTGTGCCGTCAACGGCATCGCCTGCGGCGCAGGCATGGACCTCGTCACCACCGCCGACATCACCATCGCGTCGGAGCGGGCGACGTTGATGGACCCGCATGTCAGCATCGGCGTCACCTCCGGGCGTGAAGGCGTCAGGCTCGCCCGAATCCTTCCGCTCCCCGTGGCCATGCGGCTGATTCTGATGGGCAAGCACGAACGACTCGATGCCCAGCGCGCGTATGACCTGGGTGTCTTCACCGAAGTGGTGGCCCACGATTCGCTGATGGATAGGGCGTGGGAGATCGCCGAGATCGTGAATTCCAATGCGCCGCTGGCGGTTCGGGGATCGCGGATGGCGGTGCGCAAGGGGCTGACGCTGCCGATTTACGAAGCCGAACTGCTCGCCGAGAATTACCGCATGAAGGTGGCGTTGACGAAGGACGCGATCGAAGGTCCGCGCGCCTTCCTCGAGAAGCGCAAACCGGACTGGAAGGCGCGGTAATTTTACCGCGAGCAGACGCAAGTGCATCGCGACACGCCGTAGAGAGTATGCACTCGCGTCTGCTCGCGCGGAAAAGCTACGCCAGGCCGAAGAAGTTCTTCGCGTTGGTGGACAAGACTTTCCGCTTCGTCTCCTCGTCGAGGCCCTCGGTCGCCTTGTTGGCGACATCGGTGCTGTGGGGCCAGTTGGTGTCGTTGTGCGGGTAGTCGGTCTCGAACATCAGCTGGTCCTCGCCGACGAGATCGAGGATGCGGAACGCGACAGGGTCGCCGAAGGTCGAGAACCACACGCGGCCGGGCACCTGGGTGCTCGGTGGTTCGGTCAGCAGGGGATGGATGCCGCCCCATGCCCGCCGGTCGTGCCAGACTTCGTCGACGCGTTGCAGGTAGTAAGGAATCCAGCCGGCTTGGGCCTCGGCGAAGGCAAGCTTGAGCCCGGGAAACTGCTTGAGCTTGCCGGAGAACAGCCAGTCGACCAGCGCGATGGTGCAATTGACTGCCATCAGGGCGCTGGTGACGACGTGGGGGGCATCGGGGGAGGACTTGGTGAGCGACGAGCTCGAGCCGATGTGCAGCATGATGCCGACCTGGTTTCGCTCGCACGCTGCGAAGAACGGGTCCCAGTAGCCACTGTGGATGGACGGCAGGTCGAGGCGGGACGGCAACTCGGAGAAGCACACGGCGTGCATCCCCTTGGCGGCTACCCGCTCGACCTCCTTCGCGGCGAGCTCGACGTCCCAGAGCGGGATGATGCCCAGCGGGATCAGCCGGCCGTTCGAGTCACCGCCCCACTCGTCGATCTGGAAGTCGTTGTAGGCCTGCACGCAGAGCTTGGCGAGTTCCTTGTCCTTGGCGTACAGGAAGCGCTGACCACAGAAGCGCACGAGCGTGTTCGGGAAGCAGGCCGACGCCTCGATACCGGCGATGTCCATGTCGGCGAGCCGATCCGCGGGACGGAAGCACCCTGGGCGCATCTCGTCGTAGGTGATCGGGTCGGTGCTCAGTTCGTCGAGTTCGTAACCGGCCGCGGCACTGATGAGCGGGATCGGGATCACCGCATCCTCATAGTGCCAGATGTCCGCCTCGCGGCCTTGGTCGTCGTCGATGAACGCCACGTCCGAAGTCACCGAGGGATCCATGCGTCCGCGGTGACGGACGATCCGCGGTCCGATGTCGCGATAGCGCTCGGGCAGCCGGCTGGTCCACAGATCGGCCGGCTCCACCAGATGGTCGTCCGGCGACACGATCAGGATGTCTGTGCTCAACGCTGCACTCCTTCGGGGCTGCACTTTGCGAAACTCTGGTTCCCATAAGCGAGAATGACCGTTTCCAGGGTACCGTACCAACTCCGCGAGTCGCGATCGGCCGGACAAGGGACCGTGAGCCGCCAACATGCGCGTGTAGGTTGCGTGCATGTGCGCGCGCGGAACGCGTATTCTCAGAGCATCATGACTGCCAAGAAGCGCACGGAACAGGATGCCGAAGCCAGCCTCGAACTCGTCGACGCCGACCTCGAAATGCCAACGAGTTGGCAGGAACGGACAATCGAGCGTCGGCTGAGCCAGGCCCGAGCACGTGCGCTGGCACGGAGCTCGAGATTCCTCGCTACGGCGCTGGAACTGGTCGAAGAGTCTGGACGCGCTGACTTCACCATTCAGACGCTCATCGACCGGTCGAACCTCAGCCTGCGCGCGTTCTACCAACACTTCGCGGGCAAAGAAGAGCTGTTGTTGGCGCTGTACGAGAACGCCACGAGTCAGTTCATCGAAGCCATCCGCCACGAGGTCGCGGCCGCAGACGGCCCGATGGAACAACTGGAGGCGTTCTGCCGCGGATTCCTGTCCCGCGCGGAATCATCCGAGGCGATCGGCGGCCGCATCATGACGATCTACAACCTGAGTTTGGAAATCGAGCGGCCCGCGGACTTCGCCAAGATCTGGGAGCCGCACCAGAAGCTGCTGACCAAGATCCTCACCTCGTGTTCCCGAGCCGGGCTGATCCGGAAGGACATGACACCCGCGCAGCTGACGACGCTGCTGAACTCGACGCTGATCGCGCTCGCTCAGATCGGCGTATTCCACCTGGGGCTGAAGGGCGCCGAACTCACCGAAGACCAATTGTGGGCGTGGTGCAAGCAAGCGCTCATGCCGCCCGAGGGCGCGGCCAAGCCGAAGGCGGTGGCCGCCAAGCCCGCCGCGAAGCGCGCGACAACTCGCAAGCCGCGAAAGCTAACGGGGTAACCCGAGCCCACGCTGGGCGATGATGGAGCGCTGCACCTCGCTGGTGCCGGCGTAAATGGTGGTGCCCAGCGAGAACCTCATGAGGTGCTCGAAGCGGCCTTGCTGCGGTGCAGTCGGCTCGAAATAGCTGCGCACCGAATCGGGTCCCACCATTTCCATGACGTCCTGGCTGGCGCGGACGAGCGCTTCGGTGCTGAACACCTTCGACATCGGACCCTCCGCTACGGGAATCCGGCCTACCTCGGTCATCCAGACGCACCGACGTTGAAGCAGCCTCGAGACCTCGTCTTCCATTGCGATCCTGGCGATCCGCCGCCGCACATCGGGTTTGGTGAGCTGGTTGCCCCCGTCGTCCGACCGGGTGGTCGCCGCCCAGTGCTCGACGTGTTGCAGCAATCGTGAGATGTGCGGTCCCCAGCCGGACGCATGTTCATCCTGCAGCGACAGACCCAGCACTTGCCAGCCGCCGTCGACATCGCCGATGCGCCACTCGTCTGAAATGCGGACATCGCTGTAGAAGGTGATGTTGGTGCGTTCGCCCGAAAGCGTCCACACCGCTTGAACTTCGACACCCGCCGAATCGAGCGGGACGAGGAACATGGTGAGTCCCTTGTGCTTCGGCTTATCGGGGCTCGTGCGTGCCAGCAGGAAAACGTAGTCGGCGATGTGACCGTTGGTGGTGAACATCTTGGAGCCGTTGATCACCCAGTAGCCGTCCTCGCGAACCGCCCTGGTAGTCGCTGCCGCGACATCCGAACCGCATTCAGGCTCTGTGAATCCCAGAGCAATGGTTATGTCGCCCTTCATCGCGCCGCCGAGAATGCGGTCCTTCATCGTAGGGGTGCCCACCGCGCGGATGATCGACGCCACCATTCGCGTGGTCTCCGAAAGGTACACGGGCGCATCCGTCCGCATGAGTTCCTCGTTGACAACCTGCTCATGCCACGCGTCGCAGTTCTGGCCGCCGAATTCGGGTGGCCAGCTCGGCGCGAAGTAGCCTTCGTCGACCAACCCCTTGGCGAAGTCGTCGTCGTGCGCGACGCCGCTACGGTAGATCCGCTCTTCAAAATCGGGCGTGATCACCGTGTCGAGGTGTGCCCGCAGACCGTCGCGGTAAGCCTTCGTATCGTCGTCGAGCTGAAAGTGCATACGGGGAGGCCCTCTTCGTCCATAGCCGCACTGGGCGCGGCGACCGGTAATGTTACTCTCAAAAGTGAGAGTAACCATATCCGCATGTGATGGGCGTGAGCGGTGGACCTGAGTCTTTCGAATGAGCAGCGACAACTCGTCGACTCCTTCGCTGCGCTCTACATGCGCGAGTCGACGTCTGAGCGGGTCCGAGCGGCGGAGCCTTCGGGATTCGATCCTGTGCTGTGGCAGGCTCTTCTGGCGACCGGTGCTGTGGAGATGGCCGGCGACACCGACTCCGGCGCGTCAGAGCTCGACCTGGCGTTGATCGCTGAGCAATCCGGTCGCGCACTCGCCTCCGCGCCGATCATCGAGGCCCAGGCCGCCGCGAGGCTCCTTGCCGGATGCGGGGATCCAGGCGCGGAGCTCCTGCGGTCGGTCCTTGCCGGTGAGAAGCTCGTCAGCTTCGCGCCACGCGCTGCGCACGGTGATGTGCTCGGACTTGTCCCGGCCGGAGCCGTGGCGGATGCCGTTGTGGCTCTGGTCGGCGAACGGCTCGTCGCGGTGTCGCTCGGTGGCGACCGGCGACTCGTGCAGAATCTCGGATCCCTTCCGCTGGCGGATGTCACCGTTGGTGACGACGCCACAGTTCTCGCCGAGGGCGACCGCGCTCAAACGCTCTTTTCCGGTGCACTGGACCTGTGGCTCACGCTGACCGCCTCCGCGCTTGCCGGTGTGGCGAAAAAAGCCGTCGAGCTGGGTGTCGAGTACGCCAAACAACGACATGCGTTCGGAGCCCCGATCGGCTCCTTCCAAGCGGTGTCACATCCGTTGGCGGACAGCGCCACTGCGGCTGACGGCGCACTGCTGCTCGCGTTCGAGGCGGCATGCGCGTTCGTCGACGAGCCGCAACGGGTGAAGGAGTTGGCTGCAATGGCATTCGCGTTCGCATACGAAACGGCGCGTGACGCCACGCAGCGTAGTTTGCACATCCATGGCGGCTATGGCTTTGGCATGGAGGGCGACGTCCAGCTGTACTACCGCCGAGCCCGCGGATGGGCCATGGTGTTCGGCGAGTCATTGGTCGCTCTGGACCGCGTCGCGGAAGCGCGCTACGGGGCTGCCGCGAGCTGAACCCTCACCTCGGTTCCATGACCGCGAAGCTGAGTGTGGCGCGGGCGGCCAGTCGATCTCTGGCCACATCGACGACATCGACGGCGACGACGATCAAGCGCCTGCCCGCGCGTACCAGTGTCGCCGTCGCGCGCGCCGGACCCTCGACGATCGGCGCCAGGAAGTGAATCGACATGTCGGCGGTACCTGCGCCCTGCCCTGAGTTGGCATATTTGACCGCCAGCCGGCCTGCCGCGACATCGATGAGGGTTGCGACGAGGCCACCCTGGAGGGCACCGCGGATGTTGACCAGGTCTTTGCGGTTGTGTAGATCCACTACCACGGTGTCGTCGGTGTCGACCACGTCGTAGAACGGCAATTGGCCGAACAGGTGATCGGGAATGGTCACCTGCATCGGTTGAGGGGCGGTTGTCACGCGTCAGCCCGCACCTGGTCCTTGACCGACAAGACGACCGGGGGAGCGGTTCGCCAGTTCGGCACGCCCTGCTCCTCACCCGCGGTCGCGCGCTTGTCGTCGCGCACGCCGACCCAGTGGGAGTGGTTCAGCTGATGCAGCGTGAAGCAGGATTGCAGCGCGTTGTAGAAGCCCATGTTGTCGACGGACTGATTCACCGATTCCTTGATGAGCAGAGCGGCCATCGTCGGCACTGTCGCTATACGCCTTGCCATTTCGAGTGTGCGCTCGGCGAGCTCTTCTCTCTTGAAGATCTTGCTCACCATGCCGAGGCGGTACGCCTCCTCGATGTCGATCGCGTCGCCGGTGAGCATCAGTTCCTTGGTGCGACGCGGACCGAACTCCCAGGGATGGCCGAAGTACTCCATACCGCACATTCCCAACCGGGTGCCGACGACGTCTGCGAAGCGCACCTCTTCGCTGCCGACGATCAGGTCACACGCCCAGATCAGCATCAGGCCCGCGGAGAACACATCGCCGTGGACCTGCGCGATGGTGATCTTGCGCAAATTGCGCCACCGCAGGTTGTTCTGGAAGAAGTAGTGCCATTCCTGCAGCATGATCTTCTCCGCGCCTTCTCGGGTCCCGCCGTTGATCGCTGCCGTCGGGTGTTGCCCCGGTCCGGGGGTGAACTCGGCGCGGGCCTGCTTGGAGCCGATGTCGTGGCCGGAGGAGAACATGGGACCTTCACCGGCGAGGATGACGACGCGGACGGTGTCGTCGGCTTCGGCGCGACCGAAGGCATCGTCGAGTTCGACCAGCATCCCGCGATTCTGTGCGTTGCGTTGTTCCGGCCGATTCAACGAAATTCGCACGATCTGGCCATCGTCGAAGGACTCCCACTTCAAGAACTCGTAGCGCACTGCCGCATCCATGGCTCATCCCGTCCGGTAATGGTGTTATCAACTGTTGAGAGGATATGTTCTCACGGGGCGGATCATCGGCCAGAAAGGGTGCTCATGACAGCCTGTCAACGAAACCCGCGAGTGATCCTCTGGGGTCCCGGCCAGGTCGGAGTCGGCGCCTTGCGCGCGCTGATCGCCCATCCAGGCCTGGATCTGGCAGGTGTCGTCGTACACGCCGAGGCCAAGGACGGCAAGGATGCGGGCGACCTCTGCGGTATGCCCGCCACCGGTGTCCTCGCCACGCGTGACATCAACGGCGCCCTGGCGCTCGACGCCGACGTCGTCGCCTACTTCGCATCCGGCGACTACCGGTATCGCGAAGCAGCCGAGGACATCGCTCGGTGCCTGCGCGCAGGCAAGAATGTCGTCTGCACGTCGCTGGTTCCGATGTGTTATCCACCGGCGGCAGACAAACCGACTGTCGACCTCATCGCGGCGGCGTGTGAGGCGGGCGGCACCAGCTTCTTCAACAGCGGTGTGGACCCGGGTTGGGCGAACGACGTCATCGCGCTGACGATGACGGGCTTCAGCAGTCGCGTCGACACCGTCACGATGCTCGAGATACTCGACTACGGCCCGATCAATCAACCCGACATCATGTTCGACTTCATGGGATTCGGCCACCCACCGGATCACCCGGCCCCGCTATTCGACACCGAGCGGCTGGCTGCGCTGTGGGCGCCGATCGTCCACTTGGTCGCCGACGGCGTTGGTTTGCCACTCGACCACGTGGTCACGACGATCGAGAAGTGGTTGGCGACAGAACGTTACGAGGTTGCGTCGGGTTGGGTTGAACCGGGCACGATGGGCGGAATGCGATTCAAGCTGGCGGGCATGGTCGACGGTGAAGAACGGATCGTGCTCGAACACATCACCCGGATGGGTGAAACGGCAGCGCCGGATTGGCCCCGCCATCCATCGCAGCATGGCGGCTACCGTGTCATCGTGGACGGCCTGCCGACATACACCGTCGACATCGAAATGCATGGCCGCGGCAACAATATGCGTGGGCTGACCTACGCGACCGTCATGCGTGAACTCAACGCCATACCCGCGGTGATGGCCGCGCCGCCGGGCGTCCTGTCGACTCTTGATCTGCCGCTGGTGACCGGCCCCGTCCGCGGCGGAACTTGGCGTGGTGTTCTCCCTCGAACGATGCCGGCATGACGGGCGTGCCACCCACGTCGACCGACCTGTGGACGGTCATGAGCACCGCATCTGCGGTGCGTAGATACCGTGATGAGCCCGTCGACGACAACACCCTCGCGAAATGTCTGCGCGCGGCGACGTGGGCACCCTCGGGCGGCAACCAGCAACCGTGGCGGTTCGTGGTGCTGCGATCCCAAGATCTGCGGGCCGTCGTCACCGAGGCGGCGCACCGGACATGGGAGCAGATCAAGGAGTTCTACCAATTCGCAGAGCCCGAGGAGGACGCCGACGATTCGAAGTCCCGCGTCCTGCGCGCGATGGCCGAACATATGCGCGTCGGAGGTGCGGCGCCCGCGTTGGTGCTGTTCTGCGTGCAGCCTCAAGCCGGAGCCTCCAAGCTGCAGCAAGGCGGCTCGATCTTCCCTGCGGTGCAAAACTTTCTGCTCGCCGCCCGCTCGGAGGGTCTTGGGGCGGCCATCACGCTGTGGCACGGGCTCTGTGAGGAGGAATTGCGTTCTCTGATCGGCATTCCCGACGACTGGCTGATCGCGACTCTGCTCACCGTGGGCTGGCCCAGGGGCGGTCATAAGCCTGTTCGTCGTAAGCCGCTCTCGGAGGTTGTCGTGATCGACCGCTGGGATCGGCGATGGCCAGTCGACTAATGGGCTGGTCCTCGGTCAAACCCGCTGTGATCCTGCATCCTTCCGGCACCGTCGTGACGTTCGCCGAGCTCGATGACCGCGCGAACCGCCTCGCACACTTTCTCCGTCATGCCGGCCTGTCAACGGGTGACACCGTCGCGATTCTGATGGAGAACAACGAACACATCCACGCAGCGATGTGGGCAGCGCGCAGGAGTGGCCTGTACTACACGATGGTCAACACGCATCTGTCGGCGGCCGAAATCGCCTACATCGTGGCGGACAGCGGCGCACAAGCCGTCATCGCTTCCCGGGCGATGCGGGCGGTATGCGAGAACCTGGCCGAACTCCTTCCCAGTGGTCTGCCCCCTGTTGCGGTGCTTGCCGATGACGATATGGACGGCTGGTCACGTTATCCCGACTGCGTCGCCAATGAGCCGTCGGCGCCGATTGCAAGAGAGTGCGACGGACAACTTCTCCAGTATTCCGCCGGCAGCACCGGGCGGCCGAAGGGAATCCGCCGTCCATTGGACGCCTCGGTCAGGGCACGCTTGACGACGCCGGTGTTCGAAGCGCTTGGTGTCACATCGGATTCCGTCTACTTGAGTCCGGCGCCGACGTATCACACGGCCCCGGCGATGTGGACAATGGCGGCCCAGTCAGTCGGGGCCACGGTCGTCATGATGGAACGGTTCGATGCCGAACAGGCCCTGGATTGCGTGCACCGGTACGGCGTCACACATGCCCAGTTCGTCCCGACCATGTTCGTGAAGATGTTGCGTCTCCCCGAGCAGACGCGGCAGCGTTTCAACCTTTCGAGCTTGCAGCGTGTCGTTCATGCCGCAGCGCCCTGTCCGCCGGCGATCAAGCGTCAGATGCTCCAGTGGTGGGGACCGATCATCGACGAGTATTACGGGTCCGCGGAAGGCGCCGGAATCTCCTTCATCCGGGCAGAGGAATGGCTCGAGCACCCAGGATCGGTCGGCAAACCGATGATGGGGGTTCCGCACATTCTTGACGAGCACGGACATGAGCTCCCTGTGGGGCAGGTCGGCGAAATCTATTACGAAGGCGGATATCCCTTCGAATACCTCAACGATCAGGCCAAGACGGCGCAGTCACGCACGCCGGAAGGCTGGGTCACCGTCGGCGACGTTGGTTATGTCGACGGGGACGGATACCTCTACCTCACCGATCGTCGCAACCACATGATCATCTCCGGCGGTGTGAACATCTACCCGCAAGAGGTCGAGAACGAGTTGATTGCGCATCCCCTCGTCGTCGACGCGGCAGTGTTCGGTGTTCCCGACGACGTGATGGGTCAGTCGGTGACCGCAGTGGTGCAGCTGACCGATTTCAGGCTGGCGTGCGGTGAGTTTGCCGATGAGTTGATCGAGTGGCTTCGGAATCATTTGGCGCACTACAAGTGTCCGCGCGCCATGTATTTCGAAAAGCAGCTGCCTCGCACTGACGCCGGAAAACTCTATAAGCATCAGCTGGTGGAGAGGTACGGACGATCAGCCGTTTCGAACGAGTGACCAGTACTTCTGCTCGCGTTCGGTCCACACGTTCGACGTGATCGCTCCGAAAGCCGCGGCGTCACGCCCGAACCGGACTGCGGCGTCGGGCAGGGCGTCTCGCCCCTGTAGTCGAAAGCAACTCGGCGCGAGGGGACCGAACAATAGAGCGCGGCGCAGATCCGGCCAGTCGTCCAGATCCGGCTCGACACCCGCAGCCCTCGCGAACATCAACGCCGCCAGGTTCATTCGGGTCTTCTGCGTCATGCCGCGTCGCGCGCGGTGGGCGTCAATCGCCGCGCGCTGTTCGGCATCGCTCGCCTGCGCGATCGCACCCGACCACGTGTAGGCGATCCAGCGCGCCTGAAGTTCCAGCGGCACAAAGTATCCGCCCGATTGGTCCCACATGCCGACGAATGCCAGGCCAGGCAGATCCGGGTGAAAGGTGTAGCGGTCGACCTCCAAATGGACGGTGTCGAGCCCGAGGATGGGGTGGAGGTCATCGCTGAGAAACGGCAGGCTGAGCGTGAAGCCGGTGCCGAACAGGATGCCATCGAAGCGGTCGGCGGATCCGTCGGCGAAGGTCACGGTTGTGCCGTCGACGCCAGTCAGCCACGGTCGCACCGTGATTCGGCCCTCCGCTACCAGCGGCAAGTAGTGCTGAGCGAGCGTGACACCTGCGGCGAACAGCGACGCATCGGGGGCGGGCGCACCGTATTGCTCCGGGCTGCCGCCCGCCTCGACCACGATCTCTTTCAGCTGCCGGTCGACTTCCGCCACAGGGAGGCAGTCGCTTGCCAGCGTGCCGTACCGCGTGAAGATGCGGGAGTCGGACGGCACGCCGGCGGCGAACTTCGGCAGGACGTAGCGCTGCCGCCGTTGAGTTACAGTGACTGCCGCGCCGAGTTGCGCCAGCTCCGAAGCGATTTCGAGGGCGCTGATCGCACCCCCTGCGACGAGTATGCGCTTGCCGAGGTAAGGCGACGGATCCCGGTAACTGTAGGTGGAGATGACGCCCGCCGAGCCGGTGAACGTGTCGAGCCCGTCAACCGCGGGCGTGTACGGCGATTGAAACCTGCCGCTGGCCACCACGACTCGTTCGAAACGCTCCGTTGTGCCCGAATGTTGGACGAGCCAGTGACCGTCGTCGCGGCTCAACAAGTCGACCCGGGTGCCGAACCGGATACGAGATGTCAGGCCGAACGCCTCCGCGTACCGAAGCAGGTAGGCCAGGATGTGGCGGTTCGACGGGAAGACGAGGTCTCCGTCGTGCTCCAGGTCGCTGAAGGACGTGAGGATACGGCTGGTGTTGGTGTGCATGGTCGGCCACACGCCGCTGGTGCCGGCCAACCCCGTCCACTGGCCGCCGAGCGTTTGGCTCTGCTCGAAGATCACCGGCTCGAAGCCCTGCGACAACAACCATCGCGCCGACACCAACCCGCCCGGGCCGGCGCCGATCACGGCGACGGTTCCTGTCATCTCCCGAACTGTGGCACATGTGTCAATTACGCTCAATCACGTGCCGGAAACGTCGTATGCACCCTGCGGCGACTTGAGCCTGGCGTATCAGGTGTTCGGCGACGGACCCATTGAGCTGGTCTGGGCAGGGTCTTTTGCCAGCCACGTCGAGCTGTATTGGACTATGCCCGAATTCGGCTCGCTGATGGAGAAGTTGGGCGCCTTCGCTCGTATCCTGCTGTTCGAGTGTGAGCTGATGGGTGACGACATCGGTGGAATCGCCGTGCACATCGCGGCCCGCATCCTCGGTCAGGCCGATGCAAACGAGATCCTGGTATCCCGCAAGGTTCGCGACCTCGTCGTCGGCTCGGGGACCGGGTTCGACGACCGCGGTATCGTCGAACTGCGCGGCGTGCCGGGACGTTGGGAACTGTTGGCGGTCAATCGTCATGGTGCGCAAGTTGGTTCGGCCGAGGCGGAACTCACCTCGGTTGCCACCCCCGGACCGCGCAGCGGCATGCGTCGCGCCGATCGCGCCGTCGCGGTGATGGCCAAACGGACGCCGTGGATACTTCGTGGCATGTCCCGAATGGTTCCGGCGGCCAAAACGGCGAACCATGGCGCGTAACGCCACGCTGTCGGTGCTCCTCCGCACCTTCAGCGACGAGCCGACTACCGACTGGAACACGACACTTCAGATGGCCCGCGCGATGGACGAGGCCGGGGTGGACCGCGTCGTCGTCTCCGAACACCTCGTGTTCGGCGAGAACCTCGATGCCTACGCAGACCCATCCGTGGGTGGCACTGCGGGCGGACGTCAGCCGACGGGGCCCGACGGGATGTGGCTCGAGCCTCTGATCTTTCTCACGGCCGTGGCCGCCACCACGACCCGCATACGGCTGGGCACCGCTGTGCTGCTGGCCGCGTTGCGACGGCCGGCCGTGCTGGCCAAGCAGTTGGCCACACTCGATGTGCTGTCGGGCGGACGCGTCGATCTGGGCGTCGGGGTCGGTTGGCAGCGCGAGGAGTACGACGCCGTCGGGTTGACGTTCGAGGATCGGGGACGGCTGCTGGACCACACATTGGAGGTCTGCCAGCTGCTGTGGACCGAACAGCGCGCCGAATACGCCTCGCCCGAACTGACTTTCGACGGTATCCATCAGATGCCGAAGCCGCTGCAGCCGAGCGGGATACCGATCTGGATCAGCGGCACCGTGAACAAACGGGTCGCTCGGCGGCTGAGCGCCTTCGGAACCCGGTGGATTCCGTGGGGGCCGGCGATCACCAACCTCGACGAATCGATACCCGCGATGCGGCAGGCCATCGCTGACGCCGGAGGCGATCCGGCCGGCCTGCAGGTACAGGGCAGCGCGGGGTTGAAGAAGACCGCCGACGGCGGTCTCGATGTGGAGGCCTGCCTTGCCCCCGCGGCCAGACAACTCGCTGCCGGCGCCACCGACATCCGGTTTGGCGGATGGCTGCCTGAGCAGCCCGAGCAGGCCGCTGAACAGCTAGCAGTGCTGGTCAGTGCATTTCGTGAAATAGATGGCAGGTAGTTGATGCGGATTCCTCGCGCGGTGGCGCGCTTCAACCGCCGGATCACCAATCCGCTCGCGCTCGCACTCGGCGGGTGGGCGCCCACAGTGGGCGCTCTGGAGCATGTCGGGCGCAAGTCGGGGAAGCGATATCGCACGCCGCTGAACATCTTCGACACCAACGACGGCTTCGTCATCCTGATCGGGTATGGACGCGAATCCCATTGGGTGAAAAACGTTTTGGCCCAGGGCTCGGCGACGATCCATAAGCACGGCAAGTCGGTGCCGGTCGCCAATCCCCGCATACTGAGCAAGGCGGAGGCTGAGCCGCTGGTGTCGTCGGCGAAAATCCTGTACCGCCTGCACCCGTACGACGAGGCAGCGCTGGTGGTGACCGCCAGCTAGGCCTTGGTGAGCGCAAGCACCTCGGCGGCGGCCAGGCCAACAAGCACGTCCCCTGAGGCGAGCAGCTTCGAGCCGCGGACTCCGCTGCCGATGATGACGTGCCGCTGATCCGAGACGTTCTCATCGATCAAGACCGGCCACCCAGCGGGAAGCCCGATCGGCGTGATACCGCCGTACTCCATACCGGTCAGCGACACTGCCGTGTCCATAGAAGCAAACGAAATCTTGCGAGCATCAACGTGTTTCCGCACGATGCCGTTGACGTCGGCGCGCGTAGTCGCCAACACCATGCATGCCACGTGCCAGACCCGGTCGGCGCGCTTGGCCTCGACGACGACACAGTTCGCAGAGATATCCAGCCCCACGCCGTAGTTCTCGCAGAACGCTTGCGTGTCGGCGAGGTCCGGGTCGATCTCGGTCACCCACAGGCCGTCGCCACCGGCTCGCTCGATGTGTTGGCGAACCGGGTCGCCGACCAGGCCCATGGCCTCGTCGACGGGAGCGAACGAAAGCTTTCCCAGTTCCACGGTGTCCACGCCTGCCACTATCCCTTCGTGCTAGCCGAATCGCTCACCGACGTAGGAGAGCAGCCGTGGATCGTCGGAAGTGAACCGGTCGACCTCCTCGCCGCCGTCGCAGCGCAACAACGCAATCGTCACCCGATCGCTCGTGCGGGACACCAGCGACCAGACGGCCCCGGAATCTTCCCACCGCTGCAGTTCTGCGACCCGATCGATGTCCATGCTTCTACGATTCCACTTCGATGAGCGGCCATCACAGCATTACCTTCTCGCGGGTCTACGACACCAGCCCCGACGATGGTGAACGCATCCTCGTGGACCGACTGTGGCCACGTGGTTTCCGCAAGGGCGACCCCCGCATCGGCCGTTGGGTGCGCGACGTCGCACCATCGACTGACCTGCGAAAGTGGTATTCGCACCAGCCGGAGCGCTTCGACGAGTTCGTCGCCCGCTACGAAGCCGAACTGCAGACGCCCGCCGGCGCCGCGGCGCTCGACGAGTTGCGCGACGCGGTACGGGCCGGCCCGGTCACGCTCGTCACGGCCACCCGTGACCTCAACGAAAGTCACGCCGCCGTCCTCGCGAAATTGCTCGCGTAGGCTGCGGCCGTGAGCCCTGAATCGGCCGTCGCGGTAGCGGCGATCTTTGTCTGGCTGGGCATGGTGGCAGCGATCTCGTTCATCGAGGCGCCGCTGAAGTTCCGCGCCCCAGGCGTCACGCTGCAGATCGGGCTGGGCATCGGCCGCCTGGTGTTTCGGGCGCTCAATGCCTGCGAATTCGTTCTTGCTGTCGCCGTAGCGGTCGTGTTCGTCGTCGAGCCGCCGCCGATGACAGCATTCGTGGCTGCGGGTGTTGCGGTTCTGGCGCTCCTGGTTCAGGTGTTGGCCGTACGACCACGGTTGACCAAACGGTCCGACGCGGTGCTGGCCGGCGGAGAGGGACCGCGATCGCACGCCCACTTCTGGTATGTCGGCTTCGAGCTCGTCAAGGTGGTGGGCCTGCTCGTCGCGGGCGTGTGCCTGCTCGCGTGAGACGATCGATCCATGCGGCTGGGCTTGCACGCACTGGGAATCGGCAACGGGTCGCGCCGCCCTGTCATTGACGCGGTCGCCGCCGCAGCCGATGAAGCCGGCTTCGCCACGCTGTGGTCAGGCGAACACGTCGTCATGGTCGACGAGTCGCAGTCGCGCTACCCGTACTCCGCTGACGGCCGGATTGCAGTGCCTGCCGAAGCCGACTGGATCGACCCCCTGATCGGACTGAGTTTCGCTGCTGCGGCCACGGCGTCGATACGCATCGCAACAGGGGTGTTGCTCCTGCCCGAGCACAATCCGGTGTTGGTGGCCAAGCAAGCAGCGACGGTGGACACGCTGAGCGGAGGCAGGCTCACGCTCGGTGTCGGGATCGGGTGGTCGCGCGAGGAATTCGATGCCCTCGGTGTGCCCTTCGAGCGCCGAGGCGCGCGCACCGCGGAGTACGTCGACGCCATCCGCACGTTGTGGCGGGACGACGTCGCGACGTTCGACGGTGAGTTCGTCCGGTTCGACGCGGTGCGGGTTAATCCGAAACCTGTACACCGGCGCATTCCGATCGTGCTCGGCGGTAACAGCGATGCGGCGCTACGGAGGGTGGCGGCGTGGGGTGACGGTTGGTACGGCTTCAATTTGGAGAGCGTCGATGCGGTCGCCGAACGCGTCGCTGTCCTTCACCGGCTGTGTCGTGAGCGGGGTCGTGATCCCGCGCAGTTGCGGCTTGCGGTGGCGCTTCGGGATCTGACGCCGCGCGACGCGGCTCAGCTTGCCACGTTGGGCGTCGATGAACTGGTGCTTGTCGAAAGCCCGCCGGAGGACGCGCGGGTAGCGGCCGATTGGGTGGGCGCTCTCGCCGACCATTGGCTGGCGACACTGGAGTAACGCTTTGAGTGGTCAGTAGTCGTAGCGAGCCAACGCGGTGTCGCCGCGGCGGTCATCGCCGTCAATCGACACCAGGGCCGGAACGAGCTCGCTGGTCACCAACCCATGCTCGCGGGTCAGCTCGTCGATGATCTCGAAGCTGGCCGCGATGCGCTCGGGGGCGTCGACGACGATCGTCGTCACCGGCACCTGGCGGCCTAGCTGAATCCACTTGTCGCCGTGGGGCTCATGATCTCCGTTGAAACCCCACATGCCGCGCAGCACGGTCGCACCGCTCGCCGTGTTCGACTGGCGCAGCCGCGCGACGATAGCGCGGTGAATCGGCGCACCGTCGTGCAGTGCCGCCTCCGAGGTGTACACCATCAACTTCTGCCACAAGGCGCGTCCATGATCGTCGGCGGCTGGGAAGACGACCGGACGCGTCAGCAATTCACCGTCGCGTTTGCACAGCTGTGCGCGCTCGACGGTGAATATCGGTTCCCGCAGCAGGCTTTCGAGTTCAGGAAGCACCGCGGTGACCTGTTCGCCGGTTCCGATCGCGATGATCATCACCGGAACACCCAAATTGCGGCCGAAGAAGCGGGCCCTCTTCCGCTCACCGCGAGCTGTGCCGTCGACACCGAGAAACACTGAAGCTCCAGCGAATCCGACCCGGTGCAACAGTTGGCATACCGAGCGATAGGCGGGCCGTCCGTCGGCGCGGTCCTGGCGGCCGACGTACACGGTGAGCTTGGCGGTATCGGGTGGGCTGGCCGATCCGCCGGGGTGCGCCCGTTCCAGCGTCACGAGACCCCGGGCAACCATCGCCGAGACGCGGTCGGCCAGCCCGGCCATCTTGTCGGCGGTGTCTACGGCGGCCACCGCGACGGGCGAATCCTCCGACATGCTCAGCGACTGGTCAGTGTGAAGCACATGGTGCGGTCCGAAGCTCGCGATGCCGCGCAGCACGACACTGGTGGCGACCGCCTTCTCGCCGTACAAGTCGAGCATCGCGTCGGACACGAACCGGTCGTCGTACCGGAGCCGCTCCCCGAAATAAGCCGTCAGTTTCAAGTAGTCGGTCACAACGACGCTCCCATCGACTGACCCAACCACGCCGCCGCCAGACCGAGTACGACGCTGACGGCGATGTTGGCGACCGCCGAGACGACCTGGCGCTCCTCGCCGAGCCGCTGCGTCTCCAGCATCCATGTCGAGAAGGTCGTGTAGGACCCGGTGAACCCCACCCCGACCAGCAGCGCCAGGTGCGGGCTCAACGCGAGCCCCGCCAGGAAGCCCAGCAGCAGTGCCCCGGTGAGGTTGACGACAAGGGTGCCGAACGGAAAGGGCCGACCGATCCGCTTGGCCACCGCCCGGTCGACCAGGAAGCGGCACACGGCGCCGGCACCACCGAGCAGTACCACGCCGACCCAGACGGCGAGCGTCACTGGCGCACCCTGACCCGCCGCGTCATCGCGGTCGACACGTAGACCGCCACCAGCCCGACGACGACGCTGGTGACGGTGTAGCCGACGGCAAGGCCGTAGTGATGGTGTTCGAGCATCTTGATGGTCTCCACCTGCATGGTGGAAAACGTCGTCAGGCCACCGCAGAGACCGGTGCCCAGCAACGGACGGCGATAACTCGATGTCGGCAACCGTTCGAGGAGCCGGGTGACGAAGTAGCCCACCAGGAATGCGCCGACGATGTTGACGATGAACGTCGGCCACGGCCAGCGGCCTGGGTCCGCCCTCGCCAGCGTCTCGAGGCCCGCCCGCGCCAATGTGCCCGCCGCACCACCGACGAAGACCGCAGCAAGCTCGCGCCCGTCGAAATTGAACATGAGCCAAAGTAACGCCGTCGGGCTTGCTGACCGGCGTACGGCGCGGATTTGGGCGGGGCAGAATCGAGTTCATGGCCGCCAACCCACGCGCCGGTAAACCGGCGCAACCAGAAGACCTCATCGATGTGGCCCAGGTGGTCACCGCGTACTACACCGTCGAGCCGGACCCCGACAACATCGACCAGCAAGTCGTGTTCGGCACCTCGGGCCATCGGGGGTCGAGCCTGGACGCCGCGTTCAACGAGGCGCACATCCTGGCCACCACGCAGGCGATCGCGGAGTACCGCACGGCGCAGGGCACGACGGGCCCGTTGTTCCTCGGCCGCGACACCCACGCGCTGTCCGAGCCGGCATGGACGTCGGCGCTGGAGGTCCTGGCCGCCAACGACATCATGACGATGATCGACTCGGCCGACCGCTATACCCCGACACCCGCAGTCAGCCACGCGATCCTGTCGTTCAACCGCGGGCGTCCGGCGGACCTCGCCGACGGCATCGTGGTCACGCCGTCGCACAACCCGCCCCGCGACGGGGGTTTCAAGTACAACCCGCCCAACGGCGGTCCCGCCGACACCGATGCCACGGGCGCAATCGCCAAACGGGCCAACGAGATCCTGCGCGACGGGCTCAAAGCCGTGAAACGGGTGCCGTTGGCCCGTGCCCTGCAGACCGCGCAGCGCCACGACTACATGGATGCCTACGTCGACGACCTGCCCAACGTGGTCGACATCCACGCCATCAGCGCCGAGAAGATCCGCATCGGGGCGGACCCCCTCGGCGGTGCCAGCGTCGACTACTGGGGGGCGATCGCCGAGCGGCACAACCTCGAGCTGACGGTCGTGAACCCGCTCGTGGACGCGACGTGGCGGTTCATGACGCTCGACACCGACGGCAAGATCCGGATGGACTGCAGCTCGCCGAACGCGATGGCGTCGCTGATAGCGAACCGCGACTCGTATCAGATCGCGACCGGCAACGACGCCGACTCCGACCGACACGGCATCGTCACCCCGGACGCCGGCCTGCTCAACCCGAACCACTACCTGGCGGTCGCAATCGACTACCTCTACACCAATCGGCCGGAGTGGCCGGCATCCACGGCCGTCGGCAAGACCGCCGTCAGCTCGTCGATCATCGACCGGGTCGTCGCCGGGCTCGGACGCAAACTCGTCGAGGTGCCCGTCGGCTTCAAGTGGTTCGTCGACGGATTGATCAGCGGCACTATCGGTTTCGGCGGTGAAGAAAGTGCCGGCGCGTCGTTTCTTCGTCGCGACGGGTCGACGTGGACGACGGACAAGGACGGCATCATCCTGGCGCTGTTGGCATCGGAGATCCTCGCGGTCACCGGGTCGACGCCGTCGCAGCGTTACGACGCGCTCGCCGAGAAGTACGGCGCGCCAACGTATGCACGCATCGATGCCCCTGCGAACCGCGAGCAGAAGGCGCGGCTGGCCAAGCTGTCCCCGCAGGAGGTGACCGCCACGGAACTGGCGGGGGAGCAGATCACCGCGAAGCTGACGACGGCGCCGGGCAACGGGGCACCCTTGGGCGGCCTGAAGGTGACGACAGAGAATGCGTGGTTCGCCGCACGACCATCGGGCACTGAGGACGTGTACAAAATCTACGCGGAGTCGTTCAAGGGGCCGCAGCATCTTGCCGAGGTGCAGGAAGCGGCCAAAGAGGTCGTGAATAAAGTCATTGCGTGAGCTCTGAAGCGGAGGGTGACTGCGCACGTGAGGAGCAGAACAGAGAGTGCGCACGCGTGGGGGTACCTCCCGCCCGTAGGGCAGGGGGAGAGCAGAACAGCCTGAGTTCGTCGGACATCACCACGGCGAAACTGCCGCGCGAAGTCTGGGTGCTGATCGCAGCCAATGTGGTGGTCGCTTTGGGCTATGGCGTGGTGTCACCGGTGCTTCCGCAGTACGCGCGTCACTTCGGGGTCAGCATCAGCGCGGCGACGTTCGTCATCACCGCATTCGCGCTGATGCGTTTGATCGCCGCCCCGCCCGCCGGATTGCTGGTGCAGCGTGTGGGGGAGCGGCGCGTCTATGTCACCGGGTTGATGATCGTGGCGCTCTCCACAGGCGCGTGCGCGTTCGCCGAAACTTATTGGCAGCTCTTGCTTTTCCGCTCGCTCGGCGGCCTTGGCTCGGCGATGTTCACGGTGTCGTCGCTGGGTTTGATGATCCGCATTTCGCCGACGGATGCGCGTGGCCGCGTGGCGGGCATGTTCTCGTCGGGCTTTCTGGTCGGCTCGGTCGGCGGACCGGTGCTGGGCAGCCTCACTGCAGGCCTAGGACTGGCGGCGCCGTTCGTGATCTATGGCCTTGCCCTGCTTGTGGCGGCGCTAGTGGTGTTCGTGAGCCTGCGCAATTCGCCCGTCGCGGCGCCGGAAACGAGCGCCGAACCGGCGGTCTCGGTGCGCACCGTCCTCCGCCATCGGGCGTACCGGGCCGCGCTGTTCTCCAACTTCGCCACGGGCTGGGCAGCCTTCGGGTTGCGCATCGCGCTGGTGCCGCTGTTCGTCGTCGAAGGGCTCGGGCACAGTGCCGGGTTCGCGGGCTTGGCGTTGGCGACGTTCGCGGTGGGCAACATCTCCGTCGTGATTCCGAGCGGATATCTGTCCGATCGGCTGGGCAGGCGCAAGCTGCTGCTCGTCGGGCTCACGGTGTCAGCGGCATCGACGGTGCTGGTGGGCCTGACGACGTCGCTGCCGGTCTTCCTGGCGGCGGCATATGTCACCGGCGCGGCGACCGGAATCTTCGTGGCCCCGCAGCAGGCGGCAGTGGCCGACATCGTCGGCAATAAGGCGCGCGGGGGCACGGCGGTCGCGACGTTTCAGATGATGGCTGACTTCGGGTCGATCGTCGGATCGCTGGCGGTCGGCCAGGTGGCCCAGCACGCATCGTTTGCGGTCGCGTTCCTGGTCAGTGGCGGAATCCTGCTGGCGGCGGCGCTCGGATGGGTGTTCGCGCCCGAAACGCGCGGCCTGCCGCCCGCTCAGCCGACGCCGATGCGCGCGATCGGCCCGGAGGCCGGCGGCGAAGTGCCGTGAGCTGTGGTTTTGAAGGGTTACTGCAGGTTGGTGTAACTTCGATGGGCACAACTTCACGGGGCTATGGCGCAGCTGGTAGCGCACCACACTGGCAGTGTGGGGGTCAGGGGTTCGAGTCCCCTTAGCTCCACCCATTTCCGCAGCTCAGAGCGTGGCGTTTCGAGTCTTCCGTCATCAAGTCACTCCCTTCTGGTGAGTGGCTTCGTCGATCCGGAGCGGATTAGCCATGACCATACTGGGACACGAGTCCCATTTCTGGGAGACGACCCCAGAAACTCGCGTATCGAGAACGGCGGCGAAGAGGTGCGCTCACCGGGCACACCTTTGAGTTCGTGTGCGCCAGGTCACTGAGATCGACCTCGTCAACGGAACCTACGGCCTTCCCGTTTCCACTGCTTTACCGGCGAACCCCGGCGAGGCGGCACCCCCTGCGAGCGAAATAGCGAGCCCCCGACCGTCGCATGATTCGACGTTCTTGAATGAGCGCTCCTTGACGCATGCAGGATCAAGTCAAGAAACGCGATGGCGTTGAAGAGTTCGCCGGCATCCATCCCCAAGCTGAGGCCGTTGAGGAACGTCCCCAACACATGGAGCCAGTCGCGCCCGCTGCAACCGCGTGGCCCGGAGTTGGCAGCGCCTTGACAGCGCCGCTCGGGAATGGACTTGGCGGATCGGGGTATTCGGCCCGGTGAAGGCCTGGGCCGGATAGGCCGGCCCTTTCTCGTGTGTTGCGGTGGGGATGCGTGATGACGCATCGGCTCAGCGCTCACGTGTAGGCGACGTGGACTCCGCGTGTCTGCACGGTCGTTATTCAATTTGGGTCGCATTACGTTTTCCGCGAGACCAAACTGCTCCCGGCACCTGACAACCGCAGTCACTCCCGGTGGGAACCTTCCAGAGTTGCAGGCTTAGTGTGTCCGGTTGCGTCGCTGGCGGTTTGCGCAACACCTACGGCGTCGACGGCACGCCGTTCTTCCGGCCGCCATACGGCTGGCACAATCCCGACACCGACCGGGTGGCTGCCGATCTCGGGTACCACACCATCACCTTGTGGAGCGGCACCATCGGCGACTCGCGTCCCATCACCGCCACTGACCTGGTTGCGGCCGCCGCCAGATCGTTTCAACCGCAGCAGATCGTGCTCGCGCACGCGAACCTGCCGACGATCACCGGCTGTTACGGGCAGTTGCTCGACCTGATCCACCAGCGCAATCTGAACACCGTGACCCTCAACGACGTATTCGGCGGAGGACCCTTGGCCGACCGAGACTCACGGAGAGCCCCGCCACCTGGGGGTGCGACATTGCTGTATGCGGAAATCGTTCCAGTTGTGCAGCTCGGCGCGGACGGCCGGGCAGCGTGGAGATACGAAGAGCCACCGCCGAATTCTGATGCCGGCCGCTGTTTGAACCTCTCGCGACGAGGGAATGTTTAGCAGATCTAGCTGTTCTTTCAGGAGGATGCCGGTGGTGCATCGCATCGACAACCCGGTGCCGCGCGCCGATGGCGCCGCCGCTGATGGTGCGGCGGCTGATGGTGCGGCGGCTGATGGTGCCGCCAATTCGTCTCATGCCGCCGAAGAGTATTCAGATCGTCTCGATGCGGGGCTTCTGAAGATCACCAGCGTGTGCGTGCTGGCCGCGATCATGACGATCCTCGACACCACCGTCGTCAACGTCGCGCAGCGCACCTTTATCAGTGAGTTCCACTCATCCCAAGCCGTCGTGGCTTGGACGGCTACCGGTTACACCCTGGCGTTGGCTGCCGTTATCCCGCTGACGGGCTGGGCGGCCGATCGCTTTGGAACCAAGCGGCTTTTCATCGCCTCTGTCTTGTTGTTCACCGCCGGCTCCCTGCTGTGCGCGACGGCCGGCGACATCACGCAGCTGATCGCGTTTCGGGTCGTCCAAGGGCTCGGCGGCGGCATGCTCATGCCGTTGACGTTCACGATTCTCACCCGTGAGGCCGGCCCGCGGCGCCTTGGCCGGTTGATGGCGGTACTGGGCATCCCCATGCTCCTGGGACCGGTCGGCGGTCCGATCCTCGGCGGCTGGCTCATCGACGCGCACGGCTGGCAGTGGATTTTCCTGATCAACGTGCCGATCGGAATCGTGTCGGTGGCCTTGGCGGCGGTCATTTTCGCCAAAGACCGACCCTCGCCGTCGGAGTCCTTCGATTTCGTCGGCATGCTGCTGCTGTCACCCGGCCTGGCCACCCTCCTGTACGGGGTGTCGTCGCTGCCCGAACACGGCAGTGTGGCCGACCGGCACGTCTGGATACCGACGACGATCGGTGTGGTTCTCGTGGCCGGGTTCGTCGCACACGCTCTTCGGCGCGCTGCCCATCCTCTGATCGACCTGCGCTTGTTCAAGGACCGGGTGATGGCCATCGCGAATGCGGCGATGCTAGTGTTCGCCGCCGCCTTCTTCGGCGCGATCCTGTTGCTGCCGAGCTATTTTCAGCAGGTATTTCACCAAACACCGTTCCAGTCCGCTGTCCACATCGTTCCTCAGGGGCTCGGCGCGATGCTGACGATGCCGATCGCCGGTAGATTGATGGATCGGCAGG
The DNA here is from genome assembly GCA_001665255.1 of Mycobacteriaceae bacterium 1482268.1. GTDB lineage: Bacteria > Actinomycetota > Actinomycetes > Mycobacteriales > Mycobacteriaceae > Mycobacterium. The sequence continues at coordinate 1,115 of LZSH01000549.1, read as the reverse complement.
GTCCAGGCAAAATAGTGCTGGTTGGCATCACGTTGATGTGCGCCGGGATGGGCACCTTCGCCTATGGCAGCTGGCACCAGGACGCCTACTTTCCCGTGCTGGTTATCGGACTTGTGGTGTTCGGGTTGGGGATGGGCTGCACGATGATGCCGCTGTCCGGTGCGGCGGTGCAGACCCTGCGGCAGGAGCAGGTCGCTCGCGGCTCGACGCTGATCAACGTCAACCAACGGGTCGCCGGATCCATCGGCACCGCGGTGATGTCGGTGATCTTGACGAGTCAGATCAACCACAGCGACACGCTCGCCGCGGCCAATAACGCTCGGGCGCTTCAGGAAGCGGCCCGCACGAATGGGAGGCCGGTCAACCCCGCAGATCTTCCGCCACAGGTGCTGTCGCCCGGTTTCGCACAACAGGTGGCACACGACCTATCGCATGCCTACACGCTGGTGTTCGTCATCTCGGCGGTACTGATCGCCCTCGCTTACCTTCCGGCTGCCTTCTTGCCGAGGAAGCCGGTGGGGGACGGTCAGGTCGCTGCGGCGGCAACTGTTTAGCCGCCGCGCCTGCGCTTGTCCGAAGTGTGCTTCTAGCTGAGCCATGCGGCTCGCCGGTCAGATCGGGACACCGCTAGTCGCACGAAGACCACTTCCGGGTATGGCAGGTGCAACAGGTGCGGGGTTCACGGGCCCCGGGCGCTAGTCCGACATCCGCTGGGGCAGATAGATCTGCTGGACCGTTGCTCGCGGGCGACGCAGGCACCCCGTACGAGTCGAAAACGGAAGGGTCACGGACAGAAGCGATTCGGACGACGATTTCCCTCGAGCACGAGCTACGGTCTGACAGTGACTGCGGGAATGATCAACCGGTGGGGTCGGTGACTTCCGCGCCCGCCGCGTTCTTCACCGACTCAATATTGTTCTTGGTGCTGGCTTTAGACCCGTAGACCTCTCCTGTAGCGCGCCATGTGCTTGCGACAGCATGTGCGGTAAAGGCTCCGAGCAGCCCGGCGATCGGCGCTATCACCGGTGGTAGTTCGCTAGCCAGCACCAAGAACAATATTGAGTCGGTGAAGAACGCGGCGGGCGCGGAAGTCACCGACCCCACCGGTTGATCAT
>LZSH01000548.1 GCA_001665255.1 Mycobacteriaceae bacterium 1482268.1 | reverse complement strand
ATGGACATGGGCAAGCTCGTCGACCGGCCCCTGAACGAGATCCTCGACATGCCCGAGGTCCAAGAGGTCTTCGACAGCATCAAGCTCGGCACCGCGGTCCCGACACCGCCGGTGCTGCTGGTGCAAGCCGTCCATGATCGGATCGTCTCTGTCGATGACATCGACGAATTGGCCGACACGTACACCTCCGGTGGCGCCTCGGTGACCTATCACCGCGACTTGTTCAGCGAGCACATGCTGCTGCACCCCCTGTCGGCGCCGATGGCGCTGCGCTGGCTGACCGACCGGTTCGCCGGGAGGCCGCTCAACGCGCACCTGGCCAGGACGAAATGGCCGACGATGTTGAACCCGGTGACCTACATGGGCATGGCGCGGCTGGTCCGGATCGCGGCGAAAGTCGTCACGGGGCGGACGGTGGAGCGCCAGCCGCTGTGACCGTCGCGGGTACGGTTGCTCTGAGGAGCCTCGATGTACCTGACCCGTTACCGGCCCGTTCCGCCGCTTGACGAATTCGTCGAGTTTCTCTGGTGTCTGAGCGACGGGCCAACCCACAGCCGTGAGCGGATACTGCCCGCTGGCACCACCGAGCTCGTGATCAACTTGGGTGCTGACCACATCGAAGTCATGAGGTCGCGCGAGTCCGTTCGGCGATTCTCCGGTGCCGTGGTCTCGGGACCCTACACCCATTCCTTCGACATCGATGCCAGCAAGCACGCCGCCATGCTCGGAGTTCACTTCAAACCCGTTGGCGCACAGGCGCTTCTCGGCATCCCGCCCGCCGATCTCCGCGATAGCCACGTCGACCTCGAACAGCTGTGGGATGTGGGGGTCGACCGGCTGCGGGCCCGCGTTTGTGAAGCCACGACGCCTGCGGAACGGTTTCGACTCGTCGAGTCCGCACTGTCGTCGAGGCTTCGTCTCGATCTCGCGCCCCGGCCCGTCATCGCGCACTCCGTGGGAGCGCTACAGGCTGGTGCATTCCATCCGCCGATCGGCGAACTGGCCGATCGCGCCGGGATGAGCCATCGCCAGTTCATCAAAGACTTCACCGCCACCGTCGGACTGACGCCCAAGGTGTTCGGGCGGATACGACGGTTCCACCGAGCCGTGGGACGGATCGGATCCGCTGCCCCGCCCCGGTGGGCACAATTCGCCGTGGAGTGCGGATACTCCGATCAAGGCCACATGATTCGAGAATTTCAGCACTTTTCCGGTTTCACCCCGGTCCAGTACCTGAGCCACACCCACGTCGCGACCAAGGATGATCACGTCGCAATCGCGGCGTAGGCATTAACCCGTCGAATGGCCACTTATTCGACGCCCCAGGCCAAAACGCGTGCGATAACTGGCCACTCGCCAATCAGCAAGTTCAGTCAATTTCGTTCAATACGGTGCGCGACGAACAAGGCACCATAGTTTTCATGATCGACTGTCGCGCAGGTGCCGTGCGCTATCAGGTCACCGATGTCGACCGCGCCGTCGACTTCTACACCAGTCACTTCGGGTTCCGCGTCCTGATGCGGCCAGGCCCTCCATTCGCGGGCATCGCGAAAGACGGCCTGACCCTCTGGCTCAGCGGACCCGCAAGTTCGGGCGCCCGGCCCCTGCCCGATGGCACGACCCAAAGTCCCGGTGGCTCGAACCGGATCGTCCTGGAAGTAGAGGATCTCGAGGCCTGTGTCGACGGGTTACGACAAGCGGGCGTCAGGTTCCGTAACGACATCGAGAAGGGGCCGGGCGGACATCAGATACAAGCCGCGGACCCTGACGGCAATGCTGTGGAACTGTTTCAGCCTGCGGTCGGCGCGACACCTTCCACCGTGACTGGCGGCGGCAGCACGGGCTGATCCTCCGGCGGCCAGCCGCCCAGGTCGTCGCGTGACGTCGACGCGGCGATGAGCGCATAGATCAGCGCCGCCACCGCCGCCGGGAACAGGACGGAGGCAAGAATCACCCATCCGCCGTGGGCGAAGAAGACCGGTGGCGCCTCCGTCACATAGAACACCCGGTGCTCGGGCGAGATCGGCGCCCCGCCGATGTCGATGACGTCGTAGCGTGCCCGCACGATCAGCGCACCGATCCCGGCGGCCGCACCGAACGCCGCAGCCGAACCCACCGCCAGGGCGGCGCACAACACCGGCCCGCGATGGGCCCGCCATTGCCACACCAACACCGCGCTCACAACGGCCAGCGCCACCACCATGCCGACGAGCAGGAACGCCGAGACGAAGAAGTTGTCGGATTCGCTACCGAGGGCGGCGTGCACCCGGTCGCCACTCTTTGTCAGCGCGATGACGCCGTGGATCGGCGGTGCCAAACATGCCCACAGCGCGCCGGTCAGGCTGCCGGCGACGGTCATCCC
>LZSH01000547.1 GCA_001665255.1 Mycobacteriaceae bacterium 1482268.1 | reverse complement strand
AGCGCTGATTCACGTCTTATGGATCAACGCGGGGTTGAGTTGCGACGGTGATTCTGTGGCGCTGACTGCCGCCACGCAACCCAGTGTCGAAGAGATCGCCCTTGGAGCGCTCCCCGGCCTACCTAGGATCGCCGTGCACTGGCCCCTTATCGATTTCGAATGTGGACCGAACGGGGGAGCTGACGACTTCCTCGCATGGTTCTTCAAGGCCGAACGGGACGAGCTGGATCCGTTCGTGCTGGTGATCGAGGGCTCCATCCCGAACGAGCAGCTCAAGGACGAAGGCTACTGGTGCGGGTTCGGCAACAATCCTGCGACCGGCCAGCCAATGACCACGAGCGAATGGCTGGACCGACTGGCACCCAAGGCCACTGCGATCGTCGCGGTCGGAACCTGCGCCACCTACGGCGGGATTCACGCGATGGCGGGCAACCCGACAGGAGCGATGGGTGTCCCCGATTATCTGGGGTGGGACTGGAAGAGCAAGGCAGGCATCCCAATCGTCTGCGTGCCCGGCTGCCCGATCCAACCAGACAACCTGGCAGAGACGCTCACCTACCTGCTCTATATGGCGACCGACCAGGCGCCGATGATTCCGCTCGACGATGCCTTGCGGCCCAAGTGGCTGTTCGGGGCCTCGGTGCACGAGGGATGTGACCGGGCGGGCTATTACGAGCAAGGCGATTTCGCAACCGAGTACGGCTCGCCGAAATGCATTGTGAAGCTTGGTTGTTGGGGTCCCGTGGTCAAGTGCAACGTACCCAAGCGAGGTTGGATCAACGGCATCGGGGGCTGCCCGAACGTCGGCGGCATCTGCATCGGGTGCACAATGCCCGGCTTCCCGGACAAGTTCATGCCGTTCATGGACGAACCGCCCGGCGCGCTGGTGTCGACTGCCGCCTCCGGGTTGTACGGCTCGATGATCCGCAGCCTGCGGCATGTGACCGGTCGGACGGTCGATAAAGAACCTAAGTGGCGCCATCCCGGCCAGAAACTGACCACCGGGGCAACCCGCACCTGGTAGGTGCGGCGCTCCGGCGCGGACGGCGGGCGTTGCCCGACATGACGAAAGCCTTGTACCGTCATGCATTTCATTCGTAGAGAGAAGTTCTGATGACAACGATCATCCCTGAACCGTCGCAAGTGAAGCGCGAACCCGGTCAGCTCGTTGAGATGGCATGGGACCCCATCACCCGTATCGTCGGCAGCCTCGGCATCTACACAAAGATCGACTTCGACAACAGGGAAGTCGTCGAGTGTCACAGCACGTCGTCGATCTTCCGTGGCTACTCGATCTTCATGAAGGGCAAGGACCCTCGCGACGCTCACTTCATCACCAGCCGCATCTGCGGCATCTGTGGTGACAACCACGCCACCTGCTCGTGCTACTGCCAGAACATGGCATACGGCGTCAAGCCGCCGCACCTCGGCGAGTGGCTGATCAACCTCGGCGAGGCCGCGGAATACATGTTCGACCACAACATCTTTCAGGAGAACCTGGTCGGCGTGGACTACTGCGAGAGGATGGTGTCGGAAACCAATCCCAGCGTGCTCGCCAAGGCCGAGAACACCGAGGCGCCCAATGCCGGTGCGCACGGTTACCGGACCATCGCCGACATCATGCGCGCGCTGAACCCGTTCACCGGCGACTTCTACCGGGAGGCTCTTCAGGTCAGTCGGTGGACGCGAGAGATGTTCTGTCTCATGGAAGGCCGGCACGTCCATCCGTCGACGCTGTATCCCGGCGGTATCGGCACCACCGCCACGATCCAGCTGATGACGGACTACATGTCCCGGTTGATGCGCTACGTCGAGTTCATGAAGAAGGTCGTGCCCATGCACGACGACCTGTTCGACTTCTTCTACGAGGCGTTGCCCGGTTACGACCAGGTGGGTCTGCGCCGCACGCTGCTCGGCTGCTGGGGTTCCTTCCAGGACCCGGAGGTGTGCAACTTCTCCTACAAGGACATGGAGGCCTGGGGCAACGCCATGTTCGTCACGCCCGGCGTGGTGATCGATGGCAAGCTGCACACCCATTCACTGGTCGATATCAACCTGGGCATCCGAATCCTGTTGGGGCACAGTTATTATGACGACTGGTCCGACCAGGAGATGTTCGTCAAGACCGACCCGTTGGGCAATCCGGTGGATCGCCGCCACCCGTGGAACCAGCACACGAACCCGCGTCCACAGAAGCGCGACTTCGATGAGAACTACAGCTGGGTGATGTCACCGCGCTGGTTCGACGGGAAGGACCACTTGGCGTTGGACACCGGCGGTGGCCCGCTGGCCCGGCTGTGGTCGACCGCGCTGGCCGGTCTCGTCGACATCGGCTACGTCAAGGCAACCGGAAACAGCGTGCAGATCAACTTGCCGAAAACCGCACTGAAGGGACCGGTTTCGCTGGAGTGGAAGATACCGCAATTCGGCAGCAACACGATCGAACGCAATCGCGCCAGGACGTACTTCCAGGCCTATGCGGCGGCATGCGCGCTGCACTTCGCCGAGAAGGCGCTCATCGAGATCCGCGCCGGTCGCACCAAGACATGGGAGAAGTTCGATGTACCCAAGGAAGGCATCGGCTGTGGCTTCACCGAGGCGGTGCGCGGAGTACTGAGCCACCACATGGTGATTCGCGACGGCAAGATCGCGAACTATCACCCATACCCGCCGACGCCGTGGAACGCCAACCCACGCGACAGCTACGGCACGCCAGGCCCGTACGAGGACGCGGTGCAGGGTCAGCCGATCTTCGAGGAGAACGGCAGAGAGCAGTTCAAGGGCATCGACATCATGCGCACGGTACGCAGCTTCGATCCGTGCCTGCCGTGCGGTGTGCACATGTATCTGGGCAACGGGAAGACGCTCGAGAGGCTGCACTCCCCTACCCAGTCCGTCACCGGGGAATGACAGATGCCGCATCGCCCGGACAACCCCGAACAAGATGCACTGTGGCGCATGGCGGGCGAGCGGATACAGAACCTCCTCGACGCCAGCGCAGCCGGTGGCGCCGTGGCACACGAACGCGCCGAGCAGTTGGTCCGCGAAGTGACCGACCTTTACGGCGCTGGTCTCGAGCGGATGATGGCCATCGCCGCAGACCGGCATGCCGAGCTTGCCGACGCGTTCGCCGGTGACGACCTCGTCGCCAGCTTGTTGCTGGTGCACGGCCTGCACCCACACCCCGTCGAGCGACGCATCGAGGATGCGCTGAACAGCGTGCGGCCCTACCTCGGCTCGCACGGCGGGGACGTGCATCTGCTCGAGGTGGACGGCGACGTGGTCCGGTTGCGGTTCGCGGGCAGCTGCAAGAGCTGCCCGTCGTCGGCGGTCACGCTCGAGCTGGCCGTCGATGACGCGGTTCGCGCTGCGGCGCCGGAGATCTCGACGATCGAGGTGGTGGCGGCCGAGTCGGATGACGCCGCCGCGGTCATCCCGGCCGACAGCCTCATGAGCCACGTCCGCGGTACCTCCCGCAACGGGCACGAGTGGCACGCGGTGCCCGACGTCGCCGGCCTCGCGCCCGGCGAGGTCGGCGGGTTCGCGGTCGCGGGCACGACCGTGCTGGCGTGCCGGCTGGGCGATCAGCTGTACGCCTACCTGGACCGGTGCGGCAGGTGCGGCGAGTCACTGGCGGGCGCGGTGCTGCACCGGCGCATGGCTTCGGCCGCCGACGACGCGGTGCTGCGGTGCCCGCGCTGCCACGCCCACTTCGACGTCGTGCACGCGGGTGCCTGTGTCGACGGGAACGGTTCGGCCGCCACGCATCTCGAGCCGATCCCGCTGCTGGAGCGCGACGGAGTGCTGTCGATGGCGGTCACATCATGACTAGTGCTTACGATGTGCTGGCGCGCATCCGGGCGGTCAGGTCGGCGCCACAGCCGGCCGGCGAGCGATGCGAGATGTGCGCCGAGGCGATCGCCGACGAGCACCAGCACGTGGTCAATGTCGAAGGCCGACAGTTGATGTGCGTCTGCCGCGGCTGCTACCTGCTGTTCACCGACAGCCGGGCAGACCTGCGCTACCGGGCCGTCCCCGACCGCTATCTCGTCTTCCCGGACTTCGCGCTCGACAGGGTGCAGTGGGAAGCCCTTCAGATTCCGGTCGGCCTCGCGTTCTTCTTCCGCAATTCGGCGCTGGACCGCACGGTGGCGTTCTACCCGGGTCCCGCCGGGGCCACGGAGTCTGAACTGGATCTCAAGGCCTGGAACGAGATTCGCGCAGCCGACCCCCGGGTGGACATGCTGGCCGACGACACCGAGGCCGTGCTGGTGCGGGTGCCCGAAGACGGGTCGGCGCTGCAGAGCTATCTGCTGCCCGTGGACGCCTGCTACGAGTTCGTCGGCCGGTTGCGGATGTTATGGCACGGCTTCGACGGCGGTCAGCAGGTGCGCTCGTTCATCGACGACTTCTTCGGAATTCTCGATGAGCGCAGCGAGGTGGTGGCGCATGAATGACGTAACGTTCGCCGTCGTCGAGTTGGAGCCGGAGCCGTTCGCGGTCACGCCGGTGCTCAACGCGCGGCTGGGCGTCGCCGCCGTCGGCGAGGATCCGATACACGCGATCGCGCTCCGCTGCCAGGTGCGGATCGAGCCTATGCGGCGCGGCTACACCGAAGAGGAGGCCGCCGGTCTG
>LZSH01000546.1 GCA_001665255.1 Mycobacteriaceae bacterium 1482268.1 | reverse complement strand
CCGCGCCGGGCGGTGGCACACGCATGGGGGAGAAGCTCACCGATCTGCCGCTGACCGTGTACTCCGACCCGACGGCACCCGGTCTGGAGTGCCTCCCGTTCGTCGCGGCGGCCAGTTCTTCTGACAGTGTGTCGGTTTTCGACAACGGCATGGACGTCGGCCGCGTCGACTGGATTCGCGACGGCACCATCAACGCGCTGGCGTATCCGCGCGCGGCCGCCGCCGAGTTCGGCGCCCCGGTCGCGGTCGCGGCCGACAACCTGTTGATGACCGGCGGCACGGACAGTCTCGACGAGATGGTTGCCAGGACCGAACGCGGGTTGCTGCTCACCACCCTGTGGTACATCCGCACCGTCGACCCCGCCGTGTTGCTGCTGACCGGGCTCACTCGCGACGGCGTCTACCTCATCGAGAACGGCCGGGTCACGGCCGCGGTCAACAACTTCCGGTTCAACGAGAGCCCGTTGGACCTGCTGGGCAGGGTCAGCCAGGCGGGCGTCAGTGAGGTCACGCTGCCGCGCGAATGGGGCGATTGGGCGACCAGAGCGGCAATGCCGTCGCTGCGGATCCCCGACTTCCACATGTCGTCTGTCAGCCAGGCGCAATAATGCGACGATGCCCGACGCGCTGAACGGCCAACTGGCGCGATTGGTCGCGCTCGCACCGCCTGAGCATCAACGCATCAATGCGCTGGTGCGCCAGACCTGCGCGACGACGTTGTCGCTGCCGGCGCTGCCCGTCGATGTCAACGTCGACGGTCCGGCTGATGAGACGGAGTCGGTCGCGGCGGAGTTCGCCGAACAGTTCAGCGTCGACGTGTCCGCGATCAGCGACGATCTGCGGGGCCGATTCACGTCCACGCTGCGCGCATCGGCGTTGCCGGTGGTGATGCTGACCTACTTCGCCGACTTCCTGCCGAGAGTGCGTGCCGGTCTGGGGGCGCTCGGTTTGCCCGCGCCATGGGGTGACACGGTGGCCTGGGATCACGACGGCGACGTCGGGGACATGCTCTTCAATCAGTTTCTGCCTCGGGTGGCGCAGTTGCGCGAACTCGACCCGGTGACAACGGAAGTCGTGCGTCTGCGTGGGGCCGCCCAGCACAACTGCCGGATGTGCAAGGCGCGGCGGGAGGACGACGCGCTCAGAGCGGGCGGAACAGAAGCGCTATACGAGCAGATCGCGTCGTATGACAGCTCGGAGGCACTGACGCGTCGGCATAAGGCCGCGCTGCGCTACGTCGACGCTCTCATCTGGACACCGGCAGCGATTGAGCCGGACGTCGTTGCCGAAGTGCTTGCGCATTTCAGCGAAGCGGAGGCATTCGAATTGACCGTCGACGTTATGCACAACGCCGCCAATAAGATCGCCGTCTCACTGGCCGCCGACGCGCCCTGACCGGCCTACACTTCGATACGTGAGCCCATGATCACCGTCCGGTCGCGCGGCAGGCCGAACCGTTCAGCGGCATCGGCGGTGATGTAGGACGTCGCGATGAAAAGCCGCTTGCGCCAATGCGCCATCGTGTTCTTGCGGCCCCTGACGAGTTCGAGCTTGGACAGAAAGTACGACGCGTCGTCAATCGCGATCTTGCCCTCGGCCTGTTTCGGGGTGAGGCTGCGAAGCGCATCCAGGACGTGGGTCTTCTCCATGTAGCCGTAACGCGCTGTGACGAAGACGATCCCGTCGCGCTTGTAGCCGAGTGCGTCCACCTGAATGCGTTCGCTCTCCGGCGCGCGGGGCATCGGCAGCGTCTCGATGGACACGATCACCACGTGCTTGTGCAGGACATGGGTGTGTTCGACGCATGTCCTCAACGCCAGCGGCGCCGTCTCCTTCCCGCGATTGAGGAAGACCGCGGTGCCGGGAACACGCACCAACGGGGGGTCACAGCCGCGGATTTCCTCGATGAACTCATCCAGCGGACCCTCTGTCTGTTCCCTTGCTACGGTGACGATCTCGCGTCCCCGATGCCAGGTGATCATCACGGTGAACGCGACGACGGCGATGGCCAGCGGCAGCCATGCGCCGTGCACGATCTTGGTCAGATTGGCGGCGACGAGGAGCAGATCAAGCAGCAGCAGGATTCCGCCGCCGATCATTACCAGCCACAGCGGGGCATGCCACCTTGTTCGCGCGTAGTACAGGAACAGCAACAAGGTGATCGTGATGGTCCCGGTTACCGCCATCCCGTAGGCATAGGCCAACCGTTCTGAGCTCCGGAATGCCAGCACCAGCGTGAGCACCGCGACCGTCAGCAGGCCGTTGATCCACGGTACGTAGATCTGCCCCTCGGTCGATGCGGAGGTGTGGATTACGCGTATCCGCGGTAGGTAGCCGACGCGAGCGGCTTGAGACGTCACCGAGAAGGCGCCGGTGATCACGGCCTGCGATGCGATAACGGTTGCGGCCGTGGCCAAGAGCACCATCGGCCACAGCGCCCAGCTGGGGATGAGTAGAAAGAACGGGGCGCGCATGGTGGCCGGGTCGCCGATCAGAAGGGCGCCCTGGCCGAGGTAATTGAGCGCCAGTGCCGGCAGTACTACGAACAGCCATCCCCGAGTGATCGCCTTGCGGCCAAAGTGGCCCATGTCGGCATACAGCGCCTCAGCGCCGGTGACGGCGAGCACGACCGCCGTCAACGCGTAGAAGGCGATCTCGAAATGCCCAACGATGAAGGTCAGTGCGTAGGACGGCGACAGCGCCTTGAGGATCTCGGGATGGGCGACGATGCCCGTGACCCCGCAGGCGCCGATCGCCAAGAACCATGTGACCATCACCGGCCCGAATGCGCGTCCGACCTTTGCGGTGCCGTGCCGCTGCACGTAGAACAACGCGACGATGATGACCACCGTGATCGGGATCACCCAGTGCTCGAAATTCGGGTCGACGACCTCGAGGCCCTCGACGGCGGAGAGCACCGAGATCGCCGGTGTGATCATGCTGTCGCCGAAGAACAGCGATGCGCCGAAGACGCCGAGCGCGGCCAGGATCAGCGCCGTGCGGTGTCGGGTCTCCGATCCCCAGCGGCGAAGAAGGGTGATGAGGGCCATGATGCCGCCCTCGCCGTCGTTGTCGGCCCGCATCACCAGGCTGATGTAGGTGAGCGTGACGATGATCATGATCGTCCAGAAGATCAACGACACGACGCCGTAGACGTTGGGGGCGTTGAGCGGGACCGGGTGCGGATCGTTGGGGCTGAAGACCGTCTGGACGGTGTAGATCGGGCTGGTGCCGATGTCGCCGAACACCACGCCGAGCGCGGCGAGGACGACCGCGGGCCGGATCGACTTCCCGACAGCGGTATGCGCCGACGGTGCGGCTTCGGTGTTGGTTTGCGACGCCATGGTCGCTTTGATGGTAGATCGCCACTCGCCGGATAGCCGGTAACCGGCGAATCCCAAACGAAGAAGGCAGGATTGAGCGTCATGGATATCGCAGCGATTGACCAGGTGCTGACGACGACGAGGGCGGTCCGGCGTCGACTGGACCTCAACCGGTCCGTCGAGCGGGAAGTCATCTTGGAATGCCTGCGCGTCGCGGTTCAGGCGCCAACGGCGAGCAATTCGCAGAACTGGCGGTGGCTGATCGTCACCGACCCGGATAAGCGCGCCGCCATCGCCGACATCTACCGCAGCTGCGGCGAGGAGTATCTGGCGCACGCGGCGCGCACGACCGCGGATCCGCAGACGAAGAGGGTTTACGAGAGCGCGCACGCCCTGAGCACCACGCTG
>LZSH01000545.1 GCA_001665255.1 Mycobacteriaceae bacterium 1482268.1 | reverse complement strand
AAAACCCCGGCCGATGGCCGGGGCGATCCGTAACCGATGACGCGACTCAGGTGTAACCCATGACCCGACTCATCACATTTGTGGAGCTAAGGGGAATCGAACCCCTGACCTACTCGATGCGAACGAGTCGCGCTACCAACTGCGCCATAGCCCCTGGTCGGTAGCACAGGCTACCAGTCAATCCGCCGGCGCAGAAACCGGCTGACGGGACGCCGGATTACTGGCCCGCCGCCCGCGGAAGGTCGTACTCGCGGGCCGACGGCGCGTAGTTCAGGTGCTCGAAGATCGGGTCCTCGTCATCGATCTCCAACACCACCGAGCCGGGTCGGCGCAGCCGCGATGGGACAAGGTCGAGGTCGCGGTCCTCGGTGTTCTCCACGCCGAGCCGCGAACGGGCCATCCGCTGCAGGCGACGCCGCCGCAGCCGCTCCTCGATCCGAGTCTGCCTGCGCAGATAGCCCAAATAGAGCAGCGTCACAGCCGCGACGCTGCCGCAGACGTACCAAACCCATGGCGCCGCGAAGTAGGCCGTGGCCGCCGACGCCGCCATCGCCAGCGTCATGACCGCGAGCATCCGCTTGCGGAATTTGTACTTGCGAGCGCTGATCGCCGCCGCCTTCGCCGGGTCGTACCGGCGTCGCCGGGCGGCCATCATGGAGTCGGCCATCTTCAGGTCGCTCTCCTCCGGGGCCTCCAGTCCCGAGGAGTCGTCGACGTACTCGTACTCGTCGTCGGTGCCGGCGTCGCCGGCGTCGTCCGCGTGGTCCGTGTCGTCCGAGAGTTCGTATTCGTCGCTCGCGACTTCGTAGATCGCAGTGTCGACATCTTCCTCTTCGGGTACGGATTCCTTCGACTCTTCGAAATTCAGTGTCAGCTCGTGGGATTCACCGACGGGCAGCGCACCAACGGGCTCCTCGACGACGTCGACGTCAAGGTAGTCGGGCTCGGGGTTTTCGACGGCGGGCGCCGCCAGCACCACCGACGTCGTCGGCGCCTCCTCCTCGTCGTCCTCGTAGTCGTCGTCGTAACCATCGTCGAGCTCGTCCTCGGACGGCTGCCAGTCCGGATCGCTGCGGTGGCCCGATGCCGGTCCCGCGCGCTTGAGCAGTCGCGAGCTGCTCGCGCTGTTGAGGACCCGCGTCGACAGAGCGACATCGCTTGTGCGCCGCACGGCATCGCGCTTGCTGATCAACATCGGAACCAGCACGAAGAGCCACAGCACTACGAGCGAGATCCAGAGGAGTGATTGGGGGATGCTTGGCATGGCGCCTGCTCCTTTCCCCATCAGGCTAGGTCCGTGACCAGCGCATCCGTCGGTGGCGCGCCGAGACAATTACACACCTGTAATTCACAGGTGACAAGCACCAACAGTCACACATGTCACATTTGCCACAACACTCTTAGGTTCTGCGCGGATGCACGACTGTGCACAACTCGGCACAGCAGACCGATTGCTGTCCGAACTGCAGAGCCGCGGCGAAGCGGCCCGCAAAGAGTCAGGCCCAGCTCGCGTGGCCGTCGCGGACCAGCAACGAGCTGACCGTGCCGTGCACCTCTTCGACCGTGATGCCCACCAGCAGATGGTCCCGCCATCCACCGTCGACCTCGAGATAGCGCTGCAGCAGGCCCTCCTCGCGGAACCCGGCCTTCGCCAGCACCGCCCGGCTTGCGGCGTTCTCCGGGCGCACCGTCGCCTCCAGGCGATGCAGCCGGACCGGGCCGAAGGCGTGGTCCATACCGAGCGCCAGCGCCGCCGTCGCCACGCCGCCGCCCGTGTGCGAGCTCGCCACCCAATAGCCGATCCACGCCGACCTCAACGCGCCGTGTGTCACGTTGCCGATCGTCAGTTGGCCGCTGAACTCCCCGTCAACCTCGATTACATACGGCAGCATGCGGCCCTTGCGCGCCTCCGAGCGCAGCCCCGAACAGACCGCTGGCCACTGCGAAACCGCGTGCCGCACTTCCCAATTCACATCAGTGCTCGGCTCCCACGGCTCCAGATGCGCACGATCGGCCAGCCTGATGCGGCTCCATACCGCACCGTCACGCAGCCGCACGGGTCGCAGCCCGACCAGGCCACCAGGCACCCGAAGCGGGCCGACCCGCATCGGCCAGCCCGGGTGGGCGGACGTCGAACGCCAAAGATTCACAACGGGATTGTCGCTTAGCCGCGCTGGGCCAGGAAGGCCACATCGACGATCTCACCGGTACGAATCTGGTCCGCCTCGCTGGGCACCACCACCAGACAGTTCGCCTCAGCCAGCGTCGCCAGCAGATGCGAAGACGCACCGGGGGCTCCACCGAGCGCCTGCACCAGGTATTCGCCGGTGTCCTGGTCGCGCATCAGCTGCCCGCGCAGGAATCCCTTGCGGCCGGCCACCGACTCGATCGGCGACAGCGCACGGGCCTGCACCACCCGCCGCATCGGTTGCCGCTTACCCAGCGACAGCCGAATCAGCGGCCGCACCATCACTTCGAACACCACCAGCGCGCTGACCGGGTTGGCCGGAAGCAGGAACACCGGCACACCCTCGACGCCGAGTTGGCCGAAGCCCTGCACCGAACCCGGATGCATCGCGATCCGGGTGACCTCCATGTCGCCGAGTTCGGCGAGCACCGAGCGCACTCGTTCGGCCGCCGCACCACCGACCGCACCGGCAATCACGACGACCTCGGCGCGGTTCAGCTGGCCCTCGACGACGTCACGCAGTTCCTTGGGATCGGTGTTGACGATGCCGACGCGGTTCACCTCGGCGCCCGCGTCGCGTCCGGCCGCCGCGAGCGCATACGAATTGACGTCGTACACCTGGCCGTTGCCCGGCGTGCGGGAGATGTCGACGAGTTCGCCGCCGACGGAAAGCACCGACAGCCGCGGCCGCGGATGGACCAGCACGCGTTCGCGGCCGACGGCCGCCAACAGGCCGACCTGCGCGGCTCCGATGATCGTGCCCGCCCGTACGGCGACATCGCCCGGTTGCACGTCGTCGCCGGTGCGCCGGACGTAGGCACCCGACCGCACCGGCCGCAACACCCGCACCCGCGATTGCCCACCGTCTGTCCACCGCAGCGGCAACACCGCATCGGCGAGCGTCGGCATCGGCGCGCCGGTCTGCACGCGGGCCGCCTGCCGCGGCTGCAGCCGACTCGGCGTCCGCGCCCCCGCCTCGATGGTGCCCATCACCGGCAGGCTGATCTGCTGATCGTCGGCATCGCCTGCGTCGTCGCCGTCGTTGGCGCCGGTAATCGGGCGAACCCCCAGCACGTCGACGCTGCGCACGGCATAGCCGTCGATGGCCGCCTGATCGAAGCCGGGCAACGGGCGTTCGGTGACGACTTCCTCGGCACACATCAGGCCCTGCGCCTCCGCGATCGCGACCCGCACGGGCCGAGGGGCTACCGCAGCGGCGGTGACGCGTGCCTGTTGCTCCTCCACCGAACGCACAAGACGCCTTTCTCCGTCAGGGGGCCGTCGCGATGCGTCAGCAGTCGATCAGCCCGAGCCGTTCCACCAACCACCGCCGTAGATCGGGGCCGTAGTCGTCGCGCTTCAACGCAAAGTCAACCGCAGCCTTCAGGTAGCCGCCGGGATTTCCCAGGTCGTGTCGATCGCCACGATGCACCACGACGTGGACAGGATGGCCCTCGTTGATCAGCAGCGCGACCGCGTCGGTCAACTGGATCTCGCCGCCTGCTCCGCGGGGCACCCGCCGCAGCGCATCGAAGATCGCGCGGTCGAGCACATACCGGCCCGCGGCGGCCAACAGCGACGGCGCCTTGTCCGGCTCCGGCTTCTCGAACATGCCCTTGACCCGTAATACATTGGGATTGTTGGTATCTGGGACGGGCTCGACGTCGAAGACACCGTAGGCGCTGATCTCTTCCTTGGGCACTTCGATCGCGCAGAGCACGGAACCGCCCCGCTTGGCGCGCACCTTCGACATCGTCTCCAGCACCCCGGTCGGCAGCACGAGGTCGTCGGGCAGCAGCACCGCGATCGCGTCCTCGTTGGGCCCCAGCGACGGCTCGACACAGCTGACCGCGTGTCCGAGGCCCAACGGCTCGGCCTGCACCACCGACTCCACCTTGATGAGCGCGGGAGCGCGGCGCACCTTCTCCAGCATCGACTGCTTGCCGCGAGCTTCCAACGTGCCCTCGAGGACGAGGTCCTCAACGAAGTGGGCGACGACGCCGTCCTTGCCTTCGGAGGTGATGATGATCAGCCGTTCGGCCCCACCCTCCGCGGCTTCGGCGGCTACCAGCTCGATACCCGGCGTGTCCACGACGGGCAGCAACTCTTTGGGCACCGTCTTGGTGGCGGGCAGGAAGCGGGTCCCCAATCCAGCGGCTGGGACCACCGCCGTGCGCGGAATTGAGACCTGAGGGGGCGTCATCGTTCACACATTATCGCCATCAAGTTCTGCGTTCGCTGGTCGGCGCCATGTCATCGTGGACGCGTGGGGTCTGCGAGCAAGGCTGAGTTGCGGACGGCGATCTTGGCGTCCCGTCGTGCAGTGACCGCCGAGGTGCACGACGCCGAGGCCGCCGCGCTGTGCCGTCACCTCGTCGAGGCGGTCGACGGAGCGCACACGGTCTGCGCCTACGTTCCCGTCCGTTTTGAGCCGGCGTCGATCATGCTGTTGGACAAGCTGTTACAGCTTGGCAAGGAGGTGCTGCTGCCGGTGGCGCGCAGTGACCGCGAGGGGGTGCCGCAGCCGATGCAGTGGGGGCAGTACCGCCCCGGCGGGCTCGTGCCAGCCCGGCTGGGGTTGCAGGAGCCGCAGAAGCCGTGGCTGCCCGCCGAGGCCGTGCGCGAAGCGGCGGCGGTGTTGGTGCCGGCGCTGGCCGTGGACCGGGCCGGTGTGCGGCTTGGCCGCGGCGCGGGGTTCTACGACCGGACCCTGCCGCTGGCACGCCCCTCGACGCGCTTTATCGCAGTGGTCCGCGACGAGGAGATCCTCGACGCGCTACCCGCCGAACCCCACGATGTCGCGATGACGCACGCGCTGACGCCGGCCGGCGGACTCGTCGCACTGGGGTGGGCCCGCAACCGGGAATGAGCGAGCCCACATAGCGGTTCTAGCACTTGAGCCGGTAGAGTGCTAAGTAGTTAGACCATCACGGAGGGTTTCGTGCCTACCTATTCCTATGCGTGCACCGCGTGCGACAACAAGTTCGACGTGGCGCAGTCCTTCAGCGACGATGCACTGACCGAGTGCCCCAAGTGCGAGGGGCGCCTGCGCAAGCTGTTCGGCAAGGTGGGCGTCGTCTTCAAGGGCAGCGGCTTTTACCGCACCGACAGCCGTGAGGCCGCCAAGAGTTCGTCGAACGGTTCATCGAAGAGCGCCGAGTCGTCGACTTCGTCCAGCTCGGAGACGAAGTCCGAGTCCGGCAAGTCAGAGAGCTCAAGCTCGAGTTCCTCGACCTCGTCGGCCAGCAGCTCGAGCTCATCAACCGCCGCGGCCGCAGCCTCGAGCTGACCCGCCGCGGCTCTCAGTCGCGAAGTTATCCACAACCGGCCTGACGGCACCCCCGCCGAAGCTGTTCCGCTGCCTAGCGTGGCGGAATGGGCGATGCACTCAACCCCTCCGTGATGAGCCGGCTCATCCATGAGTGGCGGCCGGACTGGACGCGCACCGTGGCCGCCCGCCGGATGGCGGCGGCCGCTCTCGTCGTGCTCGCCGCGGTCGCGGCGTTTCGGTCCGATCCGCACGGCGACCAGACCGACGTCGTGGTAGCCGCCCGCGACCTCTCCCCTGGCATAGAATTGACCGCCGCCGATCTGCGGGTCGAAAAGCGCTTGGCCGCAACAATTCCCGATGGATCTCGAGACACCCTCGACGATGTCGTCGGGTCCACTCTGGCCGGGCCCGCCCGCCGCGGCGAAGTCCTCACCGACGTTCGGCTGCTCGGTCCCAGGCTTGCCCAGTCGGCCGCAGGTCCCGACGCCCGCATCGTGCCCCTGCATCTCGCCGACACGGCGCTGCTGGACCTGGTGCGGCCAGGCGATGTGGTCGACGTTTTGGCGGCGGCCGACGACGACGCTGATCCGCGCGTGGTGGCGACGGACGCAGTTGTGGTGCTGGTCTCGGAGAAGCAAAAGGGCCCGGGCGCCGGCGGCGACCGCGTGCTGCTGGTCGCGCTACCGGCTCTCGCCGCCAACGACGTGGCCGGGGCCACGCTGATGCAGACGGTGACGTTGACATTTCACTGATCTGACTGCTCGCCGATGGCTAACGTGGCAATTCTCTCGGCCAGAACGCACATCGACTGCAGGAAGGATTCCCACGCATGTTGAAGGGCTTCAAGGAATTTCTGTCACGCGGCAATGTCATCGACCTTGCGGTAGCCGTCGTCATCGGCGCGGCTTTCACCGGACTGGTCACCGCATTCACGACGAAAGTGATCCAGCCGCTGGTGGACCGCATCGGCGCCGGCGGCGACCAGGAGTACGGAATTCTGAAGATCTCGCTCGGCGGCAATCCGGAGCAGTTCATCGACTTCAACGCCGTACTCGCCGCGTTGATCAACTTCCTGATCGTGGCGGCCGTCATTTACTTCATCATCATCGTGCCGTACAAGAAGCTGCGCGAGCGGGGCGAGGTCGAGCAGGCTCAGGACACCGAGTTGAGTCTACTGACCGAGATACGCGACCTCCTTGCCGACCAGGCGGGCAAGCCGAAGCAGACGACCGGCCCCGGCACGGGCCCCACCCCCGACACCGCCGAGACCACCAGCGCCGACAAACGCTGAGCCACGCATACAAACAGCCCCCGGCTTTTCGGCCGGGGGCTGTTTATATGGCTAAAGAGTTACTGCATGTCCCAGGGCTCGCCGTAGGTGGTGACGCTGTCACCGGCCGACGAGATCAGACGGGCGAACGGACGCAGGAGCACGCCACCGGCCGCACCGGTCACGGTGCCGTGCGCGTTGGAGACCGCCACACCCCCGTCCGGGCCCGCGACGTCAACCGAGAAGGTCGCGACCTCCTGGATGCCGGGGCCGTTGCCAAGGTCGGCGCTGATCGACACACCGGGGAACAGGTTCGGCGTAATGATCGAGTTGAACGGCAGCTGGTCGGCAGCGGGCAAGATCTGCGCGTCGTCGAAGAGGATGTTCGGCGTCGTGTAGCTGAAATTGATGCCGACGCCCAGCGACCACGGGAAGCCGATTTGGTAGCCGAGTTCCAGCGTGCCCTCGAACTCGTCGGCGCCCGGGCCGGCAACCTTGTACTTGGCACGGCCGGAGTGGAACCACTCACGGGTCAGCCGGTTGCGGTCCAGGGGGAAAACGCCATTGAGGAAGGTGTCCCACTGCTGGATCGTCAGCGTCCGATCCTTGCCGTCAACCAGGCTCAGCTCGTTGTCCAGTCCTGCGTGAGAGGTACCGGTGCTCACAAAAAGAGCCGCGATGGCCGCGACCATCGCGATCAACACCCGACTGATTGCCTTCATGTTCTCCCTAGCTCTGTTCTGCGGCGACCGTGGCGGCTCACCGATCCGTTTGTGCCTGGTGAGTACGCCTACACCACACACGACGCAAGAGCCACATGGGCGACAAATGAGAGAGCCCACATGCTGTTCTTACGTTTTGCTCATCGTTGACACGAGGAACATATCGGCAGGGCATCGGACCGGCAACGCGGAGCGACCCACGTCGGCAACAAATTTGACGGCTGCCGAAAGTTTGCTGGAATCGCGGCGCCGCGAAATGGAACTCTTTCACCCACGGCCGGTGGTCTCCGGCCATCAGGCGGGTCTACGCCTCTTCGGCAGATATGAGGTCAGCGGTCAGCGATCCCTCCACCAGCTGTTTTTATAGATCACCGTTGAGCTGAATGGTCATTCATGATGCGGCGGAATATTCGTCCGCAACCAGTCGTCATGCTCGGCCTCTGCTGTCGACGAATCGGTTTCGCGCTCATCGGACGACGCCTGCGGAATTTCCTCGCCGAAGATCTTGTTAACTGCGCCCTGTGACGGCTTAGGCGAACCTGTCATAACTAGCCCTTGTTGTGACGAACATCACAGTTTCTTGGTGTTTTTTGTTCACACACGCGTAACGCAACGTGCATTGCCTGGAGAATCCCGCAGCGTATAAACGGGCGCTGTTCCGGCGCGAAACCGGAAATGTTTAGATCTCCAAGCTGGATAGCTGGCCGATGATCTGAGTGGCCAACGGATTAAGAGTCGCCATCCCGTCGCGAACCGCGGAACGAGAGCCGGCGATGTTGACGACGAGCGTGCTGCCGGAGATGCCTGCCAGGCCGCGCGAGAGTCCCGCCTCGACAATGCCCGCGGCAAGTCCGGACGCGCGCAGCGCTTCGGCGATGCCGAGAACTTCGCGATCGAGGATGTCGCGAGTAGCCTCCGGCGTCACATCCCGTGGCGTCATTCCGGTGCCGCCAACCGATACGACGAGGTCGACTCCACCGATGACCGCGGTGTTCAGCGCGTTGCGGATCTCCACCTCGTCAGAGGACACCACGACCACACCGTCGACAACGAAGCCGGCCTCGTGCAGCAGCTCTGTGACCAAGGGACCGCTGTGGTCCTCCTCGCCATGAGCTGTGCGGTCGTCGACGACGACGATGAGGGCTCGACCAACCAACTCACCGGGTTGTTCCATGAGTGCCACCGTATATCTGGTCGCCGACACCGGCGCAGCCACTCTCAACGTCGGCGAGCCCGGGGCGGTGGTCACTGCTGCGCCTTTCCGAGAGTCACCTGCACGGTCTGCGGTTTGCCTGAGGGGTCGAGGTAGGTCAGCGTGACCTTCTCCCCGGGGGCCTTCGAGCGGACGGCGGCGACAAGCGCGTCGGCGCTGCCGATGACCCGGTCGTCGACCTTGGTGACGGTCACTCCGCTGGGCAGGCCAGCCGCGGCGGCCGCACCACCGCTGGTGACCTCGACGATCTTGGCGCCATGCGCCGAAGCATCGCTACCGACCTGGACGCCCAGCGACGCGTGTGACGCGCTTCCGTGTTGAATCAGTTCATCGGCGATCCGCTTGGCCTGATCGATCGGGATCGCGAAGCCCAGACCGATTGAGCCGCTCTGCGCGTCGACGGATTCGCCGCCCAGGGTGGCGATGGCGGAGTTGACGCCCACCAGTTCGCCATTCATGTTGACCAGCGCGCCACCGGAGTTTCCGGGGTTGATCGCGGCATCGGTCTGGATGGCGTCGAGCACTGTGTTCTGGTTACGGATGTCTCCACCTGCGGCGACCGGTCGGTTCAGCGCGCTGATGATGCCGGTGGTGACGGTGCCTTCCAGGCCAAGAGGCGACCCGATCGCGACCACGTCCTGGCCGACCTTGAGATTGGCTGACGAGCCGATGGTGATCGGGGTGAGGTCGGAGACGCCGTCGGCCTTCACGACCGCGATGTCGCTGCTGGGATCGACACCGATGAGGGAGAACTTGGTGGTCCGCCCGTCGGCGAAGGTGACCGTGGTGTCGGCGCCCTTCGCGGTCGCCACGACGTGGTTGTTGGTGAGGATCAGTCCGTCGGTCGACAAGATGATCCCGGAACCCTCTTCGGAGGCCCGGCCCATGTCGGTCTCGAGCTTCACGACACTCGGCACCACCTTCGCGGCGACCTGTTCGACTGAGCCGGCGGGCAGGCTTGCCGCGGGGACGCTCGGCGCCGCGGTGATCTGGGTGCCGCCGGCGTGATTGTCGGGCTTGGCCATCAGGGCAACGCCGCCGCCGACGCCTGCCGAAACCACGGCGATCGTCAGCGCGCCGGCGGTCAGAAGCCCTGCGCGCGAACGCTTTTGCGGTGATATCGGATGTTGCGCCTGGGGATACCGCCCACTTGCGTAGGGCGGCTGGGGAGCGCCGCGGTAGGGGTCGTACGGCTGGCGGTAGGCGTGCTGCTGCTGTTGAGTCGTGTAGCGCCAGTCATACGGCTGCTGCTGATAGCCGGTCTGCCCCAGCTGACCGGGGTATACCGCCGTGCGCTCATCGCCGGGCCGGCGGCCGTGGTGCGGCGGCGGCGGTGAGTACCTCGGGTGGTTCGTCATGTCGCTACGGGCTCTTTCTACGAGTTCGGCACATTCCGACACTTCTACAACGAAGTTCCGCGTCTCAACGGTGCCCGGACCGGCTGAGAATCCACTTAGAGATTGTTCGGCACATTCCCAGACTCCGGACGTTTACCCATTGTCGGCGCTGGCCACCGCTTGCGCGTCGACCTCCGTGGGCCGTGTCGCGGCGACGGGCCGGCCGGGCAGCAGCGCGTAGATCGAGGTGCCCGGCGGCTGTCCGCCCGGCACGGTGTCCTCCACCCGCAGTGCGCCACCGTGTCTCAGTACAACTTGTTTGACGATCGCC
Source organism: Mycobacteriaceae bacterium 1482268.1 (assembly GCA_001665255.1). Classification (GTDB taxonomy): domain Bacteria; phylum Actinomycetota; class Actinomycetes; order Mycobacteriales; family Mycobacteriaceae; genus Mycobacterium. The sequence goes on along the minus strand of LZSH01000545.1, from coordinate 2,727 downwards.
AGACCCAGCCCCGAGCCCGGCATCGCGCGCGCGGCGGTGGAACGGAAGAAGCGCTCAAAGACCAGCTGACGTTCGTGGGGCGGGATGCCGGGGCCATGGTCGGAGACGACGAGCTCGGCGTGCGCGGGGTCGACCTGGGTGAGCCGCACACCGACCCGACCGTTGGGCGGACTCCACTTGGCCGCGTTGTCGAGCAGGTTGAGCACAGCACGTGACCACCCGGCCGCATCCCCGTACAGCTGCCACGGGATGACGTCGACATCGAACTCAATATCGTTGCGGCGCCGCCGAACTCGCTCGAGCGAACGGTCGATGATTTCGGACATGTCGAGGTGCTCGTGCACCACGCCGCCCGCATCGTCGCGGGTGAGATCCACCAGATCGCCGACGAGCGTGGACAATTCCTCGATCTGGGCGATGACGTCGGCCCGTAGATCGGCCATTTCCTCCTCGGGCAGCCGCGGCGCACCGGGTTCCTGGGACGCCATCAGCAGTTCGACGTTGGTACGCAACGATGTCAACGGCGTCCGCAACTCGTGGCCCGCGTCGGTGACCAGGCGAGCCTGGCGCTCACGAGACTCCGCCAAGCCGCGCAGCATCAGGTTGAAAGCCTGGGTGAGACGGGCCAGTTCGTCGCTGCCGACGACGGGTATCGGCCGCAGGTCGTCGGTGCGGGCCACCCGTTCGGCGGCCTCGGTGAGCCGGGCCACGGGTCTCAATCCCGCACGGGCCACCATGCCGCCGGCGAACGCGGCGATCGCCACGCCGATGCCACCGACGATGAGCAGCACCGTGCCCAGCCGTTTGAGGACCTTGCTGGTGGGCGCCAAACTCTTGGAGATCAACAGCGAGCTGCCGTTGTTCAGGTGCACGGCCAGTACGCGCTGATGATCAGCGGTGCGCAGCGACAGCAGCAGCTGACCGGACATGACGTCCCTCTCCTGCTTGCCGATGGGCAGCGTCTGGCCTTGCTGGTTGGCGGTATAGATGGACCTGCCCGGGTTGACCAGCATCGCGTTGACGTCGGAGTAGGCAGTTCCCTCGATGGCCTTGCCGGGATCTGCTGCCAGCGAACCACTTTCGATGAGCAGACGCGCGCGGCTGTGCAACTGGGTGTCGATGTCGGCATAGAGCGCCCTGGAGACAACGACGTACACGGCGAGCGCCATCAGCACCACGACCATCGCGACCATCGACATCGCGAGCAGCATCACCCGCCAGCGCAGCGACAGGGAGCTGGGCTCGGGAACCGCACTGGGCCGGAAGGGAGGTGGTCGAAATGTGGCCATCAGTTCGGTCGGTTCTCCGCGCAGGCGTCGCTCATCAGGGCGGTGTCTCGCGCAGCACGTAACCCACCCCGCGAACGGTGTGGATCAGCCGCGGCTCACCCTGTGCTTCGGTCTTGCGGCGCAGATAGCCGACGTATACCTCGAGGGCATTACCCGACGTCGGGAAGTCGAAGCCCCAAACTTCCTCGAGGATGCGGCTGCGCGTGAGCACGCGCCGGGGGTTGGCGATCAGCATTTCCAGCAGTGAGAACTCGGTACGCGTCAAGCTGATCTGGCGGTCTCCGCGGGTGACTTCGCGGGTCACCGGGTCCAGGCTGAGGTCGGCGAACGTCATTGCGGGTGACTCGCCGCCGTCGTCGGGGGTGGTGCGGCGCAGCAGCGCGCGCATCCGCGCGAGCAATTCCTCGAGGGCGAACGGCTTGGGCAGATAATCGTCGGCACCCGCGTCCAGCCCGGCTACGCGTTCGGACACCGAATCGCGGGCGGTGAGCACCAGGATGGGCAAATCATCACCGGTGCTGCGGAGCTGACGGCAGACTTCGAGGCCGTCGAGCTTCGGCATCATCACGTCGAGCACCAACGCGTCTGGCCGATCGCTGGCGATCAGGTCGAGCGCCTCGAGACCATCCTGGGCCAACGCGACCGAATAGCCGTTGAAGGAAAGCGAGCGACGAAGTGATTCGCGTACGGCGCGGTCGTCGTCAACGACAAGAATTCGCACGGCCACCAGTGTTAACCCATCGCCTGAGAGGGGCCTGAGAGGCTCGCCGGACGACGATCAAGCGGCGGAACGCCGCGATGAGGAGTTCGCGCCGTCAAACTTCGCCGGAGCCGGACCGCAGGCGAGGCAGTTAACGGCGGTCTAGATCAATCAGTCCGAGGCGGGCCGCCTTGAGCAGACGGCGCGGCACCTTGTGCTGCTGGCCTGCGACGGTGACGCCGACGAGTTCAGTGCGCTTGGCCTTCCACTGCGAGCGGCGGCTACGGGTGTTCGCGCGCGACATCCGGCGCTTGGGGACAGCCATTGGTTAGAGCTCCTCTTGAGGGGGTGCTGCCGCGCGAAGTACGGCGTCGGCAATTGCCCATCAGGATACCGGTGACCTGCGTGGTCGCCAAAACCGGCGACTACCGGCGGCGGCGCAGACCGGCAAGCCGCCGCACAGGCGACAGAGATCCGGGCTCGTGCCGCGGATTTTTCCTGTCGAAGTCGCGCATCATGTCGTCGATCCGGCGATTCTCGGTGCGGAAACGGCGCACCAGCCACACAACCGTCGCCGTCGCCAGCGCGGCCAGGACGATGATTGCCAGCCAGTCCATTTGTTCCGAGCGTAGCCTCCGAACTGTGGTTTTCGGTTGATTACCCGCGCTAACGCCGGGCTATCGATCGGCCGCCACCCGGGCGCGGGGTGCCTTGACGGCGGACCCGTGGTACCGGATA
>LZSH01000544.1 GCA_001665255.1 Mycobacteriaceae bacterium 1482268.1 | reverse complement strand
CAGCGAGGAGATGTTCTTCGTGCACCGCACCCGGCGCTTCGAGCCGTCTGCTTCGGGCCGGACCGGGCTGGAGCGGAGCTACATTCACGGGCACCGCTGGTGCGATGAGACAATGATTGCTGAGCTGGTCGCCAAAGGGGAGACCGTCTATCCGCTGCAGCTCGGTGAGTTGCTTTCAGACGCAAACGCACTGGCCGACGCCCGGCGAGCCGAACCGCAGCGGCAGCTGCAATCGATTCGCTGATGTGACGGATTCATTCGATTTGGCGCCCCCTTTAGACTTGATCAGTAGCGATGTGGAGGAGATAGCAGTGGAAACCGCAGCGGGATCGAACGGGTCGGCGCAGACCGGCACCGCGCGGGTCAAGCGCGGCATGGCCGAGATGCTCAAGGGCGGCGTGATCATGGACGTCGTCACCCCCGAGCAGGCCCGCATCGCTGAGGCGGCGGGCGCCGTCGCGGTGATGGCGTTAGAACGGGTGCCCGCCGACATCCGCGCCCAGGGCGGCGTATCGCGGATGAGCGACCCCGACATGATCGAGGGCATCATCTCTGCGGTCACCATTCCCGTGATGGCCAAGGCCCGCATCGGCCACTTCGTCGAGGCGCAGATCCTGCAGAGCCTCGGGGTGGACTACGTCGACGAATCCGAGGTGCTCACCCCGGCCGACTACACCAACCACATCGACAAGTGGAAGTTCACCGTGCCGTTCGTGTGCGGCGCGACCAACCTCGGTGAGGCGTTGCGCCGTATCACCGAGGGGGCTGCGATGATCCGCTCCAAGGGTGAGGCCGGCACGGGCGACGTGTCCAACGCCACCACTCACATGCGCAAGATCGGCGGAGAGATCCGTCGGCTGACATCGCTGTCCGAAGACGAGTTGTACGTTGCCGCAAAGGAATTGCAGGCACCCTACGATCTGGTCGCCGAAGTGGCGCGGGCGGGCAAGCTGCCCGTGACGCTGTTCACCGCGGGCGGTATCGCGACTCCGGCCGACGCCGCGATGATGATGCAGCTCGGCGCGGAGGGGGTCTTCGTCGGCTCGGGCATCTTCAAGTCCGGCGATCCCGCGCAGCGCGCTGCCGCCATCGTCAAGGCCACCACGTTCTACGACGACCCCGACGTGCTGGCCAAGGTGTCGCGCGGGCTGGGAGAGGCCATGGTCGGCATCAACGTCGAGGAGATCGCTGCCCCGCATCGGCTCGCCGAGCGTGGCTGGTAAGAACACACCATATGGCGATCGAGGAGATCCTTGATCTCGAGCAACTCGAGGTCAACATTTACCGCGGACGGGTGTTCAGCCCCGAATCCGGCTTCCTGCAAAGGACATTCGGCGGTCACGTAGCAGGCCAGTCACTGGTCTCGGCGGTGCGCACCGTCGATCCGACGTTTCAGGTGCACTCGCTGCACGGGTACTTCCTGCGCCCCGGCGATGCGAAGGCACCGACGGTCTTCATCGTCGAACGCCTGCGTGACGGCGGCTCGTTCGTCACCCGGCGCGTCAACGCGATCCAGCACGGCGAGACCATCTTCTCGATGTCGGCGTCCTTCCAGACCGACCAGAGCGGTATCGAACACCAGGATGTGATGCCGTTCGCGGTACCGCCCGACGACCTGCCGAACTTCATCTCCAAGGGCGGCGTGTTCGACGACGCCGGCTTTCAGCAGTTCGCGGAGTGGGACGTCCGGATCGTGCCGCGCGACCAGCTCAAGTTGTCGCCGGCCAAGGCGTCACAGCAGCAGGTGTGGTTCCGCCACCGCGACCCGCTGCCCGACGACTACGTGCTGCACATCTGCGCGCTGGCCTACATGAGCGATCTGACCCTGCTCGGCTCGGCGCAGGTGACACATCTGGAGGAGCGCAGGCACCTGATGGTGGCGTCGCTGGATCACGCGATGTGGTTCATGCGCCCGTTCCGTGCCGACGAATGGCTGCTGTACGACCAGTCCTCGCCGTCGGCGTCGGGCGGCCGGTCGCTGACGCAGGGCAAGATCTTCAACCAGTACGGCGAGATGGTGGCGGCGGTGATGCAAGAGGGCCTGACCCGCTTCAAACGCGAATACACGCCGCAGAAGCAGTGACCGGCCCACGCGTCGGCGTGCTGGCGCTGCAGGGCGACACCCGCGAACATCTCGCTGCGCTGCGGGAGGCGGGCGCGGAGGCGATGACGGTCCGGCGCCGAAGTGAACTCGACAGCGTCGACGGGCTCGTCATCCCCGGCGGGGAGTCCACCGCGATGACGCATCTGCTCCGCGAGTTCGACCTGCTCGAACCGCTGCGGTCCCGGCTGGCCGACGGTATGCCCGCCTACGGGTCGTGTGCCGGGATGATCCTGTTGGCCAGCGAGATACTCGATGCCGGCGCGCCGGGCCGCGAGGCCGCTCCACTCAAGGGGATCGATATGACGGTGCGGCGCAACGCATTCGGCCGGCAGGTCGACTCATTCGAAGGCGACATCGACTTCGAGGGCCTCGACAGGCCGGTGCACGCGGTGTTCATTCGCGCGCCGTGGGTCGAACGGGTCGGCCCAGACGTGCGGGTGCTCGGCCGGGCTGCCGACCACATCGTCGCAGTGCGGCAAAACAAGATGCTGGCGACGTCGTTTCACCCAGAGATGACGGGCGATCGTCGCGTCCACCGGCTGTTCGTCGACATCGTCACCGACCGCGCCTAGGCGGGCTCCTCGTTGTTGAACCAGTCGTCGTGGCCCGGGTCGTTGAGCACCGTGAGCGTCGGGTTGCGCACGTAGGTCGCGCGATTCCCGCCACCCTTACGGGCCTCGTACATCGCGTTGGTGGCGATCGACATCAGCTCGTCGAGCACATCGTGCGGGGGCAGCGCCGCCAGTGGCTGCAGTGGGGTCGTCACCACACCGATGCTCGCCGACAGCCGAGACGGTGAGCTCGAGATCGTGCCGCGGACCCGCTCGATGAGTGCCGAGGCATCGTTGCTTTCGAACAGGTCGGCGATCACGAACTCCGAATCAGCGATGTGTGCGAGCACCGCATCGCGGCGCGCGGTCTCGCGCAGGCGGGCGGCGATCTCGACCCTCGCGCGGTCGGATCCGCTGGCCCCCGAGAACTCACCCACCAGCGAGAAGCTGTCCAGGTTGACCACGGCGACGGCGAGGTACCGGTCGTCGCCCCGGCTGCGCGCCGCCAGTAGCGTCGTCGCCTTCTCGTAGAACCCGTCGCGGTTGAACATCCCGGTGAGCGGCTCGAAGTTCTCGTGCAGGATGTCGGCGTCGACGAGCAGGATCACGGCCCGTCCCGTGAGCGAGACGAACATGACCATGAAGCCGACCAACAGCACCGACGAGACAGCGAATGCCGGATCGGCTGCGGCCAGTTTCGCCGCCAGCACAATCAGCGTCACCCCCGCCGCGATCCACGTGATCGCCAGCCACCTCGTGGTGTGGAAAACCGCGGCGTAGATCGAAATTAGGGTGAATGCCGTCGCGCCGAAGAGGCCGGCGAGTGGATCCGATTGGATCAGGCAGGACGTGGCAACACAGACCGATCCGAGGCAGACGGAGAGCCGCGATTCGAGTGCGCTCGGCCACCGCGAGCGCAGCCACAGCAAGCACATCGCCCAGCAGCACGCGGCGACCACGACGGCCAGAGTCTGGCCGACGACACCGCGCGGACCGGTCGGGCTCCAAATCAGGAGCACCGAGATAGTGCTCAATCCGAATATCACCAGCGCCACCACGCGGCAGACCCTGCGCTGAATTCCGCGGGCAGCGAGAAAAGCCGTCAACCAGTAATAGTGGTCATGGCCGCGCCACCATCGATGCGCTGAATTCATCGGCGACCTGATTGGCACTGCATTCACGCAGATTAGCAATCGACAAACCTGCGACGGGTTCCTGCGCGAGAAAACCAGCCGCATTAGCGGCTGACCCTGACTAATTGCGCTACCGTCAAAACGCCAATTGTGTGCAATTGTCGAGTTCTGCGCCGCCTCATATGCGCATCATGTTTTCGGTGAACCAGACGATCGAGATCGAGCCGCAGCCCCGCATCGACACGCTCGAGCGACTGGCGGCCGGAGGAGAAGCGCGGCGAACCGAATACGTCGGCACCGTGTGGTTCGACGGCAAGCCGGAAATGTCGGGGTTGATGCTGCGCCGCTCGCCCCACGCGCCGCGGGGCATCAGGACGCCGAACTTCGCGACGTCGTTCTTCCTTCCCGATAGCCTGCCCTACGACCGCGCCCGGCTGGGCGAGGCGACGCTCTCGGTGTCGGTGCTGCTGCGGCTCGGGGGAGACCGGTGCGATCGTCGATGCGGCCGCGATGTTCACCGACGACCCGTCGGGCGCCCCGGTGACCTGGATACAGGTGAGCCTGCGCGGACATCTGGGCTGGCCCGCGGGCGTGGGATACCGGGTCGTGGCGCTGACGCCGCCCGACGCCGCGCCGTGAGGGCATAAACGTCCACGTAGACTCGTTGACCGGACTTCATCTGCACGAGGCAGTTGCGAAAGAGGTAGTACACCCATGAGCGGCCATTCCAAGTGGGCCACCACCAAGCACAAGAAGGCGATCATCGATGCGCGCCGGGGCAAGAACTTCGCCAAGCTGATCAAGAACATCGAGGTCGCGGCGCGCACCGGCGGAGGCGATCCGGGCGGTAACCCGACGCTGTACGACGCCATCCAGAAGGCGAAGAAAAGCTCGGTGCCCAACGACAACATCGAGCGGGCCCGTAAGCGCGGCGCGGGTGAGGAAGCCGGCGGCGCGGACTGGCAGACCATCACCTACGAGGGCTACGGGCCCAACGGCGTTGCAGTGCTGGTCGAATGTCTGACCGACAACCGCAACCGCGCCGCCGGTGAGGTGCGCGTCGCGATGACCCGCAACGGCGGCAGCATGGCCGACCCCGGCTCGGTGTCCTATC
>LZSH01000543.1 GCA_001665255.1 Mycobacteriaceae bacterium 1482268.1 | reverse complement strand
CATCTCGATCGCCGGTGGAGCCTCATGCGCCCGGCAGGCGATCGCAGCGGGACTGGTCGACGAGATCGATCTTCAGATCAGCCCGGTGATACTCGGGTCCGGTGAGCGCTTGTTCGACGGGTTCGAGGCCGGTAAGCCCGCGCTCGAGCTAGCCCGGGTGCTCGAAGCCCCGGGTGTGGCCCACCTGCGCTACCGCGTCGTCCGATGATCCGCTGTGCCATGAGTTTTCGCTGACGAAGTCAGCCAGCGGCCGGCCAACCGCCCACTGATCGATCTCGAGCATCGGCCGCGGTGGGAACTCCGGCACCGGGCCCAGGCACAGCACCGCCACCGGTTCGGCGTCTGGTGGCATTCCCAACAACTCGGCCAGCTCACGAGGCTCGAACAGCGAGACCCACCCCATGCCGAGTCCTTCAGCGCGCGCGGCCAGCCACAGGTTCTGGATTGCACACGACACCGACGCCAGATCCATTTGCGGCAGGGTGCGCCGCCCGAAGGTGTGCGCGTCCCGGTTGTCGCACAAGGTGACGACGAACAACTCTGCGCACTCGAGGATGCCCTCGACCTTCAGTGCCAGGAACTCTTCGCCCCGCGCGCCCAGGGCGGCGGCGGTCCGGTGGCGTTCCTCGTCGACGAGCCGGTGGATGCGCTTGCGCAGCGCGTCTTCGGTGATGCGGATAAACCGCCACGGTTGCATCAGCCCGACGCTGGGCGCGGCGTGCGCCGCGTGCAGCAGCCGCGCGAGCACGTCATCTGCCACCGACGAATGGGGGATAAATCGGCGCATGTCGCGCCGCTCGGCGATGACCCGGTATACCGCACGCCGTTCCTCGTCGCTGAATGCATGCTCCTGCACACGGGCCACAGTAAGGGCCTACCCGTCGGGCGGCGCGAAGAACTCCAGCGCGATGCCGTCGGGGTCGCGGAAGCTCAGGCCAGAGCCGTAGTGGGCGTCGACGATGCCGCCGTGCTCGATCCCGAGCGTGTTGAGTTTGCCCAGCCACGTCTCGAGCTCCGCGCGGCTGGCGCAGCCGAAACCGACGTGGTCGAGCCCTGCGCGGAACTCGGTGAAGCGTCCGTCCTCGATCGGCCGGTCATGTTGGTGGATGCGGAACAGCGTGCCGTCTCCGAACGCCCACACCACATGCCGGAATCCGGCATCGGTGTGCTCGTCGAGTACGGGGTCGGTGCCGAAAAGCGCTTGATACCAGCGCGCACTTGCCTCGACATCACGCACGGTGACCGCGACGTGGTTGAGTGCCGTCATACAACCCGCTTTCCTCGACGTGCGCGAGCACGCATGTCCCACAGATACATCCGGTAGCCAAGGAGCCATACATCACGCGGAACGATGTGGTCGACGACCCGAAGCACCGTCAAGAGCCGTTCGAACTGCCGCTGTTGCGCCGCCGACCACGACATCTTCATATGCGCGCGAAACTCGGGCGGAAGGAAGCCCTTGGTGGCGAACAGGTTGAAGCGGCCGGCCAGCAAGCGAAGCGGGGCAGGCAGAAACACCATCGCGGCCACACCGTGCAGGTGTTCGCGCACCGGCGGGTCGATGGCCAATTCGTCAAGCGTCCGCTTCCAGAACTCGTCGAACGCGGCGCGGTCGGGCGGCCACATGTCGTCGCGGACCTGCAGCGTGGTGCCCAGCTTCCTGGCGTCTTGGTAAATTGCATCGGCGGTGGCGTCATCCAGTGGGCCGTAAAGGAATTCGTGCTGGTCGATGTAGTACCGGTATAGGCAGGCCGCTACCCATAGCTGCAGCCGCGGATCAAATGCGTTGTACGACAACGGGCTTGACGTCGTCGACCGCACCTGGGCATGCACCTTGTCCACCGCGGCGCGGATCAGGGCGCGATCGGCGTTCGTGCCGAGGGTGGCCGCGGCAAGATACGTGCCGGTGGTGCGCGCCCGCTTGAACGGGTGCAAATAGACGTTGCCGCTGTCCACCGGGCTTTCCAGGACGCCGTAACCGACTCCGGGCAGCGACAACTGCATGATGACGTTGGCCGCAGGTGCCAGCACCGCCGCAGGATTGATCAGATCGACCACACGGGTCGGCCGCCGCGGTGGGCCCAGCCTCATGATTCGAGTACACCACCTTGTGAGACGCTCGCACCGTGTTTGCGCTGACGTGTCTTGGTCGCGCGGCCGGTATCGCGCTCGGATACTTGGCCGACCTGACGTTCGGCGATCCCCGGCGCGCTCACCCGGTCGCGCTCTTCGGCGCCACCGCCGCCCGCCTCGAGCGGTTCACCTATGCCGACGACCGGCTGGCGGGCGCCCTGCACACCGGCGCGCTGCTCGGTGTGCTGGCGGCGGCTGGTGTCGCGGGGGAGCGGGCGGCTGGCCGCCGCGGACCCGCGTGGACGGCCGCACTGACGGCCGGGGCGACGTTCGTGGCGGTGGGCGGCACCTCGCTGACACGTACCGGCGCGCGGATGGCCGAGCTGCTGTCGCGCGATGACATCGATGCCGCTCGAGGTCTTCTGCCATCGTTGTGTGGCCGCGATCCGGCCGCGCTCGACGCCGACGGACTCATCCGCGCCGCCCTGGAGTCCGTCGCCGAGAACACGTCCGATGCGCAGGTGGCGCCGCTGCTGTGGGCCGCGATCGGCGGGGTACCCTGGTTGCTGGTCTACCGCGGGGCCAACACGCTCGACGCAATGATCGGCCATCGGTCACCGCGGTATCTGCAATTCGGTTGGGCCGCAGCGCGGTTCGACGATCTGCTCAACTTCCACGCCGCGCGGGTGACCGGTGTGCTGGTCGCGCTGTGCGCACCGGTCGTCGGCGGATCACCGTTGGACGCGGTGCGGTCGTGGCGGCGCGACGCGGCACGGCATCCGAGCCCCAATGCAGGAGTTGTCGAGGCATCGTTCGCGGGGGCGCTCGGCATCCGCCTCGGCGGCCCGACGCAGTACGCGCACCAACTCGAAATCCGGCCCACCCTCGGTGACGGGCCCGCACCCCAGGTCGTGGACCTTGTTCGGGCGGTTCGGCTTTCGCGGGCAGTTCAGCTAGCAAGTGCGGCGATGTCCACGGTGTTGGTCAGCGTCGCTTGCCGTAGCGGTCGGCGAGTTTCTCTTCGGTGGTCAGGGGTGCGCTAGCAGGCCGACCCTCCGCCGCGGCCCTTTCCCGTCTGCGCGCCTTGATCTCCGAAACGATGAAGTAACCCAGTCCGATCGGGGCGATGATGCCGAACGCGATCCACTGGATGCCGTAGGAGAGGAAGGGTCCGGCGTCCAGGTGCGGCAGGGGAACCACGCCGAGCCCGCCCGGCTGATTGTCGACAAGCTGCAGGTACGACCCGGCCAGCGGGACGTCGAGCAGCGTGGAGATCTGGCTGGTGTCGATCGCATACACCTGCTGCGCCCCGTCCTGGCGGAACGGCGCCTTGTCCGGCGGCGCTGACTCCGAATCGCGCAACCGTGCGGTGATCGTCACCATTCCCCCGGGGGCTGGTGCAAAGGGCGGAACCTTCGACCCCTGTTCAGGTTTCACATACCCGCGGTCGACCAATACCGTCGGCCCGTTGTCGACGGCGAACGGCACCAGCACCTCGAACGCGGGATCACCCTCGATCACCCGAAGCCGCGCCAGTACTTGCCTGTCAGGCAAGTAGTGCCCGGTGGCGGTCACCCGTTGCCACTGTTCATCGGACGCCGACGAGTCCTGCTGCGGCAGAACAGTTGTCAGAGGCACCGGCTCGGCGGTCAGCGAACGGGAGATCTGCGCGTTCTCCCGCGACGTCTTGGTGTTCTTGCCGAGCTGCCATGGGGCGAGGACGGTGAAGCACAAATACGCGAATGCGATGACTACGACGAACAACGCCAGCCAGCCCGGCCGAAGCAGGAAGGACCAGCGCTTCATCAGCTGGCGATTCCGCGCTCGGCGAGCCGTTCGTCCACCCATTCGTGCAGACCCGGCAGCGACGCATCGATGACACCGAAGACGTCCTCGAAGTCCTCGTGTGTGCCGTAGTAGGGGTCGTCGACGTCGAGCGGGTGCGCCCCCGACTTCGGGTCGAACGACCGAAGCATTCGCAGCCGGTTCGGCGGCACGCCCATGTCGCGCAGGATCCGCTCATGGTTTCGGCCAAGCGCGACCACGAGGTCGGCTGACAGGTGGTCTTCGTTGATCCGCCGTGCCCGGTGCTCGGTCGGATAGCCGTGGTCCCGCAACACGCGGTTCGCGCGGTTGTCGACGCCCTCGCCGGCATGCCAGTCGCCGGTGCCTGCACTGGTCACCCGAACCGCGTCGGCCAGCCCACGTTCGCGGATCTGGTGGGCGAACATCTTCTCCGCCATCGGCGACCGGCAGATGTTGCCCGAGCAGATGAACGTGATGTGCAAGGGCTCAGACACCGAGCACCTCGCGCAGGTCGCCGACTGTCGCCACGCGCGCTGCGGGGCTGAATGCGGACGGTTCGGCGAAGTCGGCCCGTCCGTAACCCCAATCGACCACTACGGTTGCTATGCCGTGCGCGGCGGCGCCCTCGACATCGTGCGCGCGGTCGCCGACCATTACGACCCGCTCCGGCAACGCCCCGAGCTGGCCCAGTGCGTGCGCCATCACGTCGGCTTTGGTGGCCCGGACGCCGTCCAGGCTGGCGCCCGCGATGACCTCGAAATACCCGTCGAGCCCGAAGTGCTCGAGGATCCGCCGGGCGGTCGGCTCGGCCTTTGAGGTCGCCACCGCCAGCCGCACACCGGCCTCGCGAAGGTCGGAGAGAAGTTGAGGGATGCCGTCGAACAGGCTGTTCATCGCCCATCCGCGCGTCGTGTAGTCGGCGCGGTAGGCGGCGATCGCGGCATCGGCGTCGTCGAGCCCCATCGCCAGGAGCGTGTGGTGCATCGGCGGACCCACGATGCGGCTGGCCAGATCGCCCTCGGGGATCTCGGCTCCGATTTCGCCGAGAGCGTGACGGAAGCTGGACACGATGCCCTCCGCCGAGTCGGTGAGGGTGCCGTCGAGGTCGAAGATCACCAGCTGTGGGCGGGTCGCCGCGGCGGTGTCATCCAGGGTCGTCACCCGTCCATTGTCTCCGACGGGCCACTAGGGTCGTGATGTGGCAAGTCCAACCCGCGCGGCCGTGCTCCCATGAGCGCCCGCTTGTCCGACGTCACCGACGTCCTTGACGCGGCCTACCCGCCCACTCTGGCCCAGGACTGGGATTCTGTCGGCCTGGTCTGTGGTGATCCGGACGACGACGTCGACTCGGTGACGATCGCGGTCGACGCCACCGCAGCCGTCGTCGACGAGGTGCCCGCGCGCGGTCTGCTGCTCGCGCACCACCCGCTGCTGCTGCGCGGCGTCGACACTGTCGCCGCCGACACCGCCAAGGGTGCGATTCTGCACCGAATGATCCGCAGCGGACGGGCGCTGTTCACCGCCCACACCAACGCCGATTCCGCCTCGCCCGGCGTCTCCGATGCCCTCGCCGACGCTCTGGGTTTGACGGTGGACGAGGTGCTGGCTCCTGCGCCCGGCGGTCCCGACAACGACAAGTGGGTCGTTTACGTCCCCATGGAGAACGCTGACGCGGTTCGTGAGGC
>LZSH01000542.1 GCA_001665255.1 Mycobacteriaceae bacterium 1482268.1 | reverse complement strand
ACGCGTCCAGATCTTCCCCGGCAGCGACCTCGTCGGCGGTGCGTACCGCGTCGTCGAGGTCGACACCTTTGACGAGCACATCGCGGATCGCGTTCTCCTCCTCGGTGACGCTGTGCTTGCCCATCAACGAGGCAACGTCACCGAGCGTTTCGTGGGCCTGGTTCTCCCGTTCCAGCAGCCGCGACAGTACCCGCAGGTCACCGGAGAACTCGGGGTCGGAGGGTTCGAGGATCAGTGAGGAGATCACCGGCGGATGCTTCTGCCCGTAGCGGTCGATGCGGCCGTTGCGCTGCTCGATGCGGATGAGGCTCCATGGGATGTCGTAGTGGATCAGGTGATGGCACTGCGCGTGCAGGTTCACCCCTTCGGATGCGACATCACCGGTCACCAGCACCCGGATGGGTGAGGTTTCCAACTTGAAGCTGTCGACGATTTCTTGTTGCTCGACGTCGGACAGCCCGCCGTGCAGCATGGCGATGTTCTCGTCTTTCAGGCCGAGCGCCGCGGGCAGGTTCTTACGTAGCCAGGTCAGCGTGGCGATGCGCTCGGCGAACACCACCGCGCGCGTTGCCGATCCTTTGCCGACGCCAATCTGCTTGAGGCGCTTGGTCAATGCGCCGAACTTACCGGCCTGCTCGCCCAAGGCTTCCTGGTTGAGCTCGTCGAGAATGTTGAGGGCCTTGAGTTCGGTGCGCTGCGCCGGGTCGTCCTGGTCGAGCTTGGCGCGGCGCTGTTTGATCGACTCTGCGAGAGCGGCTGGCGACGACAGGAAGGCCTTGGCGAGTGTCCACGCGAACAGCGCCTTGGTATCACCGGAGTAGGGAGAGGTTCCGGACGCGGGGTGCAACCAGGTCTGCGACAGCTCGGCGGCGACCGCGTCCTCAGCCGCGGACGGCTTGACCAGCAGGTGCACCGGCTCGGCGCGTTCGGCCCAGTCGCTTCCGACCTCGGCGGCGACATCCGGGCTGTGCCGGTGACGGCGGATCAGTAGCGACTCGACGTCGTCTTTGGTGAAGGTTCCGTCGGGATGCACCACCGTCGGGTCCAGCAGCCGCAGTAGTTCGGCGAAGGATTCCTCCTTGCCATTGTGGGGAGTGGCCGAGGCCAGGACCAACGCCTCGGTGTTCGGCGCGAGGACGCGGGCCAGTTCGTTGTTCTGGGTGCCGGCGTTGGTGAGGTTGTGGGACTCATCGATGACCACTGCGTCCCACTGCTGGCGTTCCAGGTGGGCCTTGTAGCGGGGGCCCTTGAGCGTGTCGATGGAGATGATGGCCCGCTTGAAATAGGTGAACGGGTTGCGGGTGGCCGGTAGCTTCTGACGAACCTTCTGGATGCCGGTCGAGTCGAGGCGGACGAACGGCAGCGCGAAGCGGCACCACAGCTCGTGCTGCATCTGCTCCAAGACGTGCTTGGGCGTGACGATCAGGATGCGTTCACCGCGGCCACGGCGCACCAGCTCGGACAGGATCATCCCGATCTCCAGCGTCTTGCCCAGACCGACGGCGTCGGCGATCAGGATGCGTGGCCGGATGTGCTGGGGGTCGAGCGCCTTCGTCACTGCTGCCCGCTGGTAGGCCAGCGCGTCGGCGAGCATGTGTGTCGAGACCGTGAGGGCTTGATCGCCGTACGGGACTGGCGTCTTGCGCAGGAGCGCCTCCAGCCACAGGCGGGAGTCGCGGTAACCCGACGAGCCGTCGGGAACCACTTTCGCCTCTTTCGGGTCCTGCACTTCGATCGTGTCGAGGCTGGAGTAGAAGGCGGCGGTGGTCTCGGCAACCAACTCCGAGAGCCCACGAACCCGAACGAGCCAGCCGTCGGCCCCCTGCTCGGCCGAGGTGACCAGCCACTCCTCGTCACGGATGACGACGATTGAGCCGGGCGCGACGTTGAGCTCGTGTGGGTTGTCTACTGGGGCAGTCGGCACGTCATCTCCGGTCGGTGGTGCTGGGGGTTTCGGTCTTGTGGTCGGTGGTTTGGGCTTCACGTCGGCGGGTGGTTCGGCCTCTGTATCGGCCTCGGAGGATTCGGGTTCGAGCTCGCCGCAGTCGATGAAGGTCTCCAGGACCACGGCTCGCAGATTCTTCGCATTCCTCAGCTCGCGCAGATACTCCATCTGGGCTCTGCGGTTGGTGATGTGCCCATCCTCGTGGCGGACGGCCCGCATAGCCGCGACCACCCGGTCACGCGACTCCTTGTCGTGAAGCAACCAGCCTTCACGAAGCGTGTCCCAGGCCTCCGCGACGAAGTTCTCCTTCGGGCGAGCGCCGTAGGTGTCCTGCAGCACGTCGGCTGGCCGGAATCCCGAACAGTCGTAGAAGAGGCTTTGGCAGAGCTCGGCGAGGAGTTCGTCGGGCAGGTATGACCACCGAAACTTGTACCTAGGCACTGCACACCCACCGACTAGCCGTTCGAACCACCCTCCTGGCCGGCCCCTCGTCCTGTGAGATTAGTGAGTGCATCTAGATCAAACCCAAGTTCCTGAAAAATAGCGGGGTGCGCGGAGAGGCTTAGCCACCGTCGAAGAGGGCATCTGGTTGCAGCACACGTTTGTCTCCTCCCCGGTACTCGAGGCTTCTTCGAGCAAGCCGCACAGAATCGCACGAGCCACCGACGACTGCATCGAGCTGCTCATGCGCACGTCGTTCTCAGCAAGTCCGCTGGACGAATCAGACCGGTGGTGGTGAGTTCAACAGTTCACTGTTGCTCGTGGAGGACCGTGAAACCGTTCTGTGCGTTGTACTCCAGCAGCCGCTCGGCGACGATCCGCGGCAGATCGCGGTATCTCACCGGTCCCGTTTCGCGGGTGTTCCGCCAACGGTAATCGAGGTCACGCTCCCCTTCTGAGCCATCATCGAGGAGCTGCGGACCCCAAACCCTCACCTGCACGAGCACACCATCGGTCCAGTCCGCCGTGAAATAGGTAGGGCGGAAATCCCTGACGCGCCGGATGCCCTTCGCCTCGTCGGTGCACGCACCGCATCGCATGTCGCGGAGCTCCCCGTACTTGAGCGGGAAACGTTGATGGTGTTTATTTTTCATCGTGCGGCAGAACCTTTCGTTGATCACCTGCCGGTTGCCTGGGCATCGTCATCGCGCCTTCTCAACCAGCTCGCTGAACAACCCGGCATCTTCACAGTCCTCGTCGTGGGTGCCGAACAGCAGCGCCCGGTCCAGGAACGAGTTGTTCATCTCGCAGGATGTCTCCGGGGCAAGCACGCACGCGTGACAGGCTGCGAGGTTCAGTCCGTCGGCACCTGAGCCCGCCGACTCGATGCAAACGGGATCGGAGGAGCACCAGGACAGGCGCTGCAAACCTTCCCGGAGCGCTGCCCCGAGGTGCTCCGTCTCTGCCATAGAGGCGACGCCGCCGAGACTTCCTGCAGAGTCCGAGCTGGCTGTGTAGACGAGTAACCCTGCCACCTTGTCATCCACGAACAGTCGTTCTCGGAGAGCGGCCGCCGGATACCCGGCATCCAGCGACAACTGATCGATGATGGTGTGCGACAACGTGTGGATCGCGACCTTGATGATATCGACCGGAGCCGGAGGACGGCCATAGTCCGCGGCCGCCCGGTTAGCCGCCTTCTGTATTGCGCGCAACCGCTTCTGTGCGAAGTTACCCGCGGCCCACTCCACAAGCGCTTCGCGCCGAAAGGCGAGGAACACACCCTCACCGATCACTTCGATCGCGGGCAGCCAGTGCAGGTGTGTGGGGGCGAGCGCACATAGCTTCTGCGCAGGGCCTGATGGATCCGGTGCTCCGTCGAGGCGGGTAAACCCTTGCAGCGCACGTACTTCGCGGAGTCTGGTCACTTTCCGCACGTCAGAGATCAGGGATTCGAAACCGTCGGGCACGTCGCGTCGAAGGCATACGAAGTCCGAGTCGAGGCTTTCCTCTTCACGGCCTTCGACGAGCGCCTTGTATTCGTCGGCGCGCAACTTCGCCTCCGAGATCTCTTCGTCATCTTCGTCCTCACCACGACGCCGTTCGATCTCACGGTTGATCTGGTCGACGCTGAACCGCCCCTTGGACATCGCCGCCAATCCGGCGAGCACCGGCGGGATCACGGCGGCGGGATCCTTGACCATCTCCCAGTGCTTGTCCACGAATTTGGCGAGCGCTTCCGAGTACGGCGGTATGGAAATCGAGGACCGCACAGCAGGAAACCAGACGTTCGAGGCACCACGCTGGACCGCGCGCGGATATTCATCGCATTCCTCGTTCGTGTCGAGCCCGAGCCATGGCCGCAACCCACTGCACTTGCCGAAATCGATCAGGGACCCCGAGCCGATCGCCCCCTCGAGGCTGCGTTTGTCGACACCACACGTGCACTCCAAGAGGAGGTCACCGAGCGACGATGTCCGACCGAGCACGTTGAGCTTCATCTCGTGCTCATCGCCTTTGATCTTGTCTTGTTGCCCCTTGTGCAGCCACCAGTAGACGGGGAACTCGCTCACGTGACCTTTTCGGCATGCGCCGATGAGCCTGAACGGACTCAGGTCAACGTTGTCGACCTTGCATTTTGCCTCGTTCTTGTCCTTCGACAAGTCACTGAGCGAACCGATGCGCCGACATTTGGGACACACTTGGGTGTAGGGGTAACGGATGACCGGTACATCGCGCTTACCGCCAGCGGGGGGTGCCTTGAGTTCGGCTACGCCGAGGGCCCTGGCAAGTCGCGGCTCGGAGATGTGTTCAGCTCTGTCGACGTTCCATTCATGTAGGCCGGCGATCATGAAACTGGTCGATTCGGCCGGGAACAGTCCGCCGACACCGTATGTGCTCAGCAGTTGGCTGCGGCGAGCTTTCGCGCCGTTCATCGGGACACCTTCCTGGCAGGTATCTGGTACAGCGTGCTTTCGGCATCGACGTCCCGCATGCTCCGCAGGGTCGGCCACGGCGTGTCTCGGGTGGAGTATTCGATGTCCTCATCCGTCAACGCCTCGTCGGATGGAACGAGCAGCGACTCGTCGTGGTCGCGACTGTTCCTGTATTGCATGTCCGGGCGAGATTCGGCGGCCTCAGCCCACACCTTGAGAAGTTCGCCGAGCTGATTCTTGGTGTCTTCCGCTTCCTCCGGATCGGTGATGGCCTGCGCGCGCTGCTCCAAAAACTCCGCCAGCTGCGTGATCTCGTCGTAGCGGTCGGTGACCTTGTGCGCCGACTCATTGGCCGCAACGTCATCCACCAAGAGCCGGACCAGCGAGACCAGCACCCCATGCAGGGCACGATCACGCGCACGGGCGGCAAACGGCGTCGCGCTGGTCGCCTCGACCGCCCGATACAGCGCTTGGTGATACGGGACGAAATTCTCGTAGTGCGACCTGTCACGTGAGCGGGCGGCGTTGAAGATCGTGACGACCAAACCGGGATGCTGACGTCCGACGCGGCTGGTCGCCTGGATGTACTCGGCGCTCGATTGTGGTTGGCCCATGACCGCCATCAGCCCGAGCCTGTCAATGTCGACTCCGACGGAGATCATGTTGGTCGCCAGGACAACGTCGTTCGCCGATCCCGAGGAGACGTCCTTCTCGAGACTCTTGAGCGTGCGTGGGATCTCCGCGGACGGAACACGACTCGTCAGCTCGACCGGTGGCCGTAGGTCCCGCGGCAATGCCTGCTTACGACGGGCAACCAGCTGGAGCCTGTCGCGAACGTCGCCCTCAACTTGAAGATTCGCGCTGCCGAGCACCCGGAGGCTGTTGAAGTATCCCAGTAGCGTCCAATACGGATCCCTGGTCTCGGGACTGCCCACAAGGTCCTGGGCGGCTTGCAATATCGCGGCGTAAACCCGAACCATGAGCGTGGCATGGCTGGTTCCGGGCGCCATCACACCGATGTACTCACGTGTGCCGTAGAGGTCGCGGGGCGCAGGTTCTGCAAAGAACGACTGATCGGGATCGATACCGGGAGGAGGGAATTGCTCGGCACGGCGATTGAAGACGGCACGGATTTGACGATCGGCGCGCCGGATCGTCGCGGTCGAGGCGATGACCTTCGGCCGACCACGGATAACCCCCTCTGACGTCAGCTGCCCGCAGGCGGCGTCGATTGCAGCTTCGTACAGTCCGACGATCGATCCGAGCGGTCCAGAGATCAGATGCAGCTCGTCCTGGATGATCAGCGACGGCGGTGTTCCAGTTCCGTCGCGTGCGAACAGGTTTCGAACATTCTCGTTCCACGCCATCTGCGCGAACTTGTCGACGGTTCCGAGGACGAGTTCTGGACGGACCCGGTAGATGTCTTGGTCTACGACGTAGGCTGGCAGGCCGTTTCGGAAGTCGCATGAACTGTTCCCACAAGCGATCCTCAGCCGCTCGTCGGGCGACCTGACCACGGAGTAGTGAGTTTCGTTCAAATCCTTTCCGCACCAAGGGCACTGGGTCAGCTGGACCGGGTTCTTTTCGTTGAGTTCCCGGCCATCGGAGATGTCCCTGAGTGACTTCCGTGCCTCGACCAACGTGTTCGGGGTGGCGGCTTGGCCGACCCACAGACCGATCGAGAACGGACGGTTCCCCAGGTCGTTCTCGCGTTGTCGCAACCGCTCGAGTGAGCAGAGCAGCATGGTTGCGCGTTCGAATTGTTGAATCGTCAACAGGCGCAAGGTGTAACGCATGATGACAGCGACGCCGAGTGTTTCGGGATCTTTGAGTCTGCGATGGAAGATCGTGAATGCGACCAGGCCGAGGTAGGCCTCCGTCTTGCCGCCACCGGTAGGGAACCACAGGAGGTCCGCGATGTTACGGTCCTCATGATCGGCTTCCGCAAGTCCGGGGAGATTCAACAGAATGTAGGCGATCTGAAATGGTCGCCAACTCTGCTCCGCGCCGTCGCCGACTGCTCCGACAGCACCGCTCCGGACCCAGTCCTGGCGCGCGCGCTGCATCTGCATCGCAGCGTTCGCAAGTCGAAAGGCACGCCCTGCGACCGCGTCGGAAACAATCAGGTCGATGCCATTCTGCATTCGTGCCGCCGCAATCCGGGCCCGATCGACATGTTCCTCCGCGACGACCTTCAGCCCCTCGTCGATATCCGCCTCGTCGTTCTGAACGCTCGTACTCAACCGGTCGATCCACTCGCGATACTCAGTGACCAGTCGGCCGAGGTTTGCCGCCAACTCCTCGTCGGTGGCGTTGCTCAGGAATGACATTCGAAGGTCGACATCGCCGCTGACACCGCCGGGTTTCGCTCTGGAGACCTCCTGCCGAGGGATGAACGTGGACTCCACCCGGCCAACATGCGAAGACATCCCTTCGCGATCCCAGGTGGCAGCACAGCCGTGGCCGATGGCGAAGACCCGCGCATTGCGGTACAGCAATGCGGCCGAACGCAAGTCGGAATCCTCGCTCAGGACACCATATGAAGACCGGTCGACGATGGCCTCTTCGGGCGACAGCACCTGTACCCCGACTTGAAACCAGGCAAATCCGTCGCGGAGTTCGCCTTTCGGGGGCACCTGTGTGTTGCGTAAGGCGACGGACACCGCCACGCGGCCGTTCGTGGGCACGCGGGTGTACACGTAAAGCTGAAGGCCCGGGACGACATCGACCTTCTTCACTCCCGGCGTCGCTACGTCCCAGTCGACGGGATCGATGATCTGTGGGTCCCGAGTCCAGGAGTCCGGCTTTGCGATCTGCTTCCGCCGTGTTGGACGCTGAGCGGACGATTCGCCGTTTCCCTCGATACCGGATGGCACGTACTTGGCTGCTGCAATTGCGATTTGAACCGTCGAGGCCCTCACCAGATCAACGGAAAACGTAATCCCCATCGATGTCGGGTAACGCATCAGAGCCTGGGAAATCGGACTGTCTCCGGAATCGTTCTCCTCGGGCTCGCCACTGACCGGTTCCACTTCCTCCTGCATCAGATCATCTGCCGGCCAGAGAACGCCTGCGATGTACCTGTCAAGCGGAAGGTCCGTGATGACTTCGTCCGGCCCTTCCGCCGGCCCGACCAGGTCCTTGATCAATTCATCGACGATTTCGTCGCGAAAACCGTACTGCTCAGCAAGATTCGCCATCGTTGGCTGTAACTCCTAGGTTGTGTTCAGGTCGGGGCGGGCCAGGCCTGTTATTCGTGGCACTAGCCAAAATCCTGAGCTTCCGAGGCCGGCCTTTTCTGACTCGCGGTAGTCACCCGCGACGGTCTCCACCGACACCAAAGTGAGCCCATCAACAACCGTCGGACGATTCCTCAACCAACCGAACGCCTTCTGAAATGCGCTGTCGAACGCAGCGCTCGTACGCCCCAGAGGCCGCTGGTCTTGTGTCACGAGGAAGTACGAAGGGGCTTCAGGCGTGGACTCAGCCTCATCGAGTTCTGCGTACACCCGCATGCCGACTCGATCCAACGATCGCAGCGTCTGCTGTATTTGTCGGGCGTCAACGGCCTGCGAGGAGGCAGGACAGGCGGTTTCCACATCGCCATAAAGGAATTCGAATGCCTTCGTCCATGTCGAACCGCGCTTCTTCCTGCTCCAGGCCTCCTCCTTGAACCGTCCCAGCCGATCGTCGGCCTTGATCTTCGTTTTCGATTGAGGCAGCCTGCAAACGAAGATGTGATCGCGCGCACGACTCAATGCCACGTACTCGCGGCGCACCCTGGTCCAACTGTCCTCGTCGGGCGGTAACCATGTGGGTTCGACAATGAAGACAGTGTCGAACTCCAGGCCTTTGGCCCGATGGATCGTCGACACGATTACCGAACTGTGGTCGGGTTCGGTGAGAGGGAGCGGCAATGCCCGTGCCTTCACGAGGCTGCTCATTCTGTGAAGGTCCAACGAGTCGTAATCACGCGAGCGGCCTTCAGCTGACTTGAGGGCATTCCACTTCTCGTCCACATCTTCCCCTGCGAGCATCCGTTCGAGCGCAGCTTCGACCTCGGATCGACGCTCCTTCGGGCCGGGCAGAGGACCGAGCGCACCCGCGATCCACCTCGCAGCACCGAAATCCTGCGCCTGCCTGCGGACAGCGTGAGCAACAGATTTCTCATTGAGGTACCGCGATACTCGAAGCACTTCCGCGTTGGTCGTGCACAAGATGGCGGTTTTCTTGCCCTCACGCGGCGTGACGAGGTCATACCACTCTCCGATCTCGCCACGATCTGGGATGTCGAGAGCGAGATCCTCGAGAAGTTCCTCCGCAACATCACCATTGCGAGCCGCCCGGAGCTTCTCGCCCAGGACAACCACCTGCTTCGGGATCTTCCCCCTGGCCCGGTAATTCTTGCCCAAGCCGACGGTCTCGCACCCGAAGCGATCTGTCAGCGCATCGAAGACATCCTCCGCAGAGGTTTTGCTGATCGAATCCTCGAGCTGAAAGTCATACACGCCCTGCAATGGGTCGCCGAGAGCCGTGATACCGGCATCGTCATCGAGCCATTTGAGAAGCGACAGCACGAAATCCGCTCGATCGCCGACAAGATCCTGAACCTCGTCGAGGATGACATGACGTAAGGGCTCGACCTCATCAGGCGGTTGGTCCGCCTCCCTCAGCAGCTGCGTCACACGGCGAATGCGGGCGTCGAAACTGCCTTCCGGTTGAATGCCCGCTCCCAGCAGCAGGACGCTCGCGAACGAGTCGAACGTGCGGACGTTCGGCGCGGCTACGTCCCTCCTGTCAAGTCGCGTCCGGACGGCGGATACGGCAGCACGGGAGAAGCTGAGAACGAGAATTTCATCTGAGGCTGTCAGGCCCTCGTCTTGGACCAAGCTGCCGATTCGACTCACCACGACCTCTGTCTTGCCTTGGCCCGCCCCGGCGATCACCAGCAATCTGGCGTCAGCAGAGGCCTCGACTACGTCGAGTTGCTCCTCGTTGAGCTCAATCGTCCGTAGTTCCTCATCCGACACTGACAGGTTCCTGACTGCGTTCTGCTTGCGCGATGTCCTTCACGGTCTGGTAGACGATGCTGTCGCCGAACTCGACGATGTTGTCGAGCATGTTTACGATCAGAACCTCTTCCGTGCCACCATTTTTCGGCCCACGAAGGCCTCGACCCACCATCTGCTGGTACCTGACCTCGCTGCTCGTCGGACGGGTGATGTACACGGCATCGGTCTTGGGTGCATCGAACCCCTGCGACAGCACCGCGTAGTTGGTCAACACCTTCAACTCGCCGGATTTGAACCTCTCGATCGCCACACGGCGGTCCTCCGGACTCGTGTCCTGATCGATGGAAGCCGCAGGACGCCCCCGCAACGTGAGCAAGGTCGCCAATGTCTGTGCGTTCTCAACCGAAGTGGCGAACACGACGATCTGCCAGTGAGCCGGCTTGCTCATGATCGACTCCACGATCGTGCGTGTCCGGTCCTCGTTCCGCCCCAGACGCACCTCGGCGCTCCTTGCGAGCCAACCCAATTTCCTGAACTCCTCGACCTCTTGATCAGACAGGTCGATGGAAACGCCATCGAGAATCTCCAGATGCGCCCGGGCGAGCACTCGATCCCGCTGCAGTCGCACCTGCGGCAGGTCCTTGCCGAAAACTCCTTCATCCAAGCAGTTGTCGCCGAATCTGCGGAGCAACAACTCCGTTTGTGCGCTGTCGCGGCGTCCCCTGAAGGGGGTGGCGGTCAGGCCGACCAATGGTTTGTCCCGCTCCCTTGTCGAGCGCCCCAGCCACTCGAGAATCGTCGTATATGAGGGGGTGTAGGCACCGTGTGCCTCATCGATGATGACGATCGGCGCCTCGGCCAACCAGGCATACGATTCGCTGCCGACGGCCCGCGACTTGATCTTCTGCCATGTCGCCACGACTACTTGGACGCCGCCGACCTCTTCTTCCATCTCGTAGGACGACCAGAACCGGCTGAGGATAAGTTGCGTGTCCTGTCGGCCGACAGCACGCCACAGGTACGACCACGCGTCGATGGCCTGCTCGCATAGTTCTTCTCCGTCGGCCAACCACAAGATCGGACCGGAAAAGGCTCCGCTCGATCCCAAACCGTCGAGCCTTCCGTCGCTGATGGCCTCGATGATCGTCTGAACCGCCACGCGCGTCTTGCCCGCCCCGGTCGGTAGGGATATGTATCCGCGGCGGTGTGAACCGTTGCCGATCAACAGGTTTCGCAGCCGTTCGGATACCACATGCTGGTAGTCGTGGAGCTTCTCGAGCTGCGTGGGCCCTTCGACGTACTCGGTCGGCTTGTTCCGCTGCCTCGCCGGTCGCCCGGCCCATTCCTCGCCGAAACCGAAGTTGGCCACCCACTTGCGGGTGGTGAACGAACCCGCCCACGCCGAGGGTGGTGCGACAGGGAGCCCGGTGGGATCGACCTTGCAGGCGCGTTCGAGAGCACGGACCCCCAACATGCTCACACAGAGCTCGGCCAGAGCAAGGCCGCGTGGTTCGGATCCTCCCTCGTTGGCAAGATAGCTAAGTGCATCTTTCGGGATGAGTGGCCGCAGACGCTCTTCACCGACGAGCGTGAGAAGGCGCTCGGCATCCGACGAGGCGCGGCGGACCGCACGTACCTGTTCGGAGTTCTTCCGACGGTCCATATCCTTGAGCAACGCGTCCACATGCCGGTCTGAGTCGTCGTAGAGCAGCTGTGCCAGCACTTGTTTCAACATCTGCTGGTAAGTGGTGCCGGTGACGAGGATCGTGTTCGACTCACGGCCACATGCACAGGCGACTCGGACTTCCGGTTGGCCAGGGACAGCGGCAACTTTGCTCAGTGACAGGCATTTTTGCAGCACCAAACCATCAAGTTCATTGTCGATTTCGAGCGCATCCAGCACCGGGAACACATCGGTGAGCAGAACGGGCTCGGCGCTCGTCTCGTACGAGTAGGTGACGGGCAGGCTACGGCCTTCGAGACATTTCCACAGTTCGCTCAACGTATGGACATCATCGACTTCGTCCACGACCACGCAAGGTATACCGAACTGATCCAGCTCGGCGAAGGCGTCCGCGCCGTGAACCACGGCAACAGTCCTGCGGTCCTCTTCGGACCACTGGCCGTTTCGGCGTACCCAGAGCTTCTCCGGCGGCTCCGATTCCTTATGGGTCCAGCACCACCACGCGTAGCCCTGCCCCACACGCTGCATGTCGTCCCGTGCTACGTGGGTATCGATGAGTTTCCGGAAGCCGGCGGGTTCGAGGTCGCTGATTCGCTTCTTGAGCTCCAGCACCTCTTCCGCATCTCGGCTGAGGACCACTTGCGATACGCAGGGCAGTAGACCGTCCGGAACCCCGTCGACGTCAGTGACGAATGCATCGTGTGGCGGCGTCGGCCCGAGGACGGTCGGCAGCAGACCTTCCGTTCTGGCCCACCACAGTTCAGGAGCGACGTAGCGCGCAGTTTTCGGGACTCTCGGATGACTCACTCGAACACGAGGAACGTCCACGTCGTTCAAGAGCGCGAAGTGCTCCAGATCGATGGTCTCGAAGCGGTTTTGGGTCCGATCGATTGTCTGCCCGACCTGAGCGTCACCAACAGGACGGCCCTCACACTCGCGCTCTTGAACGACGTGGACGTTCCTCGTGTTCGAGTGAGTCATCCGAGAGTCCCGAAAACTGCGCGCTACGTC
>LZSH01000541.1 GCA_001665255.1 Mycobacteriaceae bacterium 1482268.1 | reverse complement strand
GACGGCCGCGGAAGTTGCGCCGACGGCCATTTTGGCCTTCGTAAGGACCGCCCAGATCATCGCCAGCACGGCCCACCCGCCGAATAGTCCCCCCTTCTGGGCCTCAAGTATTTTGTCTATTTCCTCATGCGCCTCTCGATCGATTGCGGCCATCGTCAGGCGCGCACTTTTCACAAGGTCAGCGCATTTGTCGACGGATTCAGCTATCGAAGCGAACATATCCGACTGCGTCTCAACGGCTTTGCTGTCATCTTGATAGACGACATGCATCGACTCGATCATTGCCCCGTCGTTGTTTGAGAGGATCGCAGAGGCAGAAGCACTTACGTCTCGCGCGCCCGCGCGGGAGGTTTGAGCGAAAGTCCGTTGCGCGACTGCCACTCCCCTCCATGGGCCGGGGGAGGTTTCAGGCCACAAGCCGTCGAGGATGAAGTCCGAGAATTTGCGATTCGGCTTGACCTCGTCAACACCTGCGACTGCTACCACCGAATGCCAACTTTGTTGCAGGTGCCTAGAGGTCCGCCGTACGCGACGACGGCAGAATCGTACGTCGTGTTGTCGTAAGCATCCGGCTCCTTCTCCGGATACATGTTCTCGCTATAGAGAAGCATGCCGTCTATATATTGCTGAAGTGTTCGCGTCAGATAGCGGGGAGGGTCGGAATTCTCATTCACCACTTTCTGCATCCGCTCCGCCCAATTCAATGTGTCTTCCTTGAATTTTGGTATCGCTGCTTTACGTTCAGGGGAGCTTGGATCTCCCGTAGATACAAATTTGTTGGCTCTGTCCGTTTCTTCCCGCATGAGAGGAGCGATTACTTCGCACAGCGCCTTGTCAGCATCTTCCATAAAGAGCTCCTGCGGCTGTGCTTGGGGAGCCTCGGGCGGTGCTGACGGCGTTGGAGACTCTCGACTCAGTCCAATTACCGAAAGCACGAGCGCGGCGACTCCGAGCAGCACCGCCAGAACGACCCCGCCCGTCAGCAAGCCACCCGTTTTCTTCGGCGGCAGTGGAGTACCCGGACCGAAATTCGCCGGTGGTTGTTGCGGCACATAACCAGCTCCGCTCGCCGACTGGGGGCCCACTCCGGGCGACTGCGCTCCATAGCTATGCGGATATGGCGAGTTCCCTTCCATTCCCCCAGCTTAAGTGCTTGTCGACTGACGAACCTGCGTCAGTTGAGATGTGTGAGGTCATCGCAATTCATAGACGGGACCATAGTCTCCAGTCATTCGCCGACCCTGTGACCGGGAACCACACGACCACCACCGCAGCATTCACGACCCCAATGACGCGCCCCGTAAAGTCGAAGGGTCCCGCCGACCAGCAGAAAGGACGTATGGCAGTCCGGCTGACCCGCACCAACTGGGTTGCTTCGACCGCCGTCGCCCTGATCGCGGTCCAACTCGTCATCCGGACGATCCTGGTGTTTAAGGGCTACTTCTACTGGGACGATCTCATCCTGATCGGCCGCGCCGGCACCCAGAGCATCTTGTCGCCGAATTACCTCTTCGACGACCACGACGGCCACGTCATGCCCGCCGCCTTCCTCGTCGCCGGCATCATCACCCACCTCTCCCCGCTCAACTGGATCGGCCCGGCGATCAGCCTCATCGTCCTGCAACTCCTGGCATCGCTCGCTCTCCTGCGCGCGCTGAATGTCATTCTTGGCTGGCGACCCGTCATGCTCATCCCACTGACCTTCGCGCTCTTCACCCCACTCGGCATCCCTGGATTCGCTTGGTGGGCAGCCGCATTGAACTCCCTGCCGATGCTTGCCGCAATGGCCTGGGTATGCGCCGACGCCATCCTTCTCGTCCGCACGGGCAATCAGCGTTACGCCCTCACTGCGCTGCTCGTCTTCTTCGGCGGCTTGCTCTTCTTTGAAAAGGCCGCCGTCATACCGTTTGTCGCCTTCATCATCACCGCGCTCCTCGCCCACGTCACCGGCGACGGCTCCGCGCTCCGCACCGTATGGCGCAGCGGCATCAAACTGTGGATCGCCTCGCTCGCACTGACCGCCGCCTGGATCGTGCTCTACCTCGTCGTCGTCGACCAGGAACGCTGGAGCCGCGACCTCCCCATGACGCGAGATCTCCTGAGCCGCTCCATCACTCACGGTATCGTGCCCGGTCTTGCGGGCGGGCCATGGGACTGGCAACGCTGGGCCCCCGCGTCACCGTGGGCCACACCCCCCGCCACCATCATGTTCCTCGGCTGGCTTGCACTCGGCGCTGTCATTGCAATTTCGTTCCTCCGCAAGCAGCGCATCGGCCTGCTGTGGCTCGCCGCCATCGGCTACGCGATCGCTTGCCAGATCCCGATTTACCTCATGCGGTCATCTAAATTTACCGCGCTGGAACTCGCGCAAACCCTGCGCTACTTTCCTGACCTCGTCGTCGTCCTCGCCCTGCTTGCCGCCGTCGGATTCTGCGCGCCCAATCGCGAACGCACCCGATGGCTAGACGCATCCCGCACGCGCACAGCCGTAATCGTCACCGCTACAGCCGCTTTCCTCATGAGCAGCCTCTACTCCACCGCCACGTTCACGGCGATCTGGCAGGACAACCCAGCCCAGCCCTACCTGCAAAACGCCCAAGCCGGTCTCGCCAACGCGCATCAAGCGTCCAGTGTCCCCATGCTCGACCAGGAAGTTGACCCGTTCGTCCTCCAACGCGTCGCCGCACCCGAGAACATGGCCAGCCACATTTTCGCGCTGCTTCGTGATCGCCCCGAATTCGGCAGCACCACAACACAACTGCGCATGCTCGACAGCCATGGCCGCTTGGTGGACGCCAATGTCACCTGGGTCCGCACCATCGTCAGGGGTCCCAATCCCACTTGCGGCTACCTCGTCCAACCCGATTTTCCGGTGCGTATGCCGCTGGACGGGCCGCTGCTGCCAGCCGACTGGACCGCGGAGATCAATTACCTCGCCAACAGCGAAGGCTCGATGATGCTGTCGCTCAGCGACGGTCCCGAGACCAAAGTGCCCGTGCACCCCGGCCTTAACCGCGTTTTCGTCCGACTGCCCGGCGCGGGCAACGCCATCAATGTGCGGGCCAACACCGCCGCACTCTCGGTCTGCGTCGCGGCCGGACCCGTCGGCTACGTCGCACCGGCCCGGTAAAGAGAGCCATGCAAAGGTGGATCCATGACTGATGTGCGCGAAACAGGAACCAACGTCCTCCGCGAGCTGCTGCCGGGCTTGATTCCCGACGGCGAGATTCCTCGCGCCGGATTCGCCGCCGAACTCCTCGAGATCGGCGTCGACAACGTCTTCGGCCGGCTGTGGGGCCGTGAGGGCCTCAGCCGCCGCGACCGCAGCCTCGTCACGTTGGGCATCCTCATCGCGCTGCGGGCCACCGACGAGCTGGCGTTCCACTTCCAGATCGCCCGCACCAACGGCCTGACCGACGACGAAATCGCGGAGGTCATCTACCACTCCAGCGGCTATGCCGGCTTCCCCGCCGCCGCGACCGCTAACAAGATCGCCGGCGAGATACTGGGCGATTAGCGCACGCTCGCGGGCCGCGACCGCGCGCAGAATGCCGGTGAAGCACGGCGTGTCGGTGTACAGACCCGCACGCTCGCGGAAAAATGAACAAGCACCGGAGCCACCTAGGAGAATCGAACTCCTGACCTGCTCATTACGAGTGAGCCGCTCTGCCGACTGAGCTAAGGTGGCGCGCTCGGCGCTAGCCGGGCGGGACGAGTCTACGGCAGGCCGCGGCGACCTCCCAAGTCAGTTGCGCAGCGCCCGACCCACCGTCGCGACCATCGCGTCGACCGCGAACTTCGGCTTCACGTTCACCGCGAGCGCTTCACGACACTCCAACACCGCCTCGATACACCGCAACAGACGGTCCGGTGGCACGACAGCCGCCATGGTCGCCACCTTGTCGGCCATGTCGGGATGGTTGGGCTGAATGTCGCCGGCCTGCGCCGACACCAGCAACGCATCGCGGAAATACGTGGCAAGGTCGATCAGCGCCCGATCCAGCGCATCGCGAGACGCCCGTGTCTGTCGTGACTTCTGCCTGCGCTCAAGGTCTTTCATCGCGCCCGTCGCGCCCCGCAGCGTGCCGGCGGTGCCCTTGCCGGTGCCACCGGCACCCAGCGCCGTGCGTAGCTCTTCGGTCTCGGCCTCGTTGCGGTCGACGGTCAGCGCCAGAGCCTCGGCCTCGGCAGTGGCAACCAACTCCTCGGCGGCGCCGAAGGCCCGCGACGGCGTCGCCGCATCGCGCGCCAACCCCAGCGCCCGCTCCCGTCGCCGCCGCGCCTGCTCATCGGTGGCCAGCCGTCGCGCGCGCCCGACATGCCCGCCGCTAACCGATGCCGCCCAGTTCGCATCCTCGGCCGGCAGCCCGTCCGTATCGATCAGCACCTGTGCGATCGCGTCCACCTGTGGCGTCACCAGCGCGACGTGCCGGCAGCGGGATCGCAGCGTGATCGCGATGTCCTCCGGGTCGACCGACGGCGCACACAGCAGGAACACGGTCGACGGGGGTGGCTCCTCAACCACCTTGAGCAGCGCGTTCGCCGCGCCCTCGGTCAGCCGGTCGGCGTCTTCGATGAGCACTATCTGCCACCGCCCGGTGCCGGGACGCCGCGAGGCGATCTGCACGATGCTGCGCATCTCGGTGACCCCGATGGACAGCCCCTCGGGGATGATCCTGCGCACGTCGGCGTGCGTACCGGCCATGGTCGTGGTGCAAGCACGGCACTGCCCGCAGCCGGGCACGCCGTCGGATTGGCACTGCAATGCCGCCGCAAAACACAGCGCCGCCACCGAACGACCGGACCCGGGTGGGCCGGTGATCAGCCAGGCGTGTGTCATGGTCCCTGTGGCGTTGGCATTGTGAGCGGGATCACGGCGCGCAGACTGCGCCGCGGCCACCAACTCGGCCTCAACGGCGGATTGGCCCACAAGACGCGAAAAGACACCGGCCATCAGAGGTAACAGTAGTGCTGCGAACCGACACAAACCGACACGTCCGTCTCAGAGCACACCTGTCCGGTCACACCGGCCGGATACGGTAAACGGGTGACCACACGGGCCGAACCGATCGGGCGAATCCGCGCATTCGTTCGGTGGGTGGCGCGTACGCCCTGGCCGGTGTTCACGCTGGGCATGGTGCAGTCCGACATCATCGGCGCGCTGTTCGTGTTGGGCTTTCTCCGGTTCGGCCTGCCCCCTGAGGATCGCATCCAGCTTCAGGATCTGCCCGCCTTCAACCTGGCCATCTTCCTCGGTTTCCTGTTCCTGTCCTTCGTCGTGGGTGCGTTCGTCAGCCTGCGACTACTGATCCCTGTGATGCGCTGGCAGCGCCGCGACAGCCTGCTCGTCGATGCCGACCCGGCCGCGACCGAACTTGCTCGCACGCGCGCGCTGAAGATGCCGTTCTATCGCTCGCTGATCAGCGTCACCAACTGGTGTATGGGCTCCATCGTCTTCATCGTGGCCAGCTGGCCCGTCGCCAGCCACGCCGCGCCCGTCGTCGCGGTGGCGACGGCCCTCGGCGCAACCGCCACGGCGATCATCGGCTACCTGCAATCCGAGCGGGTGCTGCGCCCCGTCGCCGTCGCCGCGCTCCGCAGCGGCGTGCCCGAGAACTACCGCGCCGCCGGCGTGATCCTACGTCAAGTGCTGACGTGGATGCTGTCGACGGGCGTGCCGGTTCTGGCGATCGTGCTGGCGCTGGTGGCCAGCAAGTACCAGATCCTGACCGCATCCGCCGACCGGTTGACGACACCAATCCTCATCATGGCCATCGCCGCACTGCTGGTCGGCCTGGCCGGCACCGTGTTGGTCGCCATGGCGATCGCCGACCCGCTGCGCCAATTGCGTTGGGCGCTGGGCGAAGTCCAGCGCGGCAACTACAACGCGCACATGCAGATCTACGACGCCAGCGAACTGGGTTTGCTGCAAGCGGGATTCAACGACATGGTGCGCGACCTCGCCGAGCGGCAGAGGCTGCGGGACCTTTTCGGTCGCTATGTCGGTGAGGACGTCGCCCGTCGCGCACTGGAACGCGGGACCGAACTCGGTGGCCAGGAACGCGACGTCGCAGTGCTGTTCGTCGATCTGGTGGGTTCGACGCAGTTGGCCTCCACCCGACCCGCGGCCGACGTCGTGAACCTGCTCAACGAGTTCTTCCGCGTCGTTGTCGACACCGTCAACCGACACGGCGGCTTCGTCAACAAGTTCCAGGGCGACGCCGCGCTGGCCATCTTCGGCGCACCGATCGAGCACCCCGACGCGTCGGGTGCGGCGCTTGCGGCCTCTCGCGAACTGCACGACGAACTGCTCAGCGTGCTGGGCTCGGACATGGAGTTCGGCATCGGGGTTTCCGCGGGGCGTGCCATCGCCGGCCACATCGGCGCCCAGGCCCGTTTCGAGTACACGGTCATCGGCGACCCGGTCAACGAGGCCGCCCGCCTCACCGAGCTCGCCAAGCTGGAGGACGGCCACGTGCTGGCGTCGGCGATCTCGGTCAGCGCTGCCCTGGACGCTGAGGCATTGTGCTGGGACGTCGGCGAGATCGTCGAATTGCGCGGACGCATCGCACCGACGCAGCTCGCCCGACCACTGAAAATCGTTGAGGCGAACCAGGACGACGAGGTCTCCAGTGACCTCTCCCGATAGCTAGGTCCTCTTGGCGGCCCTCTTGGCAGGCGCCTTCTTCGCGGCCTTCTTGGCAGGCGACTTCTTCGCCGCCCGTTTCACCGGACCACGAGCACGCCGGTCGGCCAGCAGCTCAGCTGCCCGCTCATCGGTGATCGACAGCACGTCGTCGCCCTTGCGCAGGCTGGCGTTGGTTTCCCCATCGGTGACATACGGCCCAAATCGGCCGTCCTTGATCACCATCGGCTTGCCGGTCGCCGGGTCCTCACCCAGCTCTCGCAGCGGCGGGGTGGCGGCCCGTTGTCCCGCACGGCGTTTCGGCTCCGAGTAGATCTTGAGGGCTTCCTCGAGCGTGATGTCGAACATCTGCTCTTCGGTGGCCAGCGAACGAGAGTCATTGCCGCGCTTGAGATACGGCCCGTAGCGCCCGTTCTGCGCGGTGATCTCCTCGCCGGTGTTCGGGTCGATGCCGACAACACGGGGCAACGACAACAGCCGCAGCGCATCTTCGAGCGTCACCGTCTCCAGATCCATCGACCGCAACAGCGAGCCGGTGCGCGGCTTGGGACCTGTCGGCTTCTTGCCCTTCTTGGCGGGCGTGCCGTCTTCGGGCTCGTCCGGCTCGGGCAGCACCTCGGTCACATACGGCCCGTAACGCCCGTCCTTGGCGACGATTTCGTGCCCGGTTTGGGGATCGACACCCAGCGAGCGGCCTTCTTGCGGTGTGGAGAACAGCTTTTCAGCCAGCTCCAGCGTCAGCTCATCGGGTGTCAGCGAGTCATTGAGGTTGGCGCGCTGCGGTTTCGGCTCACCGTCCTCACCGACGACCGTGCGCTCCAGATACGGGCCGTTCTTGCCGACGCGCACATAGATTGCGCGGCCTTCCTCGTCGTCAAACAGCTTGATGGAGTTGATTTCTCGAGCATCGATCTCCTCGAGATTGCCGCCGACGAGCTTCTTCAAGCCACCAGAACGGGCGATCGAATCGGCCACCCCGTGCTCGCCGCCGAAGTAGAAGTTGTTGAGCCAGTTGGTGCGTTGCTCATGACCCGCCGCGATCTCGTCGAGCTCGTCCTCCATCGCAGCGGTGAAGTCATAGTCGACCAACCGACCGAAGTGCTGCTCAAGCAGTCCGATCACGGCGAAGGCCACCCACGACGGCACCAGCGCGCTGCCCTTCTTATGGACATACCCGCGGTCCTGAATGGTCTTGATGATCGACGAGTACGTCGACGGCCGGCCGATACCCAGTTCTTCCAGCGCCTTGATCAGCGACGCCTCGGTGTAGCGGGCCGGCGGCGTCGTGGTGTGCCCGTCAGGTGTCAGCTCCTTGGCGTCGACGCGCTGGCCCTGGGTGAGATTCGGCAGCCGGCTCTCGGCGTCGTCGGACTCCCCGCCGGCCAGCTCATCGATGCTCTCGACATAGGCCTTCAGGAAGCCCGCGAACGTGATGGTGCGGCCGCTGGCGTTGAACACGACCTGCTGGCCGTCGGCCGACCGGCCCGAAATACGCAGCGACAACGTCGTACCGCGCGCATCGGCCATCTGCGAGGCAACGGTGCGCTGCCAGATCAGCTCGTAGAGACGGAACTCGTCGGTGTCGAGCTGGCCATGCAGCTGACCCGGCGTGGAGAACACGTCGCCGGCGGGGCGGATCGCCTCATGCGCCTCCTGGGCGTTTTTCACCTTGCGCGTGTACTGACGGGCGGTCGGATGGACGTACTCCTCGCCGTACAGCTGACGGGCCTGGTTGCGCGCGGCGTTGATGGCCGACTCCGACAGCGTCGTGGAATCGGTACGCATATAGGTGATGTAGCCGTTCTCGTACAACCGCTGCGCGATGCTCATCGTGCGCTCGGAGGAGAACCTGAGCTTGCGGCCGGCCTCCTGCTGCAGCGTCGACGTCATGAACGGCGCGTAAGGCCTACGCGTGTAAGGCTTCTGCTGAACCGAGGCCACTTCCAGTTGCGCACCGCGCAGCCCCGCGGCCAAAGCGCCGGCACTGGTCTCGTCGAGCACCAACACTTCATCGGGCTTCTTCAGCTGCCCGAGCGAGTCGAAGTCACGGCCGGTGGCCACCCGCTTGCCGTCAACGGTGTTGAGCTTGGCGGTGAAGGTCGGCGGAGACGCCTGCGCATCCGAGACGCTGGCGTCCAGCTCGGCCGTGACGTCCCAGTAACCCGCGCTGCGAAACGCCATCCGCTCGCGCTCGCGCTGGACGATGATGCGCGTCGCCACCGACTGGACGCGGCCGGCCGACAGCTTCGGCGCGACCTTCTTCCACAGCACAGGGCTGACCTCGTAGCCGTACAGCCGATCCAGGATGCGGCGCGTCTCCTGCGCGTCGACCAGGTCGTTATCCAGGTCGCGCGGATCCTCGGCCGCCGCCCGGATCGCAGGCTCGGTGATCTCGTGGAACACCATCCGCTTGACCGGCACCCGGGGCTTCAGGGTCTCCAGGAGATGCCACGCGATGGCCTCGCCCTCCCGGTCGCCGTCCGTGGCCAGATACAGCTCGTCGACGCTCTTGAGCAGGTCTTTCAGCTCTGCGACGGTGCTCTTCTTCTCGGGGCTGATGATGTAGAGCGGCTCGAAGTTGTCCTCGACGTTGACGCCGAGGCGCGCCCACGGCTCCGATTTGTACTTCGCGGGCACGTCAGCGGCGTTGCGGGGCAGGTCCCTGATGTGGCCCCGAGACGACTCCACGATGTAGTCAGAGCCCAGGTAACCAGCAATTTTGCGTGCTTTAGTGGGCGACTCGACAATGACGAGTCGCCGCACACCACCGTTGCGGCCGCTGCCGCGGTCCTCGTCAGCCAATTGTGCTTACGCTCCACTTCTCATGTTGCCGCCCGACGCCGGAATCATGCAGGGTCGACTATCCCGCGCCGTTGGCAACTGACAATTTCGCACCCCCGGCGTGCCGACGCAAACTGGGTCCCCGGCGTCTATGCCCTATATCCGGGGCCAGGCGGAGAACGCGTCGACGTCTGCCGGGGGTTCCCCCACATTCTCTACCAGGCGCGATAGGCGCCGACGGCCGCTGATCCGAAGCGC
>LZSH01000540.1 GCA_001665255.1 Mycobacteriaceae bacterium 1482268.1 | reverse complement strand
GATGTGGCGGCGGGCCGAAACGGTGACATGCGGCGGGCACACGTGACCGCCTGCCCGACCGTCATCGTGTCTGGGCGGGCGGGAACTTCGTCGCCCGCCGCGGACCGTTCAACCACCGCATGGCCGCTCACGACAAGGCGAAGGCCCGCGATGTCGTCGCAGTCCATGCCGAGCGCGAGAACTGTCAGCTCGGCACTCTCCGCCAAGAGCTGCTCAGCGCCGGTGATAAGCCCGCCGTCGACCAGCAGTACCGCGTGCGCCGCGCGACAGTCGGCGAGAGCAGTCTGCGCCGTCGAGAGATCGCAGTACGTCAGGCGCGCAGCACCGAGGCCATCGACGGCATACGGATGCTGATGGTGCGGCAGCCATTTCAGCCAGTCCCAGTTTCCCGCAGTGAGGGGGTCGACGACGGCGGCGATCCGTAGCTCATGTGGGCTGTGCATCACGGCCAGCTGACAGATCATCGCGCGAAGAAGGCCGCGGGCGACGACCGTGTCACCGCCGATGGAGATTGCGGTGAATTCTTTCAGCGGGACTGACACGGGTAGGTCGGCGACTTTGGAGCGGTGGTGAATCAGCCGCTGCAGTTCCATCGACGTCACGGGATCGCGGTGCTCCAAAGGCTCGAGGTCGGGAGCGACGAGCGGAGTGGACAAGCACCGAGTGCCGAGCCCGATGCGAACGTCGGCGAAATCGGCGTCGTCCGGCCTGCGTTCCCACATACGCACACCGCCGATGATCTGCCACAGAGAGTTGGGGTCTGGGTGTCGCCAGCTCATCGAAACCCGTTGTTCATCAGTCGTCTTCAGAATTTTGGCGTCCAGTGATGCGAGGTAATTCAGATAGTCGCGGCGGCCGTGGTTGATTTCGGCGATACGGCTCCCACTGCGTGAGCCTGCGGCCACTGTCCCAAGCAGAGAGATGATCATCATTACCGGGAAGAACATGAACATCGGGCTGCGCATCGCCGAGGCGCCCGAGGTGAAATAGAGGGCCATCATGCCGATGCTGGCCACCACCATCGCTACCGGCAACAACCTGGACAGCGGGTTGCTCGGTGCCTCGCTGTGCACGTCCGGCGGTGCCTGCACCACGACCTCGCCGTCTGCCATAGGCGGGGACGCCAGGCGCGGCTGAATAGGGAACTCCATCGTGAGATAGACGTGGCAGCAGTAGTTCTCGTTCCCTTTCCACAGCAAGAAAGTTCCCGCTTTGGAGCACGTCGGAACCCGGCTACGGTGATCGGCGGGGGGTGGCACATGACGGTTGTCGGCCAGTGTCGGGTGACAGTACGCATGCACGGTGGAGGCGCTGCCGCGGCGGTAGACCTGACTATCCCAATGTGGGTCGAGCTCGGCGAGATACTGCCGCAAGTCGTCGACCTTTTCGATGAGCAGTCGGGCGGCACCGGCACCGACTTCACCGGTCGGTGGACGCTGTCGCGGCTCGACGGGTCGCCACTCGACGAATCGATGTCGTTGAACGACAACGGCGTTCGCGACGGCGATGTCTTGATACTCACCACAGAGACGACACCCGTGCCGTATCTCCACGACCTGAGCCATTACGTCGCGGATGCGTCGCCGCCACCCGATGACGGCGTCAGTCGCGGGCTCGGCCCGGTTGCAGGTGTGTGGTCGGTGGGTTTCGGCGCGGCGCTCCTCGCCGTTCCCGGCCCGACGGCGCCAGGTATCCGAGCCATCGTCGCGGCCGTCGTGGCCCTCTCGGCGACCGCCGCCGCCGTCGTCTACGACCGCATGGATGCCGACCTGTGGCCGACCGTGAGCCTCACCGCGGGCGCAGTTGCCATGGGCGCCGTCGCCGGGTATCTGATGGTGCCGGGCGGTCCGGCACCACCGAACTTCTTTCTGGGAGCGGTGGTGTGCACCGCGCTGTCGACGTCGTTGCTCCACCTGACCTCACGCGGGACCCCGATGCTCGCCGCGATAGCGGCGCTCTCGGCAATGGTCGCCGTTGTCACGGCGGTGGTGGCGGTGTGGCCTGCGCCCACTGCAGCCGTGGGCGCCGCGCTCGCCGCCGCCTCACTGGCCATGCTGGGTGTCGCGGCCAAGCTATCGATCATCCTGACCGGTTTGGCGCCGCGAATGCCGGAGACAAGCGATGCACTGGACACCGACAGGCTCCCCGCCGCCGTTGGTGCCATTCGGGCTGCGCGGGGCCATGACATGGCCACGGGACTTCTCGCGGGCTTCTCACTGTCGGCGGCGCTGGGCACCGTATTGGTTGCTGCGGACCGTCACGACGGCTGGAACGGTGTGGCGCTCACGGGCGTGGTCTCGGCGGCACTCCTGTTTCGGGTCGGTCAGCAACGGGGCGCGATCCGAACCGCGGTGAGCTTCACGGCTGGAATGATCAGCGCCACCGCAGCTTTCACCCTCGCCGCCGCTCTGGCACCGCAGCGATCCGTCTGGCTGGTCATCATGGCGATCGCTCTAGGCGTCGGCGGCTCGTCGGTGATCCTCACCGACGTGGGATCGCGGTTGAGTCCCTTCGCCCGCCGCGGTCTGGAGATCGTGGACTACCTCGCGCTGGCAGCGGTCGTTCCGCTGGCCTGTTGGGTCGCCGGACTGTTCGGCGTCGTTCGCGGATTGAGCCTGACATGACGTCACGGCTGGCGCGGGTGGCCGGCGCCGTGGCGCTGGCGTCCATCCCGGTCTGGTCTGCGCCGATGGCCGGGGCCGTCACGCCACCCGTGGTCGATGACTCGCAGCTGCCCGCGCCGCGCCCGCCCGCTCCACCTCAAGCCACCGAGCTTCGGCAGCCGTGTCTGGTCTCCGATCCGATCCGCCGCAGCCACTCCGCCGCGCGTCAGCTCGGCGGCCTGGACCTGGCGGCAGTCTGGCGGCTCAGTCGGGGCGCCGGCCAGACCGTGGCCGTCGTGGATACCGGCGTCGCGCGCCACCGTCTGCTGCCTCATCTCGTAGGAGGCGGTGACTACGTTTCCACAGGCGACGGCACCGATGACTGCGACGGCCACGGAACGGTTGTCGCCGGCATCATCGGCGCCGCCGAACAATCCCCTGCCGGTGGGGAATTCAGCGGTGTCGCGCCCGATGCGACGATCATCGGCATCCGTCAGTCCAGCGTGAAATTTGCGCCCGCCGGCCAAAGCGCGCCAGGTTTCGGCGATGTCGACACGCTGGCGATGGCGATACGGACCGCGGCCGACATGGGCGCCACGGTGATCAATGTGTCATCGATCGCATGTGTCGCGGCCGCAGCGCCCCCCGACGACCGCGCGCTGGGCGCGGCCTTGGCATATGCGGTGGACGTCAAGAACGCGGTCGTCGTGGCGGCGGCGGGAAACGTCGGCGGTCTCGGGCAGTGTCCGGATCAGAACTTACCGGCGGACCCGGCACGGCCCGGAAGGCCGGACTGGGATTCGGTGAGAGTCGTTGTGACTCCGGCATGGTACGACGACTACGTGCTCACCGTGGGATCCGTCGACCCTCACGGCGCACCCTCGCGTTTCACCCTCGCAGGGCCCTGGGTGGACGTCGCGGCGCCGGGCGAGGCTGTCGTCTCACTCGACGCGGACGGGGAAGGGCTCATCGACTCGCTGCCGGTCCTCGGTGATCCGATGCCGATCATGGGAACCAGCTACGCGGCGCCGGTGGTGAGTGGCATCGCGGCCCTCGTACGCGCCAGATCGCCGCATCTGACTGCACGACAGGTAATGCAGCGGATCAAGGACACATCGCACCGACCACCGGCGGGCTGGGACCCGTTCGTCGGGTACGGCGTCGTCGACGCACTTGGCGCGGTCAGCGGCGTCAGCAGCACGACGGACATGGCCGTAGGACCAGACGAGGCAACTCACGACGATGTTCGTCCGGTCCCGCGCGGACAAGGAGACATCAAACCGGACCCGAGTGGACGCAAAGTCGCGTTCGGGGGTGCGGGTGTTTGCGTCGCCGTGGTGGCTGCCGCGGTGGCGATGACGG
>LZSH01000539.1 GCA_001665255.1 Mycobacteriaceae bacterium 1482268.1 | reverse complement strand
CGCAGCCGGTTCTGCCTTCGACGAACATCAACCGTGGCCGCCTGCACTTCGTGGAGACATGTGCCCGGGTGGTGGCCACGAGCGTTTCCAGGTCGAGCGGGCCCTCGGTGATCGACCAGTTGATGCGGATATCGGCGATTTCGCCGAGCGGTTTGTGCAATGTGCCGATCAGCCCAGGCAGCTCTTGGGCCACCGAGCCGGAATGCGGCCACCATGCTCCGTCGATGTCACCGCCGAGCCGGGCCGCCAGGGTGAGCCTGACAGGTCGCGCCATCCGCCGCGCCCCCGTCATGCCGTTCATGAGGGGTGCGTCTGACTCCGCGGCGAATCCTGGTCCGAGAAGGCGGGCGGCTGCACGGGGTCCGACGAGCTGTCGCTCTTGACAGCCTCAGGCTGGTTCGGGTGAGAAAACAAGCCAGATGAATCCATGTATCAATTCCTTTGAACATACGCACGGTTGTCCGTGCGTCGGGCCGAAAGCCAACAGCGTTCGAAAGCGCGGACTGATCGATTCACGAGAGATTTCTGGTGCCGGCAATGCTGAGGCGAACGGCCTACGGGCAATTCTACACCCGCGTCCACATAGGCGCGGCGGGTATCTCCGCCTGCTCCTCGCGCCGACGCCGCCAGGCTCAGCGCGTTGTCAGCACCAATCCTGGATAGCCTTGCTGCGCAACGTCATCCAATGATCGGCGATACTTTCCGAACCCGCCGATGTACGGCATGAACACCCGCTTCTTGCCGTCGATGTTGGACCCCAGGTACCACGACGACTGCGCCTGGGGGAACAGAGTGCGCTCTGCGGCCTCCGCGACGTGGGCTGTCCATGCCTGGGCGGCGTCACGGCGCGGTTCGACCTCGGTGATCCCTTGCCGGCGCGCCGCAATCATCAAGTCGACGGCCCAGTCGACTTGCACCTCGGCGTGCAGCACCATGTTCGCCAGCACCGACGGGCTGCCTGGTCCGCTGAAGCTGAAGAGGTTCGGTAGCCGCGGCATCATGATGCCGAGGAAGGTCACCGGTCCGTCCGCCCACATCTGCGACAGCCGATCACCGGCCGGACCCACCGGGTCGATCCGCCTCATCGCGCCCGTCAGCGCGTC
This sequence comes from Mycobacteriaceae bacterium 1482268.1, assembly GCA_001665255.1. Taxonomy (GTDB): domain Bacteria; phylum Actinomycetota; class Actinomycetes; order Mycobacteriales; family Mycobacteriaceae; genus Mycobacterium. Next base: position 8,282 of record LZSH01000539.1, on the reverse strand, counting down.
GAAACCCGTCGCGAAAACCAGCACGTCGCAGTCGTACGTCCTCGCAGTCGTCCGCACGCCGTCACGGGTGAGCGTCTCGATCGGTTCGCGGCGCAGATTCACCAACCGCACGTTGTCGCGGTTGAACGTCGCGTAATAACCCGCGTCGGTGCAGATGCGCTTCGTGCCGATCGGGTGGTCGGTGGGGATCAGGTCCTCGGCGACCGCGGGGTCGTCGACGATCTCGCGGATGCGATCTTCGGCGAACTGCCGCGCTATGTCGTTGGCCTCGAGCACCGACATCTGGTCGGGAAACGTTTTGCTGAACAACACCCCGCCGTCGCGCCAGCGATTCCACATCGCCTCGAGCCGTTCCTCGGCATCGGCGTCGAGCGCATTCTTGTGAAAGCCGACATGCGGTGTGCCCGCGGGGGCGTACGCCGACCGGCGCCGCCGCTCGGGATACTCCTCACGGATGCGGTCGAGATCCTCATCGGTCCAGGGGTAGTTCGGCATCGGGATCGTGTAGTTCGGCGAGCGTTGGAACACCACCAGCGACTCGGCCTGCTCGGCGAGGATCGGCGTCACCTGGATGCCCGACGAACCTGTGCCGATCACGCCAATCTTCTTGCCGCGCAAGGGCGGATCTTCGCGCGGCCAGGACGCCGTGTAGTACACCTCGCCCGCGAAGTCGTCCAGGCCGGGGATGTCGGGCCGGTTGACCGCCGACAGGCAGCCCGTCGCGCACAACAAGAACCGTGCGCACCGGACCTTACCGGTCGAGGTGCGCACCGCCCATTCGCCGGCCGTCTCGTCGAACTGCGCGCCGACGACCTCGGTGCCGAACAGATAGTGCCGCCGCAGATCGAACCGGTCGGCGACGTGGTCGAGGTAGGCCAGGATCTCGGGCTGTGCCGCGAACCGCTCCGTCCATGTCCACTCACGCTGCAGCTCTTCGTCGAAAGAGTAGGAGTAGTCCACGCTTTCGACGTCACAGCGCGCGCCCGGATAGCGGTTCCAGTACCAGGTGCCGCCCACGCTCGGCGCGGCTTCGATGCCCAGCACCGTCAAACCTGCCGACGCGCAACGGTGTACTGCATACAGGCCGGCGAACCCGGCGCCGATCACGACCGCGTCGGTACTCACGTTACTCATGCGCTTGCCTGCACCGCCATCGCAAGCAGCCGCCGCATGTCGGCCCACAAGAGTTCCCGCGCGGAGGCGCCCGCGCAAAATGCCATCATGGTCAGGAACCCATGAAACAAGCCGGGGTAATCGCGATGCACCACAGGAATATTCGCCTTTCGCAACCGCTGCGCATAGGCCACGCCCTCGCTGTACAACACATCGGCTCCGGCCGTGACGACCACCGCAGGCGGCAGGCGCTCGTGCGACTCGGCCCGCGCCGGTGCCACCAGATACTCCGGTGACGGCAACTTGTCGTTGAGGTATTGGCGCCAGTAGTACTGCATCGCGTCGCGGGTGTTGACGTATCCGGTCGAGTACTTGCGATAGCTCTCGGTGTCGAAGAACGGTTCGATCGCCGGATAGATCAGCACCTGCCCCGCCGGCATCCGCACGCCTCGCTCGCGACACATCAGCGCGGTGACCGCCGCCAGGTTGCCGCCCGCGCTGTCGCCCGTGATCAATGCGCGCGACGGGTCGACACCCAATTCGTCGGCGTGGTCGGTCACCCAGCACCACGCCGCGTAGACGTCCTCGACGGCCGCGGGCGCGCGATACTCCGGCGCGAGCCGGTAGCCCACCGAGACGACGACCGTCTCCGTGTGCCGCGACATCGCACGGCAGAAGCCGTCGTGTGAGTCGAGGTCGCAGAGCACGAAGCCGCCGCCGTGGGCGAATACCACCGCAGGCCGCCGACCGTCGGGCCCATGCGGCCGGTAGACGCGCACCGGCACGTCGCCGTCGGGGCCGGGGAACACGAGGTCGTCGGCGCTGGCGACGTCGGCGACGTTCTCGACGGGAGGGCGTCGGCCGATGTTCAACGCCCGCGCCTCCTGCGGCGTCATCGTTTCGTATCTCGGCATGCCCTCGTCCATCGCACGCATGAATTCCTGCACGCCGTCGTCCATGAGTTGCACGGTAATGCACCGCTGTCGAGGCGCGGTCCCTAATCTGGACAAGGTGGCCGCTCCCAACCTGCCCGCCGGATTCGACTTCACCGATCCCGACATCTATGCCGCCCGGTTGCCGACAGAGGAGTTCGCCGAGGTCCGCCGCGCCGCGCCGATCTGGTGGAACTCGCAGCCGCCCGATGTCGGCGGGTTCGGCGACGGCGGCTACTGGGTGGTGAGCAAGCACCGCGACGTCCGCGAGGTGTCGCTGCGCAGCGACGTGTTCTCGGCGGCGGCGAAGACCGTCGTCCCGCACTTCAACCCGGGCGTCGACGTCGAAGGGCAGGTCAAGGCCTCGAAGCTGTCCATGCTGATGATGGACGACCCCGAGCACGCGCGGCTGCGCAAGATTGTCTCGCGAGGGTTCACGCCGCGGGCCGTCGAGCGGCTCCGGGCCGAGTTGAACGAGCGCGCACAGCGCATCGCCGCCGAGGCCGCCACTCAGTCGTCAGGTGACTTCGTCCTACAGGTTGCTCGCGAGCTGCCGTTGCAGGCGATCGCGGGGCTGCTCGGCGTTCCGCTGGAGGACCGCGACAAGCTGTTCGAGTGGACCAACCAGATGATCGGCGGCGACGACCCAGAGTTCGCGGAGTACGACTCGCTGGCCGCCACGGGTGAATTGATTTGTTACGCCATGGAATTGGCGGCCCGCAAGAAGGAGGAGCCGGGCTCCAAAGATCAGGACATCGTCAGCACCTTGGTTGACTCCGAAGCCGACGGCCAGCTGACCGAGGCGGAATTCGGGATGTTCGTCGTGACGCTGACGGTGGCGGGCAACGAGACGACCCGCAACTCGATCACCCAGGGCATGATGGCGTTCACCGACTTCCCCGAGCAGTGGGAGCTGTTCAAACAGCAGCGGCCCAAGACCGCCGCCGACGAGATCATCCGGTGGGCGTCACCGATCACGGCTTTTCAGCGGACGGCGCTGGTCGATACGGAGTTGGCCGGGGTGCCGATCAAGAAGGGCCAGCGACTGGTGCTGTTCTACCGGTCGGCGAACTTCGACGAGGATGTCTTCGACGATCCCTATACGTTCAACATTCTGCGGGACCCCAACCCGCATCTGGGTTTTGGCGGTACGGGCGCGCACTACTGCGTCGGCGCGAACCTGGCGCGGATGACGATCGACTTGATGTTCAATGCGATCGCCGACCACATTCCCGACTTGAAGCCGGTGTCCGAGCCGCAGCGGCTGCGGTCGAGCTTCATCAACGGCATCAAGCACTGGCACGTCGACTACCGCTGAGGCGCGGGCATCGGAAGCGGGTCCAGTGGGTTGCCGACGGGAATCGACGCGCAGTTGTTCGGCGCGGGTCGGCCGGCGAAACGGTCGTTGATCCAGTCGATGGCCTGCATCAGCCACGGCCCGAGCGCCGAGGTGTGGCTGAGTATGTCGTATTGCGCGTAGTACACGACTCCGCCGCGCGCGCAGTAGTCGCGAGCGAGCGTGCGGACGTCGCCGGCGATCATCACGCCGTCGCCGCGGCCGATACCCGGCTTGTTTCCCGGCGTCCCTTCGGGAAAGCCGTTGGCGCCCTGGCCGATGAACAGCGGAATCGTCGGCGTTCCGCGACTGCCCATGATGAGCTGGTTGGCCAACTCCACGAATAGCGGCAGGCTTTCTGGCGTCGGGTAGTTAGGTGTCACCACGTCCTTCCACGTCAACCTCCGAAATCGCGGCTGGCCGAGGACGTGCACGATCGACGAATTCTGCATGGCGGCATAGAGATCCAGGCCCCGCGGCGTGAGGTAGGGCCGGAAGTCCACCTCGAACGCCCGCGCGATTCCGATGAGCGCCATCGGCATCACGCCTGCCCAGACGGGGGTGCCCTCGACGTAGTGCAGGTTGTGCGCCGGGTGCACCAGTACACCGCCGATGGCCGCACCGATCAAGTGCGCGTTGGCATCCGGCGCGTACGTGGGTGCAAGTTCGGCGGCCCATCCGCTGGCGATCGCGCCGCCGGAGTAACCGAGCAGCGCGACGTTCGCGTCGGCGGCGGTCTCGACCACCGATGCGTTGAACGCGGCACGAATCGAGTCGAGCGTGTTCATCCCGTACTCCGGACCCGCCGCAAAATCCGCACGCTGACCTTCGGTGTCCGGCACGATCACCGTGAAGCCGTGCGCGAGAAAGAGTCCGAACACCGCGAGCTCGACGCTGGGCACGAGGCCACCGAGCGTCAATCCGCCATTGATCGCGTACGACGGCTGATCGTTGCGGTTCAGCGAATCGTAAGCGGATTGGTACGACAGTATTTTGGCGGTATGGGGTTGGTGCAGCGGCTGAATGATCGAGGTGACATTGACGGCCGGTTTACCGATTTGGCTCGTCGTCCGGTACAGCAGCTGGGTGGTCTTCAGCGGTGTGGGGACGCCTAGGATGTGATACGGCACGCTGCGGTCGGCCAGCACGGTGCCGGGCGGGATCTGCTCGAGCGGGGTGCTGCCCGAGTAGGTGTAGAACGGGTCGTCCTTTGGCTGCGGCACGGACGCCCGCGCCGGGACGACTTGTACCGGCAAAGCGCTGGGTAGCGGGTAGTAACCCTCGGGTGGCGGTGGAACGGTCATTTCGCCGAGTATGCCCGCCCCCGCGCCTGGCGCACCCACAGCACGCCTTCGCCCGCGCTGACACCGTCGGCGATCAAAGTCCGTTTGAGGACCTTGTTCGTCGCCGTCTGCGGCAGTGCGTCGTTGACGCGCACGTATCTCGGCCATGCCTTAGGCGACAGGTCGGGCTGCGCTGCCAGAAATTCACCGAATTGCTTGGGCGTCAACGCTGTTCCATCATTGAGGACGACGGCCGCCATCACCTGGTCCCCGACGCGCTCGTCGGGGACGGCGTAAACGGCGACGTGGTTGATCTCGGGTAGCCGCTGCAGGATCCGCTCGATCGGGCCGGCCGCGAGGTTCTCGCCGTCGACCCGCATCCAGTCGGCGGTGCGGCCGGCGAGGTAGATCCAGCCGTCGGCGTCGCGATAGGCCAGATCGCCCGACCAGTACATGCCGTGGCGCATCCGCTCCGCGGTCGCGGCTTCGTCGTTGTAGTAGCCGGTGAAGCCGCCGACGCCGTAGGTGTTGACCAGTTCGCCGACCGCCTCGTCGAAGTTGGTCAGGGCGCCGTGGTCGTCGAAAATCGCTGGCGCACACTCGGTGACAGTGTCGGCGTGGTACACGCTGACACCCGGATAGCCCTTGCCGATCGATCCCGGCGGGCATCCGTCCTCGCGCATGATGACGACGGCGAACTCACTCGACCCGAAGCTGTCGACGACCCGGCATCCGAACCGGCGCGCAAACTTCTCGGTGTCGCGCTCGGTGGCCTCGTTGCCGAATGCCGCCCGCAGCGGGTTGTCGGCGTCGTCGGGTTTCTCGGGCGTGGCGAGGACCAGCGCCAGCGGTTTCCCGACGTAGTTCATGTAGGTGGCACCGTAGCGGCGGATGTCGGACAGAAACCGCGACGGCGAGAACTTCGCGGGGACCATCGTTGCGCCGCATGCCAGCGCCACCGACCAGCCCGCCGCCACCCCGTTGCTATGGAACAGCGGCATCGACAGGTAGCAGACATCGTCGGCGGTGAGCGCGAAACGCTCGGCCAGGCTCGCCCCGCACATCACCGCCATCGCGTGGGCAAATCGCACGGCCTTGGGGTCGCCGCTGGTGCCCGACGTGAACAGCATGACGACGGGGTCCACACCTTCGACTTCGCGGTGTGGCACAAGCGGTTTCGCCGTTTCGATCGCTTTCCGGTAGGCGGGCCCTTCGACGTCGATCACTTCCGCGCCGCCCAGGTCGAGGCCGTCGAGCAGCGACAGGTGCTCGGCGTTGGCGAGCACGAGTTGGCAGTCCGAGCGTCTGATGTCGACGGCCAGGCCGTCGCCACGGCGCGTGGTGTTGATCCCGCACAGCACATATCCGCCGAGCGCAGCGGCGGCCATCGACCGCAGCATCTCGGGCGTGTTGCCGAGCAGCGCGCCGACGTGCATGGGTCGCGACGGGTCGGCGAGCTTGATGAGCGCCGACGCCTCCGCCGACGCCTCGGCGAGATGCTCGCGCCACGTCCACGCCCGGTCGCCGTGCAGCATCGCGAGGCCGTCGTCGTCCATCCGCGAACGCAGCAGCTGTTGCACCGTCTCAAACATCGGCGGGCCTGTAGCGCAGCAGCGTGATGCCTGTGTCGGGCACATCGACGAAGACGGGTTCGACGCGCATGCCGATGCGGATGTCCGCGGGTGCGACGTCGACGAGTTCCGTGCTCACCCGCGGGCCGGCGTCCCATTCGACGACGGCGAGCAGCTGCGGCAGCTTTTCGGCCCACGGCGGGCCGGTCGGTCGGTGCGCGACCGTGTAGGTGTACAGCGAGCCGTTGCCGTCGATCTCCCGCCATTCCAGATCGTCGGCCAGGTTGCCTGGCGCGATCGTGCGCGGGTAGAACACGTAGCGCCCCGTCGACGGCGAGTACTGGATCAGTATTCGATGCTCGCGCAACGCATCCCAGAACGGCTGCGAGACGGGCGTCGGCTCCGGCAGAGGTACCGTCATATCAGTCACCGCCCAGGATCAGCGCGACCTGCTCGCTCATGATGCCGCCGTTGCCGGTGACGAACGCCGTGCTGCAGTCGGCGACCTGCGCCTCCCTCGCGCGGCCCATCACCTGGCGGGTGCCGTCGACGACGTGGTGCATGCCACCGGCCATGCCGGCCTGCCCGTAGGACAGCTGGCCGCCCGCGGTGTTGATCGGGAAGTCGCCGCGAAAGGTCAGGTCGTGCTCGGTCAGCCACTTCATGCCCTCGCCTTTGCCGCAGAATCCGGCGTCTTCCAGCGTCATCAGCACGGTGATCGTGTAGCAGTCGTAGATCGACGCCATGTCGACGTCGGACCGCTGCAGGCCCGCCATCGCGAACGCCCGCTCGGCTGCGCGGGCGATGGGGGTGCGGATGAGGTCGTCGGCGTAGGTGGGTGTCTTGAACCGGATGTGCTCGCCGAAACCCTTGACCCACACCGGGCGATGACGGGCCCGCGCCGCGACATCGGAGTTGGCGATCAGCACACCGGCGCCGCCCTGCACCCGCATCACGGTTTCCAGCATGTGGATCGGGTCGGCGATCACCGGGCTGTTCAGCACGTCCTCGACCGTGATGGGCTTGCCGTGGAACACCGCGCCGGGGTGGGCGCACGCGTTCTCGCGCTGGTGCACGGCGATACGGGCGAGAGCCGCTGGATCGTAACCAAATTCATGGCCGTAGCGTTGCGCGATCTGTGCGTAGGGGCCGTTCTGCCCGACGTTGCCGTACGGGATCTCGAACTCGGCCTGCGGGGAGCCGTAATTGTTGCTCGACGCGCCGTACCAGCTGAGTGTCCGGCCGGGCCGTGCCTCCGACCGCGGGATCTCCGTCGAACCGGGCATGACGACGAGCACCGCGTCGCACTGTCCGAGCTCGACGGCGGCGGCCGCCCGCCAGACCATGCCTGCGGCGGTGGCGCCGCCGAGGTCGACGCGGTCGCCGAAATCCAGCGGCAGCCCGAGGTACTCCGACAGCGTTGCGGGCGCAAACATATTCGACTCAGCGATGCCGTGTGTCGAAAGCCCGTTCACCACAGCGGGATCCACGCCCGCATCGTCGATCACCATCTTCGCCAGGCGCGCGTACTGGTCCAGCGTGAAGGAGGGCGGCGCGCTCTGCTTCTTCTCCGCGGGCAGTTCCGCGATGCCGACGATCGCCGCCTCGCCGCGCAGGCCCGTCATTGTGCGCTCCGGTGCGGAAGGGCGACGGTCGCAGTGCCCGGCATCAGAATGTCGTCGCCGCGCTTGCAGAAGATGTCGAGGTCGACGAGGCCCAGGTTGCTTGTGCTCCTCGCGTGCGCGCCGTGCTTGCCCGTGACGGTGCCGCCGAACGTCAATTCCTGTCCGGGATAGGCGATTGCGCGGTTCTGCACCGAGAATGCGACCAGTCGCCCGTCGCCGCCGATCCAGTCGGTCAACGCCCGCGACAGCAGCGCCGCCTGCAGTGGTCCCTGCACGAGCACGTTGTCGTAACCCTCGCGATCGCGCGCCCACTCCTTGTCGTAGTGGATGCGGTGCCCGTTGTAGGTGGCGGCGCTGAAGAAGAACATCTGTGTCTCGTCGACGGTGACGGTCAGCGCCGGAATCGCGTCGCCGGCGGCCAC
>LZSH01000538.1 GCA_001665255.1 Mycobacteriaceae bacterium 1482268.1 | reverse complement strand
GGCGCCACTCGCCGATATCGCGTGTCTCACAGGACGATTTACGGGTACTCCGACGTGGTGACGAGCTCCTACGGCCGCGGCTTCCTCACCCCACGCGGCACCGAGCGTCAGCGCTGCGTCTCTCACACATTGCACATCGACCCCGAACCGACCGACAGCTCCACGAGCAAGGACGCCTACGGAAACATCAGCTCGTACTTCCACGTCACCGAACGGCACCACACGCTCTCGGTCACCAGCGAGTCCATCGTCGAGGTGGACCCGCCGGCGCCGGAACTGTACGGGGCGGGAACCGCGCTTGCGCCATGGGAAATCGCGCGTCCGGTGGGTCTCGACGGCGCGCTGGCGACCGAGTTCACCCTCGACTTGCAGCCGCCAGAGATCACCGACGCGGTGCGGGAGTACGCCGCACCCAGTTTCGCGCCGGAGCGGCCGCTGATCGAGGTGCTGACCGATCTCACCTCGCGGATCTATCGGGACTTCACCTACCGGTCCGGTTCGACGACCGTCTCCACGCGGGTCGACGACGTGGTGAGCGCGAGGGAAGGCGTCTGCCAGGACTTCGCGCGGCTGGCGATCGCCTGTTTGCGCGCCAATGGCCTTGCAGCAAGCTATGTTTCGGGCTATCTGGCCACCGACCCGCCGCCGGGCAAGCAACGCATGGTCGGTGCTGACGCCACTCACGCGTGGGCGTCGGTATGGACACCGCAGAACCA
>LZSH01000537.1 GCA_001665255.1 Mycobacteriaceae bacterium 1482268.1 | reverse complement strand
CACAGTTGCCTGGGCGCGGCGCTGGCCCGGATGGAAAGCGCGATCGCGCTGGAGCGACTGCTCGACTTCATGCCGCGCTACGAGGTGCTCTGGGACGAGTGCAAGCGAGTGGCCATGTCAAATGTCGCGGGCTGGTCAAGCGTCCCCGTGCGCGTGCTGCACTAATTCCGCGAGTGTGCGTGTTTGCACCAACACGCCGGGGAATTTCGGCAGTCAGCGCACGATCGCACACGAGCGACGGTGCGACGCACGAGGCGCTGAGAAACCTCAGCCGAAGCCGTGCAGGATGGCGCCGTTGCAGTCGGCCGCGGCCTGCCGCACCTTAACGGCCTCCTGATAGGCGTCGGAGTTGTACCACTCGCGGGCCGCCTCCGGCGACTCGAACTCGAGCAGGACAGTCTGGGTGCCGTGCCACTTGCCTTCGATCTGCTCGGCGTTGGTATCGAACGCGAGGACCTTCGCGCTTGCCATCGTCTGACTCGCAAGCTTGGCGTACTCGGTCATCCCGTCGGGATCCTTGACGTCCTCGGTGATGACTACATAACCCTTCGGCACTGAAGCTCCTTGACTCTCAATCGGTTTCGACGATGGCTTGTTCGGGACAGTTGACGATGGCCTCTTTGGCGGAATCCTCGAGGCCCGCGGGCAC
>LZSH01000536.1 GCA_001665255.1 Mycobacteriaceae bacterium 1482268.1 | reverse complement strand
TCCGCAAGACCGTCGCAATCGACCTGCGCGAGGACTGGCCCACCGCCCTGCGCGCGGAGGGTTTCGATCCGGCCCAGCCCACCGCATGGATTGCCGAAGGCCTGCTGGTCTACCTGCCGCCGGAGGCGCAGGACCGACTGCTCGACAACATCACTGCGCTGTCTGCCCCCGGCAGCCGCGTGGCCACCGAAAACATGGACATGAAGTCGATGCCAGCGGACTGGGCCGAGAAGCTCGACGAACGCTCGCGCCGGGCGGGCTCGCGCATCAAGCTATCGGAGTTGTTCTACTCGGGCGACCGCAACTCCGCGCGCGATTACCTGTCCGGGCACGGCTGGGAGGTCAGTACTCAGACAACGGCAGAAGCGTTCGCCGCCAACGGTTTCGAGCTGCCGGACGACGAACTGGTCAGCTTGACCGGCGACTCGGGATACCTGACAGCTGTCCGACGAGGATCGTGATGGCCCGCAGCGACGACGACACCTGGGACCTCGCGTCGAGCGTGGGCGCCACCGCCACAATGGTCGCCGCCCAGCGGGTGCTGTCCCATCGCGAGGGCCTGATCGACGACCCCTACGCCGAGCCACTGGTCCGCGCCGTCGGCCTGGACTTCTTCACCAAGGTTCTCGACGGTGAGATCGACATGGCGGATCTGGCAGACGTGGACCCGCGGTTCAGTGTCCGCCGGGCCGCCGAAGGGATGGCCGTCAGAACCCGCCACTTCGACAGGTTGTTCACCGATGCCGCCGACGCCGGCGTCCGACAGGCGGTCATTCTGGCGTCGGGGCTGGATGCGCGGGCCTACCGGCTCCCCTGGCCCGACGGAACGGTCGTCTTCGAGATGGATCAACCCGAGGTGATCCACTTCAAGTCGCAAACCCTTGCCGACTTGGGCGCGCAACCGAAAGCGACGCGGCGCACGGTGGCCATCGACCTTCGAGACGACTGGCCCAACGCGTTGCGCGACAACGGCTTCGACACGACCCGGCCGACGGCGTGGATCGCCGAGGGGCTGCTGATCTATCTGCCGGCACAGGCGCAGGATCTGCTGTTCGACCGGATCGACGAACTCAGCGCGCCGGGCAGCAGGGTCGCCACCGAGCACATTCCCGACGTCAGCATGTTCTCCGACGAGCGCTCCCAGCTGATCTCCGAACGTCTCAAGCAGTACGGCCACGACTTCGAGATGCGCGATCTCATCTATCACGAGGAGCGCAGCGACGTTATCGACTACCTCACCGGCCACGGCTGGGACATCACGGCCCGCAAAATACCGGATGCCTACGCCGACAACGGCTTCGAGTTCCCCGACGACGGCGCGATGGGCTTCTTCGCCGAGATGAGCTACGTCAGCGCGATCAAGCGCTGAGGCGACTACTGCTCGGCGTGCGCGGCGACCCACGCATCGACTCGAGACCATGTCTGCTCGAGCCATGGTTCCAGTCGCTCCGGCGATGGAACCTCGCCAGCCGGCACCACGACAGTGCGGATCAGCAACTGACGGTGAACGGGTACTTGCCACCAAGGGCGAGCCCGGCCGTCGGCGCAGAAGCCGTTGTGAGCCAGCACCAGCAGGTTGGCCTTCGGGGCTCCTGCCACCGCGGCTGAGGCGCCGCCGCTGCGTGGCGGCAGCGTGTGGGATTGCCGCAACGCATCGCGGGCGGCACGGAGTCCGCCGGTCGAACGGAGTCGAGTGATGGCGCTGCGCCAGCGCGGCCAGCTGAAGTTCGCACCCTCGGGAAACAGCAGCATCGCTTGCCCACCCTCGAGGGACGCCGCCAGAGAGCGGATCTGTCTTCGTGCTCGTTCGCCTCGACGCAGGAAGCACAGACAGCCCCATCCGCCCGCCAGATCGAGAACAGGTTCACACCGAAGCAGCCCTTTGAGCACTATCCGCAACTGCAGCCGGTATTCGACTGCCAACAACCACGCCACGACGACGCTGTCACCGGGGCCGCAATGACGGGATAGCACGATCAGCGGCTGGTCGCGTGGAATCGTGTCCGCCGTGGCCGAGCCCGACTCGAGCTCGACCGTCACATCGAGGATTCTGCGCATAGCGAGGTGAGCGGACACGAGGATGTCGCGCATGAGTTGATCGCAGTCGCGGTTTCCGCGCAGCACCTGCAGCAGAGTGCGCAGTTCGATGACTGCATACGCCATCGTCAAGGCGACGGTGCGCGGGGGCCGGCTTGATCGCAATAGCAGACCCACCACACCTGTTCCGAGAAGTAGGAGCGGGCCAAGAGCCAGCATGAGCACCATCACGGTGGTGACCAGCGGCACGGTGATCACCCGACGTAGCGTCGTCATTGCCGACTCTTTAGATACTCACACGTTGCGGCATAAGCCAATTCGGCGCGTCCGGAGATGCGGCGCGCGTCGCGATATCGCAGATTCGACCAGGTCGACGACGAACGCCGAGGTAACCCGGTGGGAAGTACATGAACGGTCACATCGGAACTCATCCGCTCCAGATCACCGAAAAAGCGGTGACGCCGCGAGATTTCGAAGGCGACGAATGCCACCTCCCACAAGAACCGGGGTGCGGACAGGTCTTCTTCAACGCGTCCAACATGCAATACCCATATGGTGTCAGCGCCGTGCTTCACGGCCCTGTCCAACGGGATGCTGTTGACGAGGCCACCGTCGAAGAAGTGCTCGTCACCGATTCGCACAGGCGGGAAAACGCCTGGCAATGCGCATGAGGCAAGCACCGGCTCGATCAATCCCCCCGTGTCGAACCAATGTTCACGAGCTCGCTCGATACTGGCCGCAACGCATTCGAAGGGGACTGCGAGGTCCTCGAACCGCGCGGGCAAGCGCTCACCCAGTACCCGACGCAACTTGGCATTCCCATGAAGCGCGGTTCGGCGAGTGACAAGTGCCGCAGCCCTGCCGACGAAAGAACCGTCGAGCACGCCGTTACCACCGAGGGCGTCCCACATCTCCAGCAGTCGTCGGGCCCCTTCCGGGGTGGGATCGGCGGCCACAGCGGCACCGTTGATCGCGCCGATCGAGGTGCCACAAATCAGGTCGGGCCGAATGCCGGCCTCCAGGAGCGCACGCGCCATGCCCACCTCGGCGGCGCCCAACACACCGCCTCCGCCCAACACAAAGGCGTTGCACGTCATCTAGGGCGTATACCCATCCGCCAGAGAACAATTCGAGTTGCTGACGATGGTGTTAATTAAGCCCGAGGCGGGTACTCATGTCCAATACAAGGAGGTCATCATGCGAGCGTTGAACGGTTTGCTCGGTGTGGTGTTAGGAATCCTCGGGGCTGTGGCCGGTGTCGTGTTGGGAATCGTCGCTGCGGTGGTCTGGGTCGTCGGCTTGGTGCTGTGCGTGACAATCCTGTTGATTCCACTGGGAATACCAGTCATGAAGCTCGGTCGGCGTCTGCTCGGCCTTTCCGGTGATCTGATGCATCTCCCTGGCTGAGGAGGCCCATCATGCGCCTGTCACGCGCACTCGGCGGAGCGGTGCTATGGATTCTCGCGTCCGTTCTGGGACTCGTCGGCGTGGTTTTGTGCATCACTGTCATCCTGCTACCAGTGGGTATCCCCCTGTTGAAGATCGCCGGTCGACTCTTCAGCACGTCAATACAATTGATGCTTCCGCGGGCGGTGGCCCATCCGGTCAACGAACTCGGCAAGGCAGCAAAGAAGAAGAACCGCAAGATCAAGGCAACGGCATCAGACACGGTGGACGACACCACCAAGCGCGTCCGCAAGGCCGCTCGCAAGATGCGCAAACAGATCGCCTGACGCTCGCGGCGGCCGCGATGGCGCGACCGTCGCGAACTGCGCTGCTAGCGGAAGACGTCTTTCGCCTTCTCGCCCCGCTGCTTGGCGCCTGCCTTTGTCTGGTCGGCCCTACCCTCATCTTCCATGCGTTGGTTTCCAGTCGCACGCCCAGCCGTCTCCTTGGCTTTGCCTGAGACCTTCTCCGTCACGTTCTTGGCCTTGTCGACGTTGCCCATGATCGAGTCCCTTCGTTGTCGTGGGCCGCACTTGTGCCGGCCTCTGCCGTAGCGGGTTTCCCCTTACGGCAGCGTCAAACATCTGCTCGCTGCACGCGGCCAGGACTCGGCCGCCGAGGCAGACGCACTCGGCCTCGTACCGTCGTCGCTCGGTTCCCAGACACCGCCGAGTCGGGTCATTTCATCTGGGCCGCCGGAATCTGTTGGCGCGCCTGTTTGCTCACTGAAACACGTTCGGCTCCCGCCAGGCAACGGCACAGGTGAGCCAGTAATTTACGTCCAGGCTTATTTACCGCGTAGTTTCCTCACGTCGCCAAGGCGACCGGCCGAAGGCGCCGAAACACGCGAGGAGCTTCTACGCCCGGATGTCAGCAAAGTTCCTCGACTCTTGCGACGTTTCGTGCTTCGCGCCCCTTGTGCCATAGATCACAATTTGACGCAGGAGCCGCACTTATTGGACCAGCAATGCCACAAGGGGGCATCGCGCGTGAAGGGGCAATGCGCTCGACGCCCCAAGATTTGATTAGCTTTGCCACAGGCTCAGACTACTCATGCCATCCGCCAGTTGCCCGAATTCACCTGCAGATCAAGCGTTTTCGATTGCCAGCCCGTCCGCGCGACGGCCAAAAACTAAGCTGCTCGCGAAATCGGTCCGGCGCGTCCCATTTGTATCGAGCGTCGCCACGCCAATTGCGGGCGCCGCCGGTCTGGGACCTCCGTACCGTTATTCGGAGCACCATTACCGAACTTATCCCCGTGGGAATGCCCTGCGGCTCGCAGCAATGGCAATAGCTTCGATTGGCAGCGCATTCCGTTGTAGAAGTTTTGCACTGCAATTCTATATTTTTCACGTCTGGATTACATTTTCCACGATCTTGAAGGTGCAATTCACAGGCTGGTTTATACAAACTGATGCCGCTGGCCGGAGAAATAGCGCTTGCATTAGCTACGCTGCCGTAGATTCCGCTGAGGGTTTGTTCGGCAAATCTGTATTGCGATATCTGGCCAGGTGACAGCTGTTTATATAGGCTTCAGCAACTATACTATGCTTGCCGACCGCTCCTTCGGTCGACTGAATAAGAATCTACCGAATTATCCAGTTGCTTCGATTCAATTCCGAAGTGAGTGGGTAGCCCGCCAATATGCATCGGTAAGGCGGAAGAACAAAGGGTGGCCTTGGCTCTGGACCCGCTGCAGCAATCGTATGTAGCACAAAGGGAGAGTGGGAAATGTTTAATGGAGGAAAAGTCGCGTTGGCTGTGGGGGCCGGATACCTTCTGGGTCGCACCAAAAAGATGCGCTTGGCGTTGATGCTGGCGGCGGCCGGCGTCACCGGCAAGTTCCCTACGAGCCCGACCGCACTTGTCGGCCGTGGGTTGCAGTCGCTAGGCGCGTCCGCTGATGTAGCCCAGTTGACCGAACAGCTTCGCGGTGAGCTGCTCAATGCGGGCCGTGCTGCCGCGCTCGCCGCGGCGACAAACCAGATCGATGCCCTCAACGACAGGCTGCAAGGCGTTACTTCAGCGGTCGACGTCGACGAAACGCTCGACGACGTCGGCGGTCTCGTCGGCGGTGGCCTCGCGGGGGGCGGCAAGCGGCGGCGAACTCGCTCTCGCGACGACTTCGACGAGGACGACGCCTATGACGAACCCGAGGAAGACGACGAGGAAGAGCCTCTTGACGTCGACGCGGTCGACGAGGACGAAGACGAGGACACCTACGAAGACGAAGACGCCGAGGATGTCGATGAAGATCAGGCCCTCGAAGAAGAGGATTACGAACTCGACAACGAGCCCGAGGAACCAGAGCCTCCAGTGACGCGGCGGCGCGCTGCACGACGTCCCAGCGCGCCACGGAAATCGGCACGTGCATCGAAACGGACTGCAGCGCGAGCGACTGCACAGCGAGGACGGTGAGAACAATGACACAGGCGGTTAACGGGGCCAGACAGCACGCCGGTCGCGCCACCAAGTCAGCGCAGAGCGCATCGGCTGCAGGCCCGCTGCAGGTTGCGCTGCAGCAACTCACTGGAACGCTCACCGACCGGGCGGTTTCCTCCATTTCGGGACGACTGGGAAACGCCACGGATCGGCTGACCGACTACGCCGAGAACGGTGGCGGCAAAGGGTTGCTTTCCGCCGTCACCGGTGTGGACGACGTGACATCACCGGTCAAGTCCGCCGTCAAGAAAGGCCTGAGCGACGCAGGCAGCAAGGTCAAGGACACCTTGGGTGGCGCCGCCGGCTCACTGTTCGGCGGCAAGGGCAAGGGCGGCGACAAGTTGAAGGTCACCAACATCATCGAGCACATCGATGTCGGCGCGCCCGTGGACCTCACGTATCAGAAGTGGACGCAGTTCGCGGAGTTCCCGAAGTACATGAAGAAGGTCGAGCAGGTCGAACAGATCTCCGATGAGAAGCTGCGGTGGAAGGCCCAGATTTTCCTGTCGCACAGAAGCTGGGAGTCGACCATCACAGAGCAGGTGCCCAACGAGCGGATCGTCTGGCGCTCGAAGGGTGACAAGGGCTACGTGGACGGGGCAATCACGTTCCACGAACTGGCGCATAACCTCACTCGCGTCGTGGTGGTCCTCGAATACCACCCCCAAGGGCTGTTCGAACGCACCGGCAACCTGTGGCGAGCACAAGGCCGACGTGTCCGGTTGGAACTCAAACACTTCCAGCGTCAGTTGATGACTGATACCTTGCTCCATCCCGACGACGTGGACGGTTGGCAGGGTGAGATCCGCGAGGGTGAAGTCGTCGAAGACGACTCTTCGTCGAACGGCAGGCAACAGCGCTCTACTCGCAAGTCAAAGGGGAGCGCTACCAGTCGCAAGACGAGCAGTACTGCTTCCCCTCGCAGGGCAGGCGGTTCCACGTCGAGCCGCAGCGCCGCCCGAACCGCCTCAGGCCGAAGCACTTCGAGTCGCAGCGGCTCCAGCCGCCGGACCACGACGAAATAGAAAGGGCGACATGACAACCGCGATTCAACCGGCAGGTGCGGGCGCACCGGCCGGAGGCCCGAGTTCCAGCGGGCTGGCCGACGTTATCGACACTATCCTCGACAAGGGCCTGGTCATTGACGCCTACGTTCGGCTGTCGCTTGTGGGCATTGAGCTGGTGACAATCGATGCGCGCGTCGTGGTGGCGAGCGTAGATACCTACCTCCGGTTCGCTGAGGCCGTGAACCGCCTCAACATCTCAGAGGGCGACCCGAAGGCGGGCCTGCCGGAACTCGTGGACGACGTCATGTCTGGTGGGGCCAAGGCCAAAACCCAGGGCGTGCTCGACGCGGCCGGGGAAAAGCTCGGTGGCCTTCTCAATCCGGATCAGCCGCAACGAAAGAAGGCGACGCGGGTCCACAGTCGGCGGGAGGACCGATGACTACCTCGCAGCACAGCAAGAGCCGGTCGGGAGACACAAGAGACAAGACCGGCGTTTACGTCTACGGCGTGGTGCCGGCAGATGTCGAAGTGCAGAAGAATGCCAAAGGGGTAGGTGATCCACCGGCCAAGGTCGACGTCATCCGCGAAGGGGACGTTGCGGCGCTGGTGAGCTCGATACCGACGGACAATCCGCTGGGCAGGCCCGAAGATCTGCAGGCTCACGCGAAACTATTGGACGGCACCGCCAAGGTCGCGCCCGTCCTTCCCCTGCGGTTCGGCGCTGTGATGACGGATGCCGACTCTGTGGCGGAAGAACTGCTGCGCGGCCATCATGACGAGTTTGCGTCTGCCCTCGAGGCCCTCGAGGGCCATGCGGAATACATCATCAAGGGTCGGTTCAACGAGAAGGCGTTTCTTTCTCAACTGCTGGAGGAGAACACGGACGCCGCACGGCTTCGCGACGACATCCAGAGCAAGCCGGGTGAAGCCTCGCGCAATTCCCAGATGGTTCTCGGCGAACTCATCGCGAATGTCATCGAGCAACAGCGCCAGGTCCGCACCAACGCGGTCGCCCAGGAGCTCAATGGTGTGGCGGTGCAGCTGAACCCGCGCGAGCCGACGCACGAGTGGGATGCAGTGCACCTCGCGTTGCTCGCCGAAGTCGACCGGCAAGCTGACCTCGAAG
>LZSH01000535.1 GCA_001665255.1 Mycobacteriaceae bacterium 1482268.1 | reverse complement strand
CCGCACGGTGCTCAACGACTACCCGCATGCCGTCGCGATCGGCGAGGTGTGGGTCTATGACAACGAGCAGTTCGCCCGGTATCTGCGCGCCGACGAGCTGCACCTGGGCTTCAACTTCCGGCTGCTGCGGGCCGATTTCGACGCGTCGGAGATTCGTGGCGCGGTCGAGAACTCGTTGGCCGCGGCGGCGATCGAGAACGCCACGCCGACGTGGACGCTGTCCAACCACGACGTCGAACGCGACGTCACGCGCTACGGGGGCGGCGAAGTCGGCCTGGCCCGCGCGTGGGCGATGGCATTGGTGATGCTGGCGCTGCCGGGTGCGGTGTTCATCTACAACGGCGAGGAACGAGGCCTGGCCAACGTGGATCTGCCCGACGAGGCGCTGCGCGATCCGGTGTGGGAGCGCTCCGGCCACACCCGACGCGGCCGCGACGGGTCGCGGGTGCCGATGCCATGGGAGGGCGACGCTCCCCCGTTCGGGTTCTCCGCGAATCCCGATACCTGGCTGCCCCTGCCGCAGGAGTGGTCGTCGCTGACGGTGGAGAAGCAGCTGGCCGACCCGGAGTCGACGCTGTCTCTCTATCGCGAGGCAATTCGATTACGTTCCAGCAGAAGCGAATTCGGCGGCTCGGCGGTTGAGTGGCTGGATTCGCCCGACGACACGCTGGTGTATCGCGTGGTCGGCGGCGGGCTGGTGTGCGCGTTGAACGCCGGGTCGAAGCCCGTCGCCCTGCCCGCCGGTGAGGTGTTGCTGGCCAGCGCCGAACTGGTCGACGGCCAACTGCCGCCGAACGCTGCCGCCTGGCTGGTCTAGAACGGTCACCTCGTCAGCGCAGGACCAGGGCCGGGTCGCCGCGGCGGCGATACACTGAGCCGAACCGGGCGTCGATCCTCAACCAGGCGGGCAGAGCCCGTACCCGCACGATCTCATCGGCGGCCACTGCCTGCGGATCCAAGTCCTGTGGCAGGAAACCCATTGCGGTCAAGGCGAATACGCAGCGCATCGGGATGGCGACGTCATCGTGGTCCGAGCTTACGGTGAGCACCTTCTGGTCAAGTAGCGACGCCGGCGGCCCATGCGAGCTACCGTGCTCCTTCGCCAGGGCGACACCCCGCTGCGCCAGGTCGAGGATCACCCGCGCGGGCACGTCGTCGATGTGCGCGAACCCGGTCTCCGGCGGTAACGCGCCGCGCCAAGCCGAGTCCGACGGAAAGCCAGGGTCGACGTAGCCGTCGCGGTCCATGGCACGCAGGCCGTGAGCGAGCGCGTCGGCGCCTGCGCTCAGGTCGGCCGGCCGCATTCGACCCGCCACCACCCGGCTTGCCAGCACATCGAAACCCGTTGCCACCCAAGCCACCAGCAGCCCTTCTGCACGTTCTCGCATCCGGATCACCGCGGCGTCGTCGAGTCGGATCGCACGCTCGACGAACGTGGCGAGGTCTTCGCGGTCAGTGGTGTCGTGAAGCCAGATGCCGCGCTCGGGACTGCTCATCGAATCCAGCGATGCAGATACTCCTGCTGGGCCGGACTGAGCCGTTGCAAGCGTTGCTCCTTGATGTGCACGGTGGCCAGCTGCGTCTCGGCGATCACGGCCGGCTTCGAATCGGCGGGGTGGTTCACCGATCGAACCTCGTAACCGATCGTGAAGTCGACGGCGCGCACCCGCTTCGACCACATCGTCACCTGCAGCGGCGAGTCCCGCAGCCGCAACTGGCCCTTGTAAAGGATCTTGACCTCGTGGATGAGCAGCCCGATCTCGTCAATGACGTCTTCGAAAGGCTCCCGCAGGAAGGGGATTCGCGCCTCTTCGAGAATGGTGACCATGGTGGCGTGGTTGATGTGCTGGTACATGTCGATGTCCGACCAGCGCACATGCACCGGCGCTACAAATCCCGTCACCCAGAACTCCCCGTTCCGCTCGTTCGTGTCATGCTGCGGATCTGACGCGCCGCCACCGAGAGCGTCGCGAGGTCACGCTCACCGGACTGGTAGATCTCGTTCAGCGTGCGCCGCGCCCGCTGCACGCGGGAACCGTTGGTGAGCGACCATTCCTCGATCTTTTCCTCACCGCTCTCCTCGGGCTCGCCGACAGCAAGCACGTCAAAGCACAGCGATCGTAGCGACCCGTAGATGTCGTCACGAATCGCCAACCGCGCCAAGGAATGCCAGCGGTCGTCGCGCTCCAGCTCCGACACGGCGGTCAGCAGGCCGTCGGTGCCGAGGAAGTCCATCAACGCGAAGTAGGTGTCGGCCACTTCGGCCGGCTCGCGGTCGACGATGTCGGCAATATCAATGATGTCCAGCAGGCTGTACTGATACAGGCCGGACGCGACCGTGTAGGCGAGGTCTTCTGGCACACCGTGCGAGGAGAAATGCCCGACTTCCTTCTCGACGATCGCCTGATCGTCACCGCGCAGCCACTCGCGCATGCGCGGTGTCAGCTCGGCAACCTTCTTGGCGAACCGGTTGATTTCGGCGCCGACGGCCAGTGGTTGCGGCCGGTAGTTGAGCAGCCAGCGGCCGGCGCGGTCGACCAGCCGTCGAAGGTCAAGGGTCAGGCGATCCGTCACGTTGACCGCCGCGCCTGTCGCGCGAATGGCTCGCCACACTTCCTCGATTCGGAAGATCGCGTCGGTGGCGACGTAGGACCGCACAGCGTCGACCGGTCCGACGCCGACGTCCTCCATCACCCGGTACACATAGGAGATGCCTGCGGTGTCGACGATGTCGTTGACCAGCATCGTGGTGATGATCTCGCGGCGCAGTTGGTGCGACCGGATATCGGGCCCGAATTGATCTCGCAGTTGGCTCGGGAAATAGCGCGGCAGCCGAGCGGCGAACACTTCCTGATCGGGCAGGTCGCTGCCCAGCACCTGATCCTTGAGATGGAGCTTGACATGGGCCATCAGCGTCGCAAGTTCCGGTGAGGTCAAGCCGATTCCCGCGTCGGTGCGTCGGTGGATCTCCTTTTCCGACGGCAGTGCCTCGAGTTCCCGGTTCATTGCCCCGTCGGCTTCGAGGTCCCTGATCTGGCGTGCGTGCACGGGCAGCATGCTCGCGGCATTCGCGCGGCTGGTGCCCATCAGGTCGTTCTGGTCCTTGTTGTCGACGAGGACCAACTCGCATACTTCGTCGGTCATCGACAGCAGCAGATTCGTCCGGTCCTCGGCCCGCACCTTGCCGTTGCTCACCAGGGCGTCGATCAGAATCTTGATGTTGACCTCGTGGTCGGAGCAGTCGACGCCGGCGGAGTTGTCCAACGCGTCGGTGTTGATCCGGCCACCCGCGAGATCGAACTCGATCCGGCCCAGCGATGTGACACCGAGGTTGCCGCCTTCGCCGATCACTTTGGCGCGCACCTGGTTTCCGTTCACCCGGATCAGGTCGTTGGTCCGATCGCCGACGTCTGAGTCGGACTCCGTCTCGGCCTTGATGTAGGTGCCGATGCCGCCGTTCCACAACAGGTCGACCGGTGCCTTCAGGATGCGGCGCAGCAGGTCGGGCGGCGGCAGCTCCTCGACGTCGTCTGCGATGCCGAGGGCCGCGCGGACCTGCGGGCTGAGCGGAATCGATTTGTGCTCGCGGCTGTAGACGCCTCCACCTTCGCTGATCAGTGACCTGTCGTAGTCTTCCCAGCTGGAACGCGGCAGCTCGAACATCCGCTTGCGTTCCTCCCATGACCTCGCCGCATCGGGGTCCGGGTCGAGAAACACGTGCCGGTGGTCGAACGCTGCGATGAGCCGAATGTGCTGGGACAGAAGCATTCCGTTGCCGAACACGTCGCCGCTCATGTCGCCTATGCCGACGACGGTGAAGTCCTCGGACTGGGTGTCGTGGCCCATCTCACGGAAGTGCCGTTTGACGCTTTCCCATGCACCCTTGGCGGTGATGCCCATCGCCTTGTGGTCATAACCGACCGAGCCGCCGCTGGCGAACGCGTCTCCGAGCCAGAACCCATAGGACTTCGCGACCTCGTTGGCGATGTCGGAGAACGTCGCTGTGCCCTTGTCGGCAGCCACCACGAGATATGCGTCGTCGCCGTCGCGGCGCACCACATCCCTTGGGGTGACGACGTTTCCGGTCGTCCGGTCGACGTTGTCGGTCACGTCGAGCAGACCCGAGATGAACAGCTTGTAGCAGGCGATACCCTCGTTGCGCTGCGCGTCACGGTCGGCGGCGGCAGCGCCGGTGGACGACGGCGGCTGCTTGACGACGAAGCCGCCCTTGGCGCCGACGGGAACGATGACCGCGTTCTTGACCGCCTGCGCCTTGACGAGGCCAAGGATCTCAGTGCGGAAGTCCTCTTTGCGATCCGACCACCGCAGCCCGCCGCGGGCGACGAAACCGAACCGTAGGTGCACACCCTCCACTCGGGGCGAGTAGACGAAGATCTCGAACCTCGGCCGCGGCAACGGAAGTTCGTCGATCAGTTGTGAATTCAGCTTCACCGACAGCACGTTCTGCGCACGGGCGGAGTCACCGCGGCGGACGAAGTAGTTGGTGCGCAAGGTGGCCTGGATCATCGACGCGAAGCCGCGCAGCACACGGTCGGTGTCCAGGCTTGTCAGTGCGTCGATGTCGGCGGATACTCTCGCCGCGGCGGCCTGCGCGTCCTTGCGGTCAGGATCGGCGGCAGGATCGAACATCGCCTCGAACAGCTCGACAAGTGACCGCGACGTGCGGGGGTTGCCGTTGAGGACGTTCTCGATATGGGCCTGGCTGTACGGAAAGCCGGCCTGCCGCAGGTATTTCGCGTAGGTGCGCAGGATCACGACTTGCTGCCAGGACAGCCTTGCCCGCAACACCAGCTCGTTGAACCGGTCGATCTCGATGTAACCGTGCCAGATCGCCGTCACTGCGTCGGCGAAACGAACGGCGGTGGCATCCCGCTCCTGCCGCTCGAGTTCTTCGGGGATGTCGCTGAGAACTGAAATCTTGAACTGGTAGATCCAGACCGGCAGCCCGTCGGGCCGACGCACTGTAAACGGCCGCTCTTCGAGCACGATCACGCCCATGGATTGCAGCATGGGCAGCAACTGGCTCAACGACGCCGACCGTCCGCCGAGATACCAGGTGAGCTGCGCGGCGCCGTCGGCTGCGCTGCCGGCCTCACCACCTTCGGAGAACACCAGCTTTACCGAATTATCCTGCAGCTCTTCGATAATCGCGATGTCGTTGATCGCGACATCGGGCGTGACCGCCTGCTTGTAGACCTCGGGGAACGCCGTCGAATAATGCTCGGCCTCGACCTGGTCGATGGATCCGGTCTTCACCGCACCGAGCAGCCGGTCACCCCAGGTGCGTGTCGCCTCGGTCAGCAAGTCCTGAATGCGCGACTCGTTCTCCACGGACACGTCGACGTCACGCGGACGCGACCCCTTGGGCAGGCGAACCGTGAAATGCACTACTGCCCATGGGGATTCGCTGACGCGCGCGGTGTATTCGATGCTTTCGCCACCCAGCTCGCGCACCAGGATGTCCTGCATCTCCAGCCGGACAGCCGTGGTGTAGCGGTCGCGCGGCAGATAGACCAAGCAGGATACGAAGTGCGCGAGCTGATCGGCGCGCAGGAACAACAACGTCCGTCGACGCGCGCCCAGATCGACCACGGCCATCGCCATGTCCAACAACTCGCGGGAGCTGAGTGTGAACAGCTCCGACCGCGGAATGGTCTGAATGATGTCGAGCAGCAGCTGTGCCGGATGGCTCGGGTCGCGCTGTGCCAATGTGATCGCTTCGCTCACCCGCCGCGAGATGAGCGGTATGTCCATCACATTGGCGTTCATCGCGGCGACGGTGAACAGCCCGACGAAGCGGTGTTCGACCGCTTGGTGCCCTGGGTGCTCACGGACGACGATGATGTAGGGGTACGCGCCGTAGCGCAAGAAGCTGGGCATCGTGGCCTGTGCCAGCACGAGCAGGTCGTCGCCGTCGGTGAGCTGCGGAAGGACGTCCTCACGGAACCGCAGCACGCCGAGACGACTCGCGGGATCGACGCTGGATTGCCCGTCGTACACCGGGCAGCGCTGGTAGCCGAGCAGCACGAAATGTCCGTCGGCGAGCCAGCGCAACAGGGCGGCGACGTCCTTGCGGTCAGCGCCGGGAAACCGTCCCTCCGGGTCGGTGTCGATTTCGTTGGCCAAGCCGAGCAGTGTGCCGGTCAGCGCGCGCGAGTCGAGCCAAACCTGCCGCGCGTCGGCGAGCACGCCGGGCAGCAGCTGCTTGACCTCGGCGAGCGCTCTGCGGTCGGCCGACGACGACAATTGGATGTGGATCCACGCTTCGTCGACGGCGTCCCGAGAGTTGGGTGGTGACTCCGAGACGGGCTGGATGTCGAGCAGCTCGCCGTTCGGGCCGCGCCGCACCCGCAGGATCGGGTTCATGATCGCCTTGTACGCCACCCCGAGCCGGTGCATCAGCACCGTGACCGAGTCCATCAACATGGGGGCGTGGTCGGTGACGATCTGTATCGCCGAACCGAATCCGGCCTCGTCGTCGGCGTAGAGCTCGACGAGCGTCTGACCGCGCTGCCTCCGACGGCCCAGCCGGTAGTGCGCGGCCAGCAGGTTCGGCGACATCAGCTTGCCCGCCGCGGACATGTCGATGGGGCCGGTCGCCGCATCGGCGATCGGCGCGTCGCCGTGCGGACCGTGGTAGGTGGCGATGTAGGCCCGCGCCAGTTTGTCCAGCGTCGCGGGGGCGACCGTGAGTTGGGTCGGCTCGTTGGCAGGCCCCGCGCCCGGATTCACCGTCATGCCGCTCGCTCCTGACTCACCGCCGCGCGCCCGTCTCCGTTGAATGTCGCCGCCGGTGCGCCAGCATGGTTGGATGTCGCCGCCGGTGCGGCTCCGAGGCACGCAGTGGCGACACTAGTCGCGTGTGAGCCGGCGGTGGGTCACCCTGTGAGGACGCGCAGCATCGATACCAAGTCGTTCGACTTTGTTCTCCTCGTAGGCCGCGAAGTTGCCCTCGAACCAGAACCATTTGGCCTCGTTATCACTGTCGCCTTCCCACGCCAGGATGTGAGTGCAGGTTCGGTCCAAGAACCAGCGGTCGTGCGAGATGACCACTGCGCAGCCGGGGAACTTCTCCAGCGCGTTCTCCAGCGAACCCAGCGTCTCGACGTCGAGGTCGTTGGTGGGCTCGTCGAGCAGGATCAGGTTGCCGCCCTCTTTCAGCGTCATCGCGAGGTTGAGACGGTTGCGTTCGCCGCCGGACAGCACTCCGGCCGGTTTCTGCTGATCAGGACCCTTGAAGCCGAACGCCGACACGTAGGCCCGCGACGGGATCTCGTTCTGGCCGACCTCGATGTAGTCGAGCTTGTCTGACACGACCTCCCATACGGTCTTCTTCGGGTCGATGCCGCCGCGGGTCTGGTCGACGTAGCTGAGCTTGACGGTCTCGCCGACCTTGACGGTGCCGCTGTCAGGCTGCTCGAGGCCGACGATGGTCTTGAACAGCGTGGTCTTCCCGACGCCGTTGGGACCGATCACCCCGACGATGCCGTTGCGCGGCAGCGTGAAGGACAGGTCCTTGATCAGCGGCCTGCCGTCGAAGCCCTTGTCCAGGTGCTCGACCTCGACGACGACGCTGCCCAGCCGCGGGCCGGTCGGGATCTGGATCTCCTCGAAGTCGAGCTTGCGGGTCTTCTCCGCTTCGGCGGCCATCTCCTCGTAGCGCTGCAAGCGGGCCTTGCTCTTGGCCTGCCGGGCCTTGGCGCCCGAACGAACCCACGCCAGCTCTTCCTGTAGCCGCTTCTGCAGCTTGGCGTCCTTGCGGCCCTGCACCGCGACGCGTTCGGCCTTCTTCTCCAAGTACGTGGAGTAGTTGCCCTCATACGGGTAGGCCCGGCCGCGGTCGAGTTCGAGGATCCACTCGGCGACGTTGTCCAGGAAGTACCGGTCGTGCGTGACGGCGAGGATCGCGCCTTTGTACTCGGCGAGGTGCTGCTCGAGCCACTGCACACTCTCGGCGTCGAGATGGTTGGTGGGCTCGTCGAGAAGCAGCAGGTCGGGTTTGGACAGCAGCAGCTTGCACAGCGCCACCCGGCGCCGTTCGCCGCCGGACAGATGGGTGACCGGCTCGTCGGGCGGCGGGCAGCGCAGCGCGTCCATCGCCTGCTCGAGCTGCGAGTCGAGGTCCCACGCGTCGGCGTGATCCAACTCTTCCTGCAGCTTGCCCATTTCCTCCATCAGCTCGTCGGAATAGTCGGTGGCCATCAGCTCAGCCACCTCGTTGAACCGGTCGAGCTTGACCTTGATCTCGCCCAGGCCCTCCTCGACGTTGCCGCGGACCGTCTTCTCCTCGTTCAGCGGCGGCTCCTGCTGCAGGATGCCGACGGTGGCGCCCGGCTGCAGAAACGCGTCGCCGTTGTTGGGTTGGTCGAGGCCGGCCATGATCTTCAGAACGCTGGACTTGCCCGCGCCGTTCGGACCGACCACGCCGATCTTCGCGCCGGGAAGGAAGTTCAAGGTGACGTCGTCAAGGATGACCTTGTCGCCGTGCGCCTTGCGGACCTTCCGCATCGTGTAGATGAAATCGGCCATGGAGTTGTCATGCCTCTCTGGTCTCGGTAATGCTCGCGGACCATCCTAGGCGTGAACACTGGCCGTCCCGACCTCGCCGTCAGCGGCTACGCCGATTCACGCCGACACCGGCAGCACCCTTTCGGGGACGGTGTCGTCGGACTCGGCTGCCTCGGCGTCGCCGTCGGCCTCGTCGTCCTTGCTCTCTGCGGCATCGTCGCTGTTGGCGGCCGTATTTCGAAGTCGATCGACGCTCGCGATGCTTCGCGCCAGATCAGGTCCCACCGCGGTGGCCCGCACTTCCATCGACGTACGACGGTTGCCGTCACGGTCGTCGTATTCGCTGGTGTACACGTACCCAACAACGACGACCGGGTCTCCCTTCCCGAGCGAGGCGCCGACACCCCGCACGAGCTTGTCGCCCCAGCAGTTGACCGACACATACAAAGTGTTGCCCGGCTCCCAGGTGCCCTCGGCGGTGCGCCGCCGCGAATTGCTGGCCACCCGGAATTTGTAGACCTGCTGATCGCCGACCCGGCGCAGGATCGGGTCGGTGATGATGGTGCCGACCACGTGGATTGGTGTCTCGAACATTTCGTGCCCTTTCACTGTGCTGCGGCTTGCGCCCTACACGGGCTATTCATCCGGTTGGTGCCGACGGATAGCGGCGGCGCGGCCGGCCTTCGATGACGGGCTGTGGATGAAACGCTGACTGTGGACAGGCGCTATGTGTGCCCATCGCCGCGCTTCGATCGCGAAACGGAATTCCAGCACGCCCTTACTCGCACTTTCGGTGCTGAAATTCCGTTTCGCGACAGAGGAGTTAGCGCGCGTCGCGCTTGGCGAGCTCGGCCAGCATCGCGTTGTAGGCGGCCAGGTCGGCGTCGTCGTCGCGGTCGGCGGCTCGGTCGAGCCGTTTGGCTGTGCGCCGGTCGCTGCGCGTCCACTGCACCAACAAAGCGATCATCACCACGACCAGCGGGACTTCGCCCGCCGACCAAGCGATACCACCGCCCAGCTTCTGGTCGCCGAGAAGGTCTGTGTGCCAGTACAACTGCAGCGACTTGTAAAAGCTCTCCCCCAGCACACTGTTGGTGCTCATCAACACGACACCGAAGAACGCGTGCAACGGCAGCGACGCGAACACCATGCCGACCTTGCCCACCGGCGGTATCGGCCGTGGCGTGGGGTCGACACCGATGACCACCCAATAGAACAGGTATCCGCTCAGCAGGAAATGCAAGTTCATCGCGACATGCGCGGCGTGACTGTCGACCGCGGCATCGAAGATTCCGCCGAAATACAGGCCATAGAAGCCGGCGACGAAGATCACCGTCGCGACGATCGGGTTGGTGAAGAACCGCGACACCCGCGAATGCAGCGCCGCCAGAAGCCATTCGCGCGGACCGGGCGGCTCCGTCTTCCCCGCAGTCGGCAGTGCACGCAGCGCCAGCGTCACAGGCGCACCGAGCACGAGCAGGATCGGCGTCAGCATCGACAGCAGCATGTGCGCAGCCATGTGCATGCTGAACATCGCGGGCATGTATCGGCCGAGGCCTGAGGATGTCGTGAACAACAACACCAGGCAGCCGAGCAGCCACGCCACCATCCGGCCGGTCGCCCAGGCGTCGCCACGGCGCCGCAGCCGTCGCACCCCGGCCAGATAGACCAGCGCCATGACGATCGCCGCGGTCCCGAAGATCAGGTCGAAGCGCCAGTCGAACAGCACACGTGCCACCGTCGGTGGTCCCGCGAAGTCATAGCCGATCTCGATGGCCGGGATCGACGGGTTGAAGATCGGCGGCGGCGGAGGAGGCGTGCGACTCAACGCCACCGCGATCCCGAAAGTCAGGCCGAAGACGACCGCCTCGGTCATCGCCAACCGGATCAGCCCGCGAGCCTGCGGATCCGATTGCAGCGCCGCAATACCGCTGCGCCGCTGACGCCAGCCGATAAATCCGAGCGTGCACAGCGCGACGGCCTTGGCGACGACCAACAGACCGTATCCGCCGTCGAACAGCTCGCTGGGCCGGATCCGCACCAGCGCGTTGACCACGCCGCTGAACGCCATCGCCACGAAACACCACAACGCCACAGCTGAGAAGCGGCGCGCCGCGAGCTCGGCGTGCCCGCAGCGCCTCAGCGCATGAACGAGCAGCGCCAGCAGGCCGCCGGCCCACACGGCGCCGGCTATCAAGTGGATGAGCAGGCTGTTGGTGGCCAGGTCGTGCGAGCCCCCCGTCGAGGAATGTCCGGTCAGCGCCAACGGCAGCAGCGTGATCAGCGAGCCCGCGAACAGCAGCGGCACCGGCGGCCAGCGCAGCACCGGGATGCCCACGACGGTGACGATTGCCGCCAGCAGTGCCGTCCATCGCCATGCCCCCGCGGTCTCGACCAAGCTCGCCACCGACCAGATGTCCGACGGGCCGAGCCGGGACGCCAGCGGCTGACCGGTGACATCGGAGACGGTCAGCGGCACCAGCAGCGCCGCGCACACCGTCCAGATGGCCGACGCGACGGTGCCGAGGCGTAGCGCCCGGTAGCCGTCGGCGTCGAGTACGCCGCTGCGCTGCGGCGGCACCATGAATGCGGCGAACATGAACGACCCGACCGCGACGACGGCGGCGATCTCCCCCACCGCCCGCACAAAAGGCAGGCCGTACGTGGTGATCGGTCCCGGATCGGGCAGGCCCGTCGCGGTGAGCGCGTCGGCCAGGGTCAGCGCGGCGAGGCTAGCCGCGGTCACACCGGCCAGCAGGGCGACGCCGACGAGCACGGGCCAGACGGCGCGGGTGCGCGCGCCCTGGGCCGGGGTGGTCGTCATGGACCCAGCGTATGGCCTCGCCCTCGGCTTACTCCGCCGCCTTACGCAGTGCGCGGCGCTCCGCCTCGCGGGCGTAGAACTGCTCACGGGCAAGCTGCTCGACCGTGTCGAGGTCACGCAGCACCGCCCGTAGCTCATCGCGAAACGCGGCCCGCCGCTCGTAGAGGTCGGCCGCCGGCTCCAGCAGGTGCTGGTCGGCCAAGACTTGGCGGGCGGTCGCGAACAGCAGCGCCGAGGCCGACTCGGTGGTGCGGACACGGTTCTGCGCGACGTACTGGTTGCCCAGACCCAGCGCCTTCTTCGTCAGTTCCTTCTCGTCGATTTCGGGAGGCTGGTCGCACAGCACATCGGCGACGATTTCGTAGGCCTCCAAGTAGGGGCGCAGCACGGCTTGTGCGATCAGCGGCCGCTTGGCCCGCAGCATGGCCGTGATCGTGTCTCCGCCCGCGGCCACGTTCGCCTGCCAGTCGGAGACCTTCTCGACCCCGTGCGTGCGGTCGCTCCAGGCCAT
Organism: Mycobacteriaceae bacterium 1482268.1; assembly: GCA_001665255.1. GTDB lineage: Bacteria > Actinomycetota > Actinomycetes > Mycobacteriales > Mycobacteriaceae > Mycobacterium. The sequence goes on along the minus strand of LZSH01000535.1, from coordinate 8,219 downwards.
TTCCTCGGCGAGGTGCTCGCGAAACGCCGTCGACTCCGCGAAGTAGAAGTCGAACTTCAACAGATCACGCAGTCGCATCGCCTGATTCCAGAACGCCTCCAGCCGGTCCCCGTCGGTGCGCGCGGCATACACGAGCGCCATCTCGACGATCGCCGTCTCCAGAAATGCATCGATCATGGTGTTGCGGTAGAACGCGGCCTCGTGCTCCTGCTCCGGCGCGATCCGCCAGACCGGCTCGCGGCCACCCTCAACACAGGTCACTGGGTGACCATGGGACAGCGCGTCCAAAGCGGCCCGGACGCCATCGGCGGTCCGCAACCGCAACACGCTGTTGGTCACCGGAGATCGCTTGCGCTCCAAGTAATCCAGCGAGTCCTGCAGCGTGTGATGGAGTTGGTCCAGCGTCAACGCGGTGCCGCGGGTGGTCAGCAGCAGCGCCGACACCAACCCCGTCGCGTTCACCGGTGTGGCGCGCAGGATGCGCCACGACACCTCGATCGCCATCTTCTGCATGGCAAGGCGTTTCGCGGCGCTGTCCTTCGCGATCGGACCGCCGGGCTCGCCCAGATACTCTCGCATCGACACCGCTTCGGGAAAGCGGACGTAGATCTTGCCGTAGCTGCGTTCGCCCTGGGCCTTGATGTAGTTGTACAGCCAGGACAGCCCTTCTGGCGTCTTCTCCCCGCCGCGGGCATATGCGGCGTATTCGGCGGTCTCGTGCAACTGGTCGAAGCTGATCGACACGGGCTGCAACAGGATGTCGTCGCTGCGACCCTCGAGGTAGGCGTCGGCGACGTAGCTCATCAGACCAAGCTTGGGCGGCAACATCTTTCCGGTTCGCGACCGGGTGCCCTCGATCGACCAGCTGAGGTTGAACCGCTTCTCGACGATGTAGCCGACGAACTGCCGCAGCACGTACTTGTACAGCGGGTCGTCGAGCTTGCGCCGGATGAAGATGACTCCGGACCGACGCATCAACGGCCCCATGAACCCGAACGACAGATTGATGCCCGCGAACGTGTGCACGGGCGGCAACCGGTTCTCCTGCATCGCCACCGGAACGATGACCCCGTCGAGATACGACCTGTGCGAGAACAGCAGCACCGCCGGATGCGACTCCAACGCGTGCCGCATGTTCTCGATTTCGGCGCGGTCGTAGTCGATGTTGGGATCGAAGCCACGACTGAAGATGGCGCGCCCCAGCGAAGGGATGAGGTCGACGGAGAAGCGGCTCCACCCGGTGCTCAGTTCGTCGAGCATTTCTCCCGCTGCTTGCAGCGTGGCACCGGGTATCTCCTCGAGGCCCTCGTGGAACCGCGACGACGCCAGGATCTCCGGCTTGATCAGCTGCGGCGACTTGTATTCGGGCCCGAGCAGGCGCAGTTCGACCCGCTCGATGGCCAGACTCGCGCGGCGGAGCACGAAATGCGCCAAGTCACGCGGATTTTCGCCAACGGTTTGGTCGTTCCACTGCTGGCGCAGCTCGGACACCTTCGCGGGTTCACCCGCCACCACGCGTGCGCGTGACGGGTCCCTCTTGAGGATTCGGCGTTGCAGGAACTCTGGTGGCCGGTAGGTGTCACGGCCGGAAATCAGTGCGACGACCTTTGACCGCGTCGGCAGGCCCCCAGGCACCCAGAAGACGCGTACCGGAACCACTGCGCGGTCTTCATCGGCCTCGAGTTCCTGAACGAGTTGCGCCAGCACGCCCGGCGGCGCATCTCCAACCGGGATCTCGAGCACGGTGACGTTCGAATCGGGGTGTTCACGCCGTTGCTGTTGCAGCCAGTCGCTTAACATCTCTCGTTCAGCGGGCGAAGACACCGAGGCCAGCACCAGTGCATCGTCGACGGTGGAGAACGACGCCATCGGGTCGGCGATCACGGCCGCCCCTTCTTGGCGGGCGCTTTCTTGGCCGCCGACTGCTTCGCGGGCGCTTTTTTGGCCGTCGCCTTCTTCGCCGTCGCCTTACCGGCGGTCTTCTTGGCAGCCGTCTTCTTTGGCGGCGCCGCCTTTTCGGTCTTCTTGGCAGCAGCCTTCTTGGCGCCTCTTCCCCGCGCGTACGGCCCGATCTTCGGAACCGATTCGTACGGCCAGCTTTTCAGCGTGTCGAGGTAGAGCTGACGAACCTCTTCGATCTTGTCCGACAGGTTGTCCACCGTCCAGTCGTCCACCGGGATCGGCGGATAGACCACGACGTCGACGGTGCCGGGATTGAAGGTCGTCGAATCGCGCGAGGAGATGACCTCGGCGTTGCGAATGACGATGGGCACGATCGGGATTCCGGCGGACATCGCGATCCGGAAGGGTCCCTTTTTGAACGGGCCCACCTCGGTGGTGTCGAGCCGAGTGCCTTCGGGCGCGATGAGGATCGAAATGCCCTTCTCGGCAAGCGCTTCGACCTTCTTGAGACTCTCCACTGCGGCCTTCGGGTTGTCCCGATCGATGAACGCCGCGTCCATCACCTTGCCCAGCGTGCCGACAATCGGGTCGTTCTCCAGCTCCTTCTTGCCGACCGACGTGAAGTTGGTCTCGACGAGACGGCCCGCGATGACCGGGTCGACCTGATTGCGGTGGTTGAAGATGAACACCGCGGGCCTCTTCTTGGACAAGTTCTCCTTGCCCAGCAGGTTGATGTTGACCCCGGTGGCGGTCAGCAACGCTCGGCCGAAGGCGGAGGTGAAGAAGTTGACGCCGGTGCGCCTGTTGCGCGTCAGCAGGCCCAGCCCGACGGCGCCCGCCGCTATGGGCACCATCGATGCGACACCGGCGGCGGTGCGCAGTTGTGACACCGGGTTGCTGCCGCTGCGGCTGGAAAACCGCAGTACCGGCCAACCCCGTTTGGCAGCGACGGCGGCGAGCTTGCCCGCCGGGTTGGTGGGCCGCGGATTGCCGACGAGATACATCAGCGCGACGTCCTCGTCGCCGTCGGCGTAGAAGTAGCTCTTTGACAGGTCGACGTTGTGTTCGGCGGCGAAGGCCTGCACGGCCCTGGCCTTGCCCGGCCCCCAGATGATGGGACGTTTGACCTCACCGGTGATCAGGCCGTTGTCGTCGGTCTCGAACTTGTTGCTCAACACATTCTTGATGCCGAGGAAGCGCGCGACGGGCTCGACTTGCACCGTCAGCGCCGACGAGCTGAGCACGACGGTGTGGCCGCGCTCCATGTGGGCGCGCACCAGATCGCGCATCTCGGGGTAGATCCGGCCGATGACCTTCTGCATGAACAACCGCTCGGCGAGTTCGTCGATGTCGCCGAGGGAACTCCCCCGCAACATCCGGGCGCCCTTGCCGATCAGGTCCTCGAACTCCGAGCGGCCCAGTTGATGGTTGAGGCCGGCCTGCACCATGCCGATGAACTCTCCAACGCCCATCTGCCCTCGCCGCAACCGATCTCGCGTCATGATGACACCGGTGAACCCGGCGACCAGAGTGCCGTCGAGGTCGAAGAACGCGCCGATACGCGGACCCGCAGGGCTGCCCTGGATTTCGGCGACCGATCCGGGCAGCCGCATCGTCCGCGGGTTGGTCCGTCGCGTCGTCTGACCGTCGGCGCCGCTCACTGGGCGCTGCTTCCGTTCGGCGACGACGGTACTGACTCGTCTACATCGGCCGTGAATGAGGCTGGGACGGAACGCCCCTCACCGCCAAGCGCCAGCACTTCGTCGAACCCTGCCTGTAGGCAGCGGGCGAAGAAGTCGCCGTCGGTAACCGCGGCGCGGTCGTACCGCGCCGTGACCGTGATATAGCCGGCCCGCGAGATGAGCACGACCATCATCGCGATCCCGGGCAATGGCCCAAGCCCGTACTGCCGCAGGATTTTCCCACCCGCGATGAACGTATCGCCCGCGTACACGGCCACATTGCTGGCCTGCACATCGGAGTTCACGATGGATCCGGCCACGCCCTCCAGCACGGTATCCGGCAGCAGACTCACCAACGGTGCGATCACACCGACCATGTTGGCGGCGCGCTCATCGCGCTTGCGGGTCATCTGGGAGCGAATGCTCTTGATCCGTCGCTCGGGGTCGACGACGCCGATCGGCGCGGCGAGATTGACTCCAGTGAAACGGTTTCCACCGGCCGGGTCATTGTCAGAGCGCATGTTGACCGGTATCGCCATGGGCAGTGTGTCGATCGGCACACCCATGTGTTCGTGGTAGAGCCGCAAAGCACCACACAACCCGGCCAGGTATGCGTCGTTGATCGAACCACCCGCCGCTTTGGCCGCCCTGTGCAGGTCACCGAACTCGATGTCGATCGCGTCGCTGCGCGATGACAGGCTGCGGCGCCGCAGCACCGGCGACGGTTCGGCGGCCGGTGCGACCACACGGGTTCCCGAGATGGCGTATTCGACGGCGCCGCCGAGTGACGCGACCGGCGAGCGGATCACGCTACCAACGGCCTGCGCGGCGCCGAAGATCGCTTTGCCCACCCCACCGACGATTGCGCCGGGAAGCCGGTTGAACCCTTCGCGCATAAGGTCGTTCGGCGACAGGTCCTGCGGGATCGGCAGGGGCGGAACGGGTTCCGGCGCTGGATCGCGCTCGACGTCATACAGGTTGGCGAACATCTCCACGCCGCCGACGCCGTCGGTGACGGCGTGACTGAAATGCATCACCAAGGCGGCCCGGCCGCCGGCCAGACCCTCAACGAGCGTGGCGGTCCACAACGGGCGCGAGATGTCGAGCGGCGACTGCAGTGCGACCTCGGCGAGGTCGAGCACCTCGCGTAGTGTGCCAGGCTCTGCGGCACGGACGCGGCGAACGTGGAAGTCGAGGTTGAAGTCCGGGTCGATGACCCAGCGCGGGGCTGCCGTCGGCAGCGTCGGCATCACGACCTTCTGCCGCAGCCGCAGGACCTTGCGCGAGGCGTGCTCGAAGCGTGTCCGCAGCCGTTGCCAGTCCGGTGTGGAGTCGAGGATCTCGACGGTCATGATCCCTGAACGGGTGCGGGGGTTCGCTTCACCACGGTGCAGGATCTGGTCGACGGGGCTCAGTTCTTCCGGCAGTCCGGTCGCGTCCAGTTCAGGCACGTTGCTCACGGCTGCCGCCACCCTGCCATTGATGCTGCTCCTCCCACCCGGACTCGCACATGCTGTACCCACGCTAGCCCGCCACAACTCGGTGCGGCGTGCCTTTTACACCCGCAAGATAGACTCTCGGGCGCGCTGCCTCCGTAGCTCAGCGGATAGAGCAACCGCCTTCTAAGCGGTCGGTCGCAGGTTCGAGTCCTGCCGGAGGCGCCGTGGTCTGTTGGTGGAACAACTTCGGCGGATTCGTGTTTCACAGGACCGATTTGTCCTCGTCGAGGTGAGTGAGTACTCTCTCACCATGGCGGCATCCGGACGTGACCGCCTGCTCGCGGAAGCGCTCAAGCTCTTCGCCGCGCGCGGGTACGCAGCAACTTCTGTCGCCGATATCCAGCAGGCAGCGGGTCTGGCCCCGGGATCGGGAGCGCTCTACAAACATTTCGCCTCGAAACGGGCGCTGCTGGAGGCCGCGGTCGCGCACCGCATCGAGACCATCGTCGCGGCGCGCGAAGAGTACGACGCGGACCGGCCGGCGGGGGTCGAACAGGCTGTGCGCAGAGCGGGTCAATTGATCCGCTCGAACCTTGCAGAAAGCGAAGACGTACTGCGAGTGATGCTTCGCGAGGCGGACGAGCTCGTCGACCTGAACGAAAAAACGTGGAAGGTCATAACCGACAACGCTTATCAGCGTTTCACCGATGAACTGATCGCCGCCAACCGCGCCGGCCGCGTCGCCGTCGAAGACCCCGAAGCAACGGCTGCGGTCGCGATTTCGTCGCTTGCCTACGTCGCGACACTTCGAACATTGACCGGTCACACGCCAGGCGATGTCGACGACGACCGGTTCTTCGAAGCCTGGGTCCATCAGACCGTCAGCACCCTTACCAACATCAAGGAGCGCCCATGACTTTCTCCCTACAACCCAGCGACGACGTTATCGAGGTGCGCGACTGGGTTCACCAGTTCGCCGCGGAAGTCGTCCGCCCCGCTGCCGCGGAGTGGGACGAACGTGAGGAAACACCGTGGCCCGTCATCCAGGAAGCCGCCAAGGTCGGCCTCTACTCTCCTGAACTCTTCGCCCAGCAGGCCGCGGAACCCAGTGGCCTCGGCATGCTTACCGTGTTCGAGGAGTTGTTCTGGGGCGACGCGGGTATCGCACTCTCGATTCTGGGCACCGGCCTCGCGGCAGCGGCACTGGCCGGTAACGGAACGCCAGAGCAGATCGGCCAATGGCTTCCCGAAATGTTCGGTACCGCTGACGATCCCAGGCTCGGCGCATTCTGCTCGTCGGAGCCCGACGCCGGTTCCGATGTCGGAGCGATCCGCACCCGAGCACGGTTCGACGAGGCGTCACGCGAATGGGTTATCAACGGGACAAAGACATGGGCAACAAACGGCGGCATTGCCAACGTGCATGTTGTCGTGGCCTCGGTACATCCCGATCTCGGCTCACGCGGCCAGGCGACATTCGTCATCCCGCCCGACACCGCTGGCCTGTCCCAGGGTCAGAAGTTCAAGAAGCACGGTATCCGGGCATCGCATACGGCCGAGGTCGTACTCGACAACGTCCGTTTACCTGAAGATGCGATCCTCGGCGGCCGGGACAGATTCGAGGAACGCATCGCCCGCGTGAAGTCCGGATCCTCCGTCCGCGGGCAGGCGGCGATGAAGACCTTCGAGCGGACGCGCCCGTCGGTCGGCGCGATGGCGGTGGGCGTTGCCCGCGCCGCATACGAGTACGCGCTCGAATACGCCTGCCAGCGAGAGCAATTCGGACGCCGGATTGGCGAGTTCCAGGCAGTGGCGTTCAAGCTTGCCGACATGAAGAGCCGTATCGATGCGGCGCGCATGCTCGTGTGGCGGGCGGGATGGATGGCCCGGAACAACAAGGCCTTCGATTCGGCCGAGGGGTCGATGGCCAAACTCGTGGCCAGCGAAACCGCGGTATATGTCACCGATGAAGCCATCCAGATTCTCGGCGGCAACGGGTACACCCGCGACTACCCCGTCGAGCGCATGCACCGCGATGCAAAGATCTTCACCATCTTCGAAGGCACCAGCGAGATTCAGCGGCTGGTGATCGCCCGCGCCATCACCGGCCTGCCGATCCGATAGGCGGCCGCAGCCGGAGGCCTGCTCTCGGTATCGTCGAGCGCTTGTGTGGGTACGCCCAAGATCGACTCCCACGACAAGACAGGACGCAGAATTCGGTGACAAGGCCTAACGGTGCGGCGGTCGCGCAGGTGCCGCCGGACGCGGAGCCGCCGCACGTAGATCCACAGCGGCGCAACATCATCTTCCTCGCGGTGGTGCTGGGCATGTTGCTGGCCGCGCTGGACCAGACGATCGTGGCGACCGCCCTGCCCACGGTCGTGGCCGATCTGGGCGGCGCCGGCCATCAGGCCTGGGTGGTCACCAGCTACCTGCTGGCGTCGACCATCGTGACGGTGATCGTCGGGAAGCTCGGTGACACGTTCGGCCGCAAGACGATCTTCCAGGTCGCCATCCTGCTGTTCCTGGCTGGTTCCGTGCTCTGCGGCCTCTCCCAGACGATGGGCATTCTGGTTGCGTCGCGGGCGCTGCAAGGGATGGGCGGCGGAGCGATCACGGTGACGGCGGTCGCAGTGATCGGGCAGGTGATTCCGATTCGCGAACGCGGTCGCTACCAAGGGGCCCTCGGAGCGGTGTTCGGTGTCACCACCGTCGTCGGCCCACTTCTCGGCGGCTTTTTCACCGATCACCTGAGTTGGCGGTGGGCGTTCTGGATCAATGTGCCGGTTGCCGTCGTGGTCCTCGTCATCGCGGCCGCCGCCATCCCAGAACTCGGACGCACCGCACGAGCGGTGATCGACTACGGCGGCATCGTTCTGGTCGGGCTGGGCGCGGCGGGGCTGACCCTGGCCACCAGCTGGGGCGGCAGCACGTACGCGTGGGCCTCGCCCACCATCATCGGCCTGTTCGTCGCGTCGGTGGCCGCGCTGGCGGCCTTCGTCGTCGCGGAGCGCCGGGCCGCCGAACCGATTTTGCCGATCCGGCTGTTCGCCAACCCCGTGTTCGCCGTCTGCTCGGTGCTGTCATTCGTGGTCGGCTTCGCGATGCTGGGCGCACTCACCTTCCTGCCTACGTATATGCAGTTTGTCGACGGCGTGTCAGCCACCGTCTCGGGATTGCGCACTCTGCCGATGGT
>LZSH01000534.1 GCA_001665255.1 Mycobacteriaceae bacterium 1482268.1 | reverse complement strand
CGCTGCGCGATGTCGACGGCTTCCGGTTGACGGACGCGACCCGCGTCTCCGACGTCGCTTCGATACGAAGGCAATTCGGCGATCACGCCCCGGCGCTGGTGGAAACAGTGCTGTTGCGTCGTCGGGCGACGACCAAGTTCGCCGACCCCAACCGCTGGCTGTTCACCGACGACGCGCTGCAGCAGGCCACCGCGCAACCGGTGGCCGAGCACCGGGCCCGGCGGCTGGCCGGTGCCGCCGTGCATGACGTCACGTGTTCGGTCGGCACAGAGCTTGCGGCGCTGCGGAATTCGGCTGGTGTGCTCGTCGGCAGTGACATCGACCCGGTCCGGCTGGCGATGGCCCGCCACAACGTCGGTGACGTGCCGTTGTGCCGCGCCGACGCGTTGCAACCCGTCACCCGCGATACCGTCGTCCTCGCTGACCCTGCACGCAGACGATCGGGGCGACGGCGGTTCGACCCGCGCGACTACACGCCGCCGCTGGATGGCGTGCTCGACGTTTACCGCGACCGCGAACTCGTCGTAAAGTGCGCGCCCGGAATCGATTTCGCCGAGCTTGAACGGCTCGGCTTCACAGGCGAGGTCGAGGTAACGTCGTTGGAGGGCAGCGTGCGCGAGGCGTGCCTGTGGTCGACGGGACTGGCCGAGGCGGGTGTGCGCCGCCGTGCGACTCTGCTGGACATGGGCGAGCAGATCACCGACGCCGACCCCGACGACTGCCCGGTGGCGCACGCGGGGCGGTGGATCGTCGATCCCGACGGCGCGGTGGTGCGCGCCGGGCTGGTTCGCCACTACGCGGTGCGGCACGGGTTGTGGCAGCTGGATCCGGATATCGCCTACCTGACAGGTGACCGATTGCCCTACGGTGTGCGCGGATTCGAGGTGCTCGACGAGCTCGGCTACCACGAGAAGCGGTTGCGACAGGCGCTGTTGGCGCACGACGCAGGTGCCGTAGAAATCCTGGTGCGCGGCGTCGACGTCGACCCGGATGCGTTGCGCAGGCGGCTCAAGCTTCGCGGTTCCCGACAGGTTTCGCTGGTGATCACCCGCATCGGCTCTGGCTCGGCAAGTCGGGCAACGGCATTCATCTGCCGACCGTCACGCTGAGGACCTCTTCTTGTGGCCTGTATTGTTGCGTCGGCGGCTACGGTGCCGCTCTGGCTTCAAAAGAGGATTCACCCATGCGTATCGCCACGTCGATTCTCGCAGCCACTGCGGCCGCATTCGTCAGTTTCTCCACCGTCGTCGGCGCCGCCCCGGCGTCCGCCGCGCCGCCGAAGTGCTCGGATCTCAAGGGAAACCTCGTCGGACAGAATTGCGTGATCCAGGAGGCCGATACCGGCTACAACCTGAACATCACCTACCCGGCCAGCTATCCGGACGTGCAGGCCGTTTTCGACTGGGTCAAGCAGACGCGCGACGGATTCGTCAACGTCGCGAAGTCGCCTGACATGCGCACCCAGCCCTACCAACTGGAAGTCGTGCCGACCGAATACAACTCGGCGGTGCCGCCGCGGGGCACGCAGTCGGTGGTGTTCAAGGTCTACCAAAACGTCGGTGGGGCGCACCCGCAGACCTTCTTCAAGGCGTTCAACTGGGATCAGACCCTGCGCTGGCCCATCGTGCTCGACACCGGTGGCCGCGAGAAAACGCAGCCGCTGTTCCAGCCCGGCGCCAATCCGTGGCCGGTGATCTTCCCGCTCGTGCAGACCGAGTTGGAGAAGCAGATGGGAACCAAACCCGCGATCGCACCCGAGGTGGGCTTGAACCCGTCGACGTATGAGAACTTCGCCATCCAGAACGACGCGCTGGTGTTCTTCTTCGGGCAGGGCACGATCCTGCCGGAGGCGGCGGGCGCCCTCACGGTGTCGATTCCGCGGGCACCGGTCGACCGGATGATCGCCTAACCGGAATTAGGCCGGGGCGAAGCCGTAGACCTGGCCCGCGCTCGTCGAGACGACGACGCGGCGGTCATGGCCGATCGACACCCCGACCGGATACCCGGCGGCTTCCGGCAGCGGGTACTTGTTCACAGTGCGACCATCGGCGGGGTCGAACACCAGCAGAGCCTGGCCGTTCTCGCCGTCCTTGACGACGGTGTAGGCGACGTGAGCGCCCGCCTGGCTCGCAGTGGTCAACGGTGCGACGTCATCTCGGGTCCACGCCACATCGGGATGGTCACCGCCGTCGCGGAGCGCGACCAGCTTGGTGTCGGGTCCGCCGCCGGCAAGGATCAAGCCCTCCGGCGCTACCGAAGGCGGGGTCTGTGACAGGAACTTCAGCGGGATCGACCACTTCGGCCTGCCATTGGTGACGTCGACCGCCCACAGTTTCTCGTCGCGGCCGTTGACGTAGATCGTCGAGCCGTCGGCAGACGCTACGGGGCTGGCGATCGTCCCCGCCTTGATCGCGTCGCTGGTCCAGGCGACCGACAAGTTGGGAGTGCGGTCAGGGTTGTACTTCAACCCGACGAGCACCGGTGCCGGCGCCCGGGGCTGCCACACCGGCACGACGACCACTCCCGACTTGGCGGCGAAGGCCGGGGCCGCTGCGACCGGGCAGCCCGGCCGACCCAGCCGGCAATCGGCCAGGCCGCGTTGTGAATCCGTCGGGTCGATGCCTTCGACCAGATCCAGCGGAGTGCCGATCACGGTGCCGCGATGGGCGTCAAAGAGCAGCACCTGACCGAGATGCGTCACGACCAGAAGTTGATCGGGCGCGAGAATCCTTGCCGTGGTGGGCATCCCGATGACCGGCTGCCGCCACCGGATCCACTGCGTCGGCGGGAACGACAGCATTGCGCCGGGCTGACCGATGTAGAGATTGTCGAAACCGTCCCACAGCGGACTCGATGAACCGCCGCCCGGCCACAGCCGAGTGCACCAGCGCTGCCGGGCCTTGTTGTCGGCTTCCCACACCATCAGCGAGCAGCCATCCGCGGTCTGCCCGTTGACCGCCAGGTACCGGCCCGACCCCAGCGCGGCCGCCGCGCCGAGCTCGCCCTTCACCGAACGGCTCCACTGCAGATTGAGCGCCTCGGCGCCGGCCACGCTGGCGTAGCTGCTGTTGGCGGCGTCGCCGTATTGGGCGGGCCAGCCGTCGGAGGCGTGCGCGTCGACCCAGGAGTCGGTGTTACCGCAACCGGCAAGCGCACCCGTGATCAGCGCTGTCAGTGCCAACACGGCCAGCACGATGAATCGCCGGAACACTCGATCCTTCCCGTCGCTGTTGTAGGCCCACGTGAGGGTAACCGTTCGGGGCCCAAACGCTCGCGTAGGCTTTCCGGCCATGACGACGATGTGGGGCGCGCCGCTGCACAAGCGGTGGCGGGGATCGCAGCTGCGCGACCCGCGCCAGGCCAAATTCCTCACGATGGCGTCCCTGAAATGGGTGATCGCCAATCGCGCATACACGCCGTGGTATCTGGTGCGGTATTGGCGTCTGCTGAAGTTCAAGCTGGCCAACCCGCACATCATCACCAGGGGCATGGTCTTCCTCGGAAAGGGTGTGGAGATCCAGGCCACCCCCGAGCTGTCGACGATGGAGATCGGCCGGTGGGTCCACATCGGCGACAAGAACACGATTCGCTGCCATGAGGGATCGCTGCGCTTCGGGGACAAAGTCGTGCTGGGTCGCGACAACGTCATCAACACCTACATCGACATCGAGCTGGGTGACTCCGTGCTGATGGCGGACTGGGTTTACGTCTGCGACTTCGACCACAGGATGGACGACATCAATATGCCGATCAAAGACCAGGGCATCCTCAAGGGCCCAGTGAGAATCGGGCCTGACACCTGGATCGCCACCAAGGTCACCATCCTGCGCAACACCACCGTCGGCAAGGGGTGCGTGCTCGGCTCGCACGCAGTCGTCAAGGGCGATATCCCCGACTACTCGATCGCGGTGGGGGCGCCCGCCAAGGTCGTCAAGAACCGGAAGCTGGCGTGGGACACCTCAGCCGCTGAGCGCGCCAAATTGGCCGCGGCGCTGGCCGACATCGAGCGCAAAAAGGCCGCCCGCTAGGCCGACCAGGTCCTCGGCCTTCCGCGAGCGGGCGCGCCACATGGCCAATGATGTTGGCTTCGAAGGGCATATCGCGTGGGCTGCCGAACTATGATCACTGCTGCCAGTCGATATCGAAGACCTCCGCCAACGCAGTCTGCCCCTTGTCGGTGACCGTCACTGCGCGTCCGCGCGGTGCTCGTCTCGCCCAGCCAGCGGCGAGGAAGCGGTCCAGTACCGCCCGGCCCAGCGCCCCGGACAGGTGGTGGCGTTGTTCGGTCCAGTCCACGCAGTACCGCACGAGGGGCCGTCTGCCCGTTGGCAATTCGACGCCGATGTCGGTGAGGAAGCCACGTCCGCTATCGGTCAGCTCGTACTGGATGTCGTGGCCGGGCTTGCTCAGCGCGTCGTGGCCGTCCCGGCTCGGGTCGTAGCGCCCGTCACCGCCGACCAGCGCCTCGCGCTCCAGCAGGCTGCCCATGATCTGTACACCGAGCCTGCCGGCGAGGTGGTCGTAACACGTACGCGCTGAACGTAATCGGGCAGCGCGGGTGCCCTCGCGCAGCGACCGGACCGGCCGTGGTGGCGCAAGCCGAACTAGATGTTCCAGGAGGTCACCGACCTCGGGTCCGGCCAACCGGTAATAGCGGTGCCTGCCGTGCGTCTCCACCGTCAGAAGCCCCGCATCGGTCAGCTTGCCGAGGTGGCTGCTGGCTGTGGACCTGCTGATGCCCGCCTCGTCGGCGAGGACGCTGGCGGGCAGCGCGCGGCCGTCGTCAAGTGCGAGCAGCACCGTGCAGCGCGCCGGATCGGCCAGCAGCGAGGCCAGCGCGGCGATGTCGGCGTCTCCGCTTGTCGGCAGTGCGGCCACGTCACGCATGGCAGACCTCCTTCGTCGAGCCTGTGTCGGTTCGGGTCCCTCGCCACGCCACCGCGGCGCCGATCAGCTGGACGGCACCACCCAGCGCCATCGCGGTCTGCGCGCCGACAGCGGCCATGGCACTACCCAACACCGCCACTCCGACAGTGATACCCACCAGCCGGGCAAGGTTGACCACACCCGAAGCCAGCCCGGCCCGTCGCACCGGTACCGCGGCCATCGCGAGCCCCACTGCAGGTCCCGTATTGAGCGCCAGCCCCGCGCCGGCCAGGAGGAACGACAACTCCAACAGCCACACGTCGGCCTGGGGTCCCGCAAAGGCGTAGAGCAGCAGCCCCGCCGCCATCAGGCCCAGGCCCACGGTCATCGGCAGTCGAGGGCCCGTCCGGTGCGCCAACATGTTGACGAAAGGGATGAGCACCAGATACGTCAAAGGCATCGGCAGAAACCAGACCGCGGTCTCCAGCGCGCTCACTTCCCGTTGTTGTTGGAAGACAAAGCTGTTCACCAACAGCAGGCCATAGATGCCGAACGTCATCGCGAACGTCGCGATGAGCGCCGCCGTCAGCCGCCGGCTGCGAAACAGGTCGAGCGGCAGCATTGGTGTAGCGGAGCGACGCTGGCTGCGCACGAATGCCGCCATCGAGGCCACAGCGCACACGGCCAGCACCGCCATCCAGACAGGAGATGTCGAGCGTCCCTCGACGAGAACGATCGTCAGTGTGGCAAGGCCGACGACGGCCAGCGTTTGACCCCGCACATCGATGCGCGACGCCCCGTTGTCCCGGGATTCCGGGAGGTAGCGACGGGTCATCAGCAGCGCAACGAGTCCGACGGGAATGTTGAGCCAGAAGATGTAACGCCAGCCGATCGTGTCGGTCAGCACGCCGCCGAGGATCGGACCAATTGCGGTGCTCAACGCCGCCGAGATTGCCCAGGCTGCGGTTGCTCGCCCCCGCTGGATCGGATCGGGGAAGGCTGCCGCGGCGATGGCCAGGCCCTGCGGCAGCATCAGCGCAGCGCCGACCCCCTGCGCCGAGCGCGCGGTCAGCAGCACAGGCAGCGACGGCGCGGTTGCGCAGGCGAGTGAAGCGACGACGAACAACGTCAGCCCGACCCGCAGCAGCCTTCGCCTACCGAACCGGTCCCCGAGCGACCCCGACGTCAACAGAAGCGCGGCGAAGGTGACGTTGTAGGCGTCGATCGTCCATTGCGCGCCCGAGATGCCGCCGCCGAGGTCGGTGCGGACAGCGGGCAGCGCGAGGTTGATCGCGTTGGCGTCGACCAGGCCGACGAAGAGACCCAGGTATGCCGCGACCAGGCTCAGTGCCGCATCGACAGTGAATTTTCTCGTGTCCATATCCGCACGGTAGGTGCGGAATGATTCGACGGCGGTCGAACTGTCAGCGGTCGGGTAAAGCGTGCTCGACGATC
>LZSH01000533.1 GCA_001665255.1 Mycobacteriaceae bacterium 1482268.1 | reverse complement strand
GCGGCAGGCCGCCGATGCCGAGCGCCACGTCGAGGGCGATGGAGCCGGTTGGGATGACGGAGATCGGCTGGCGCACTTCCTCGCCGAGTCGCATCACCGAACCCTTGCCAAAGTTCTTGTCGATCTGCGCGAGCGCCAGCTCGAGGGCTTTCTCGCGATCAGGGGCCTGCGACATCTGAGTCTCCCGTTCTCATGTGTTCGGTTGATCGGTGATCGATCAGTTGGCCGTGACGCTAGAGGCCGCCACCGACAAGTCGGGCTGACCAGCATCTAGCCGTCGAACACTGCCCACATTAGACGAACACCTGTTCGACTCAAGCCTGACACGCCGATCGGCGGCGGGTCGAAGGCGAATCGGCCTATCGTGGGGTTCACCGGCTCCGACCGAGCGGAAAGACATGCACGAAATGGCGATCACCCAGAGTGTCGTCGACGCGGTGTGTGAGCATGCCGCGGGCCGGCGCGTGCGCAGTGTCAGGCTTGAGGTCGGCGAGCTCTGTGCCGTCGTGCCGGACTCCATGCAGTTCTGCTTCGAGCTGGCCACCCAGGGCACCGTCGCCGACGGCGCCGAGCTCGATCTTGATATACGCCCGGGTGTGGCCCGCTGCCGCACCTGCGACCGGCAGTTCGAGCTGCATGACCCTATCCTGCTGTGCCCGTGCGGGAGTGCCGACGTCGAGGTGCTGGCCGGCCGCGACCTACGAATACTCTCAATGGAAGTGAGCTGACCATGTGTGCAACCTGCGGCTGCGGCGACGACGGCGCCGTCATCACCATGCCCGGACACGACCACAGCCACGAACACCCGCACGGCCACCCGCACCCGCACAGCCACCAACACACCGAGACCATCACGCTCGAGCAGAAGGTGCTGCAGAAGAACGATGAGCTGGCCGCACACAATCGGCAGTGGCTCGCCGAACTCAACGTGCTTGCCCTCAACGTCACCAGCTCGCCCGGAGCGGGCAAGACCACGCTTCTCGAACGCACCATTCGCGAGCTGGGCGCCACGCGTCCAGTCGCCGTCATCGAAGGCGATCAGGAGACGTTGCTCGACGCCGAACGAATCCGCACCGCAGGTGCGCGGGCCGTTCAGGTCAACACAGGTGCAGGTTGCCACCTCGATGCCGATATGGTGCATCGCGCTCTGCACGCACTCGAACCGGAAGCCGGGTCGCTGCTGTTCATCGAGAATGTGGGCAATTTGGTCTGTCCGGCGCTCTTCGATCTCGGCGAGCACAGCAAAGTGGTTGTCATCTCGGTGACCGAAGGGGCGGACAAGCCGCTCAAGTACCCACATATGTTTGCTGCCGCAGAACTCGTCATCGTGAACAAGATCGATCTAATGCCTTATGTGGACTTCGATCTTGAAAGCTGCGTCGACAACGCACGCGCCGTCAACCCGGGCGTGCGTATTTTGCCGTTGTCTGCGACCGGCGGTGAGGGTCTCGAGGCGTGGTACGACTGGATCGCTGTACAGCCCGGCGCTCCGGCAAACCCCGCTATGTCCGCAGATTCCGTTGACAAGGCATACCGGTCGGAGTAAACCCAGAATCAGCGCTCCAGACACGGGCGCCAACGTCCACTGTGACGATATGGGGCCCCCAGCCCGGGCCCCGGAAAGCTGTGACACATGCCAACCGAGGCAGCAGTCAAAGCGGAAGAAGCGCTGATTCACGTCTTATGGATCAACGCGGGGTTGAGTTGCGACGGTGATTCTGTGGCGCTGACTGCCGCCACGC
>LZSH01000532.1 GCA_001665255.1 Mycobacteriaceae bacterium 1482268.1 | reverse complement strand
CGGCGAAAAACCCCGCGAAGGGCCGTAATCTCCGCTGGAAGTGGAGGCTTGGCTCAGGGGAGGCATCGGTGGCCGTCAGAAGAGGGTCGGGCTGTGGACTACGCCGGTTGACTGTCACGGCGGTCGCGGCGGCGGTGTGCTGGGCGCTGTCCGTGGTGCCGACGGCCACCGCCTTCTCGAATGCCCCCGTCGAACAACTGAGCGTCCCGTCGACCGCAATGGGCCGCGATATTCGCGTCGAGTTTCTCGATGGCGGACAGGGCGCCCACGCCCTCTATCTGCTGGACAGCATGGAGGCCGGCGACGACTTCAACGGCTGGGACATCAACACGTCGGCTTTCGACTGGTACAAGGGCTCGGGCATATCGGTGGTTATGCCGGTCGGCGGCAAGTCCAGCTTCTACAGCGACTGGTACGGGCCCGCGGCCGGCAACAGCGGGACATCCACCTATAAGTGGGAGACGTTCCTGACCCAGGAACTGCCGTCGTATCTGTCAGCCAACAAGAACGTGCCTGCGACGGGCAACGCGGTGGTGGGGTTCTCGATGGGTGGTTCGTCAGCGTTGGTACTGGCCGCGTTCCATCCCCAACAGTTCATTTACGCCGGATCCCTGTCGGGCTTCCTCAATCTCTCGGCGCCCAGCCAGCAAGGCCAGGTTGGTATCGCCATGATGTGGAACGGCGGCTTCAGCCCTGACGCCATGTGGGGTCCGCCGGGCGACCCGGCCTGGGCGCGCAACGATCCCACCGTCCAGGCCGGCAGGCTGGCCGCCAATGGAACCCGCCTCTGGATCTACTGCGGCAACGGCACAGCCACCGACCCGTCGTTGGCCAGCCCCGACGCGCCCATCGCCGGACTCGGGTTCCTGGAAGGGTTCGCGATCAATTCGAACCGCGCCTTCGCCGACGCCTACGTGGCAGCGGGCGGCAGGAACGCGACGTTCAATTTCCCGGAAGGCATCCACAGCTGGGGTCATGCAGGTCAGCAGCTGCAGCAGATGAAACCTGACATGCAGCGCGCGCTCGGCGCCAGACCCGGCGCCTGATCACGACAAACGTTCGCGCAGTGCGCGTTTGAGCACCTTGCCGTAGCTGTTTTTGGGCAGTTCGTCGATGAACTCGTAGCGCTTGGGGCGTTTGAAACGGGCGATGCGGTCGAGTAGGTGCGCGTCGAGGTCGGCCGGCTCGGCGTCGCCGACGATGAAGGCCACCACAACCTCACCCCACTCCTCGTCTTTGGCGCCGACCACGCCGACCTCCCTCACAGCGGGGTGTTCCAGGAGCGCCTCTTCCACTTCGCGCGGGTAGATGTTGCTTCCGCCGCTGATCACCACGTCCTTGGACCGGTCACGCAGCGTGAGAAAGCCGCGTTCATCGAAGGAGCCCATGTCGCCGGTGTGCAGCCAACCGTCCTGCAGGGTCGCCGCGGTGGCCTCGGGGTTCTTCCAGTAGCCGGACATCACCACGTCGCCGCGACACACGATCTCGCCGATCTCGCCGACGTCGGCGGGGCTGCCATCGTCGCGCAGCACCGCGACATCCACACCGGATCGGGCATAGCCGACCGAACCGAGCACGGCGTCGTCGGACCATCCGCTTCCGGCGAGGTGGTCGCGCTGCCGAAGGCCCGTGATGGTCATCGGTGCCTCGCCCTGGCCGTAGAGCTGGGTAAAGATCGGGCCGAACGCGGCCATGGCCTTCTTCAGGCTGTCGACGTACATCGGGCCTCCGCCGTAGACCACCGTGCACAAGTTGCCCGGCCGTGGCCGACCGGTCTGAACCAGGCGCGCAACCATCGTCGGGGCCAAAAACGCGCTGCAGCCTGGATGGTGCTCGCACAGGTCGAAGAACTCATGGGGTTCGAATGCCGCCGACGCCGGAATCACTTGGCGGGCCGCGCGTAACACGTACGGCGGGATATATAGACCCGATCCGTGCGACATCGGCGCGCCGTGCACCAGGCTGCAGTTCTCGTTCGGCAAATCGAAATCGGCGAGGTGCGCGACCGTCATCGCCATCAGGTTGCGGTGCGACAGCATCGCGCCTTTGGACCGGCCCGTGGTTCCGCTGGTGTAGAACAGCCACGCCAACTCGGCCGCGTCGGTGTTGGGGGTGGGAACCGGTTCCGCGCCGAACCTGGATGCGTAGGCGTCTCCGGAGATGACCTCGAGGGGCACGTCCGTGACCGGAGCCAACTCGGCGGCGATCGTCGGCGAGGCGAAAACCAGTGTGGCCCCTGCGTCGTCGAGGATCTGCTGCATCTCCTTCGGATGCAGTTTGTAGTTGATCGGCAGATACACACATTCGGCCGCCCACACACCGAACATGAGCTCGATGATCTCGGGCCGGTTCTCGCTGGCGATGGCCACACGCGCCCCTGGTCCGACACCGCGCAGGGAACCGGCCAACCGCAGCGCCCGGTCCCGCAGTTCGGCCCACGTAAGCTGTTGACGCTCACCGAGATACACCGCGCCGCGATCACCGAAACGGGCGGCGGCCTGGCCGAGAACGACGAAAAGATTCACCGTGCCACCCATTCCGAATTCAGCGCGAAGTCGGACAAGTACTTAGTGGAACTCCAGCCACCGTCGACCACGATGGTCTGGCCGTTGATGAACTCGGCGCCGTCGGAACACAGGAAGGCGACAGTGCTGGCGATGTCGTCGACGGTCCCCAGCCGCTGGTGCGGTGTCATCTCCGTGTTGATCTTGCGGAAGCGCTCGTCCTCGAGCCGCGTAGCGACCATCGGCGTCAACGTCACTCCGGGTGCCACTGCGTTGCAACGGATTCCCTGCGGGCCGTACTGACAGGCGATATGCATGGTCAATGCTGTGAGACCGCCCTTGGCGGCCGAGTAGGCGCCCCCGCGCAGGCCTCCGACCACCGCGAAGGTCGAGGTGACGTTGATGATCGCCGAACCCGGCCTCATATGCGGGATCACGTCGCGCGCCAATCGGAACGGCGCGCGCAACATCAGACCCAGGAAGTAATCCAGGGACTCGTCGTCGGTCTCGTGCAGCGGCTTCGGGCTGCCGACACCGGCGTTGTTGACGAGGAAATCGATGTGGCCCCAACGCTTCACAGCGAGATCCACGATGCGGGCGGGCGCATCGTCGGCGGTCAGGTCGACGGCGACGGTCGCCACCCGGTCGCGATCGCCGATGGCCTCCTCCAGCTCGGCAAGCCTGCTCTCGTCACGGCCCGCCCCGACCACGGCCATGCCCATCTCCGCGAGCTTCGTGGCACAGCCGAAACCGATACCGCTGCTGGCTCCCGTCACGATCGCAATCTGCATGTCACCCATCCGCTTTCAGCAATTCCGCCCGGATCTGATGCTTCACTACCTTGCCTGCGTCGTTCTTGGGCAGTTTTTCCCAGATCACTACTTGCTCAGGCACTTTGAACTTCGCGATGCCGTAGTCGGCGAGGAAGCCGCGCAGACTGTCCACATCGGGCCCCGGCGACGCCTTCGGCACGATCACCGCGCACGCCCGTTCGCCGGTTCTCGCATCCGGCAGCCCCACAATCGAAATCTCGACGATGTCGGGGTGACCGGCCAGGATGTCCTCGATCTCCTTCGGTGCGATGTTCTCACC
Source organism: Mycobacteriaceae bacterium 1482268.1 (assembly GCA_001665255.1). Taxonomy (GTDB): domain Bacteria; phylum Actinomycetota; class Actinomycetes; order Mycobacteriales; family Mycobacteriaceae; genus Mycobacterium. The sequence goes on along the minus strand of LZSH01000532.1, from coordinate 11,710 downwards.
GCTGCGGATGATGATGTCCTTCGCGCGACCCGTCACCACGAGGTAATCGTCGTCCACCCATTGCGCGAGATCACCGGTACGGAAGTAACCCTCGTCGTCGAAGGCGTCCCGCTCGTCGACGGGATTGCGGTACCCGACCAGCATCTGCGGGCCCCGGGCGTGAATCTCGCCGGACCCGGGCGGTGCGGCCTCGTGGGCGACCAGCTTGACGTTCGCGATTCCGGGTCGGCCATCGGTGTCGGCCGCGCGGTCAGGGTCGGTCGGGGAGCCGACCGTGGTGACGGGCACCTCCGTCGAGCCGTACACCCGTGTCACCACCGCCCGGGCGAAGTATGCGGCCGCCCTGCGGATCAACGACGGCGATACCGACGCTCCGCCGCAGATGAAGACTTTGAGATCGGGCAGCCGGGTGTCGGCGCGTTCGGCCGCGGCCAACAGTCCCTCGAGAAACGGTGTCGCGCCCGCCATGTGGGTGCAGCGCTGTGAGGCCATCAGTGTCACTGCCTCGTCGGGATCCCAGCGGTCCATCAGTACGGCTGTGGTGCCCAGCAGCAGAGGGCATTCGAATGCATAGATGGAGCCACCGATGTGCGCGATCGGTGATGGCACCAGGAATGAGTCGCCGGGCTCGATGAGCCAGTGATCGCGGATCTGGCAGATCAGGGCGTGTATCGAGTCGTGGCTGTGCAGGACGCCCTTCGGGCGGCCCGTGGTGCCCGAGGTGTACAGGATCATCCGCACGGCGGCGGAATCGACCGTCGGGAGCTCCGCAGAGGCAGGCTCCCGGCCGAGAAGCCACGCGTAGGCGGTGTGGTTACCGGGCTCTCCGCGAACGATGACGACCTCCGGCGGGCGGTCCATCGAACCCGTCACCCGGTCCATCATCGCCCGGTAGTCATGTCCGCGGAATTGGCTGGGCACAAAAATGATTCGGCTGTCGACGTCCTCGAGGATGAAGCTCAGCTCCCGATCGCGCAGGGACGGCAGTACCGGATTGACGGGCATGCCGGCCATGGTCGCAGCAAGGTAGACGACGGCGGCCTCATACCAGTTCGGCAGCATGAACGACACGACGCTGCCGGTCGGCATCCGCGACAGCAGTTCCTGGGCCAGCGTCGTGGCCTGCCTGTGCAGCGATTGGCAGTCGAGCCGGACGTCGCCGTCGACCACCACCACACGCTCTGGGGTCAGCCGTGCGGCTTCGGCTAGGGAGTCGGCCAGTGTGGGCATGTCACTAGCCTCGGACCCGCCGCATTGTCATCGAATGCCGGAAGCGCGACGCGGGGTGGGTGTTGACGGTGAGCTGAGCGACCTCACCGTCAGACGTCTTGTACGTGCGCTGCACTTCCAGTGCGGGAGAGCCGGGGTCGACCTTGAGCCCGTCGGCGAGAGCGGGTGCGATCAGGACGGCGGCGATCTGCTGCTGGACTTCGACGATGCTGACCCCAAACAGGTCCTCGATCAACGGGAAGATCGGCCCCGTGTGGCGCTGCAGCAGCCTGCCGACCGCCGCGAACGTGCGATTGATGTAGTACTCCGTTCGGCACAGCGGATATTCGGCACTCTCGGACTGTCTGAAACCGCGGACGGCCAGCCACTGCTCGCCGCTGTCGAGCCCGGTCCTGGCGGCCGCCTCGCCATCGAGCGTGACCATGCTGATCGATTCGATCGCGAACCGGGCCTCGGTCGCGAACGCCACAAGATCGTTGATCGACATGACGTCGTAGGCGTCCGACGTGGACCGTGGCACGACCAAGGTGCCGGTGCGCGGGCGCGAGGACACCAAATTGTCTTCGCGCAGCCTGCGCAGCGCCTCCCGCACGGTGTAGCGGCTTACCGAGAAACGTTCGCACAGTTCGTGTTCGGTGGGCAGCTGGGATCCGACCGGATACACGCCGTCCACGATGTCCTTGCGCAGCGCCCGCGCTACCTGGATGTAGCGGTGATCAGCGGGAGACGTCTCGGTCATGCGCGCGGGCCTGTCAGGAGCCAGGCCGAAGCGCCAGGACGCTACCGTCCGCGTCGGCCGAAACATATAGAGCCCCATCGGGTCCCGCGGTGATGCCCGCGAACGGGCCTTGCGGGCCGGAGAACGGCGGCATGCCCTTGAGCGGTTTGGGGTCCACCCCCGGGGGCGGCCCGACGGGAAGCCCGGCGGCGATTGTGGTGCGCGCGCCGCCGGACAGGTCGAACGCGATGACTTCCTTGGCGCCCGCGTCGACGATGAAGAGCTCACCGTCGCGTACCAGGATGCCTTGAGGTTTTTGCAGACCGTCCACGACGACGTCGGAGCCCGAGCCCCTCAATTTCACCACGCGGCCGGCACCTGACTCGGCGACCAACACCGCGCCGTCCTGGTCGAAGGCGACGCCCACGGGGCCGTCCAGCCCCGAAACGAGTGTCTCGACGCTGCCCGATCGCAGCGCGTGCACCTTCCCGGTGCCGAGTTCGGCGAACACGATCACACCGCCCGGCCCTATCGCCACGCCGTACAGCTGATCGAAATCAGTTGCGAGATAGTCAGTTTCGTTGGCGGAGGGGCGGTATCGGGCGATCTGGCCCCCGGACGTGGTCACGACGAACTCGCCGTTGCCTGCCGGTGCCAGCCCCCGCAGGAAGCCGGGATAGCCAGGCGAGAACAACATCCCCACCGTTTGCAGGGAGCCGTCGGCGGTCACGACGTAGAAGTACGTGCCATCGGCGACGTACAGCCGGCCGTCGTCGCCGACCGCGAGGTCGAGCGGCCAGTTCAGTCCGCCAGGCAGGACGGTTCGTGTTTCGCCGCCGCCGAGTATTTCGGTGATCTCTCCGGTGAAGTTCGAGACCAGCACCCGGCCCTCGACGATGGCGAGGTTGTCCAGGCCGGGGTTCAGCTGAGCCAACACCGTCTGATCGCCGCTGCGCGGATCGATGCGAAGCACCTGCCCGCTGGCGACCTGGGTCGACACGATGCAGCCGTCGGCGTCGAACTTCACCGCGTCCGGCACGCCGAGATCGCCTGCAACCCGTTGCGGCTCACCGCCTTCGGGGTCGATGCGCCAGATCTCGTTGGCCGTCATCAGCGGGTAGTACAACAGCCCGTCCGGGCCGACCTCCATCGCGTTGGGGGAGGGCAGGTTCTCCACCAGGATCCGCTGCGCGCCGGTGTCCCGGTCGAGTTCCATCAGCCGGCCGCCGTCGCGACATTCGTTGATGAACAACCGTCCCTCGTGGACGGTGATCCCGTTCGCGCACGGCAGGTCGTCGCGCAGCACCCGGCTGCGCCCGTCAGGGCCGAGTGCGCTGACCCGGCCGTCCATCACCTCGGTGGCGTAGAGAGTGCCTTCGGCGTCGAAGGCCACATCGTCGGGCGCGATGATGTCCCCACCCTTGGCGCTGATGGTGTCGAGGCGGCCGCTGCCGAGGTCCAGCGCGCTGATCTGACTCCCGGTCACCTGCGCGATGTAGACGCGGCCGTCGGGACCCGTCCGCAGTCCGTTGGCGCCGAACAGCCGGCTCGGCGCGGTGAGGCGTTCGAGGCGCCATCCATCGGCGACATTCGGGGCGGGCGCGGAGTAGCGGGCGTCGGTGCGCGACGAGCTCATGGCCACGGACGCTATCAAGCTCGAATAGTCCAGACAATAGGCTCAACCAAGCCTGCGTGGACCCTTGACGGCCGGATAAACGCTGCGGAATAGTGTTCTGCAATATGCAGAGCACCGTATGTTGTCCGGACAAATAGATTCATGACCGAAATGCTGACGCTCGACGGCCGCATCGTGGTGGTCTCCGGCGCAGGTGGCGGCGGGATCGGCACGACAGTGACCCGCATGGTCGCCGAAGCAGGCGCGACCGTGGTCGCCGTGAGCAGGTCCAAGAAAAACCTCGACGAGCACATCGCACCGATGGCAGACCGCGGGCTGCCGGTGATTCCGGTGGCCGCGGACGCGTCCACCGACGAGGGCATTGCCACCGCGGTCGAAGCGGTGCGCGGCGCAGACGGCGATCTCTACGGTCTGGTCAATGTCGCGGGCGGCGCAGAGCCCGGCACATGGATGCCGTCCACGAGGGTGAGCCGCGCCGACTGGCGCTCGTTGTTCGCGGCGAACCTCGAAACAGCGTTCTTCATGAGCCAGGCGGTGGCGGCTGAGATCCGCCGCAATCGCAAACCGGGTTCCATCGTGTCGATCTCGTCGATCTCGGGCATGAACACCGCGCCGTTCCACATTGCCTACGGGACCGCCAAGGCTGCGATCGTCGCGATGACCCGCACGATGGCCGTCGAACTCGCCCAAGACAACATCCGGGTCAACGCGGTCGCCCCCGGCGTGACCGCCACCGCGGCATCGCTCACCTATACCGGTCACGATCCGGAACGCGATCGCCAGGCGATCGCGATGGGGCGACGGGGAACACCGGAGGAGCAGGCCGGCGCAATCCTGTTCCTGTTGTCGGACCTGTCAAGCTATGTCACCGGCCAGACGCTGCTGGTCGACGGCGGACTGAACCTCAAGTGGACCCACCTCGGCGCCGACAACACCTCGCTGTTTTTGAAGGACGAAACCTTCCGCGCAGCGATCAAGGAGATGTGATGACCGATATCGAAACATCTGCCGCTGAAGAGCTTTCAGAACCGATGACGATCGGGGTGGAGGCCTACATCTCGGAGGACTATGCCCGCGCCGAGCGGGACAGGCTGTGGCGCAAGGTATGGCAGCAGGTCGGCCGCGTCGAGGAGATTCCCGAGGTGGGCAGCTACCTCACCTACGACATCCTCGACGACTCAATCATCGTCGTGCGCACGGGCCCAAACGAATTCACGGCACACCACAACGTCTGCATGCACCGCGGCCGGCGGCTGGTCGACACTCCGGAAGGCGCGAAGAACGCCTGCGGCCGCGCCCGTAAGTCGTTCGTCTGCGGGTTCCACGGCTGGACCTACGGGTTGGACGGTACGTGCACCCACATCCGCGAGCAGGACGACTGGAAGGGCGTACTGAAGCCGCAGAACACGCACCTGGCGCCGGTACAGGTGGACACCTGGGGCGGATGGCTGTTCATCAACATGGACCCCGACTGCGAACCCTTGGCCGACTATCTCTTCCCGGCGGCGAAGATCCTGGACCCGTTCGGGCTGGAGAACATGCGCTACAAGTGGCGCAAATGGCTGAAGTTCGATTGCAACTGGAAGGTTGCGATGGAGGCCTTCAACGAGACCTACCACGTCTTCACCACCCACCCCGAGTTCAACAAGTTCGGCGAGTTCAAGGGCTGGGCGAAGGCGCAGGGCAGGCACAGCAATATCGGCTACGAAGCCCCGAAGGGTCTGGACGAGACCAAGTCGAAAATCCGTCTCGGCATTGGGGATCCGCGCATCTCGACCGCGGAGATGCAGGTCTACACGATGGAGGAGACCAACGCGACGACCACGCAGACGTTGGTCAACGCCGCCAAGCGGCTGGTCGACGAGCTTCCGGAGGGCACCCCGGCCGACAAGGTGCTCGAGCACTGGCTGTCGTCGGCACGCCGCGACGACGAGGCCCGCGGCGTGATCTGGCCGACGATCCCGGCCGACATCCTCGGGCAGAGCGGGACGGCATGGCAGCTCTTTCCGAACTTCCAGATCGGCCAGGGTCTGACCAGCGCGCTGTGCTACTGCGCGCGGCCCGACCCGAGTTATGACCCGAACAAGTGCATCTTCGAGGTGGCCGTGTTTGAGCTCTATCCCAAAGGACAAGAGCCGCAAACGGAATGGCAGTACACGCCGAAAGACAGTCCCAACTGGCTATCGGTGCTGCCACAGGACTTCTCGAACATGGCCGCGGTACAGCAGGGCATGAAGTCGCTCGGCTTCCCGGGCACGAAGCCCAACCCGTATCGCGAACGAAGCACCGTCAACCTTCACTACCAACTGTCCAAGTACATGGGCACCGGCGAGCCACAGGAGCTTTCGGATCGATGACGATTTTCGACACGTGCGGACCCACGCAAACTCCCGATGACATCGATCTTCCCGCGCTGCGGGAGAAGTACGCGCAGGAGCGCGACAAGCGGCTGCGGCCGGAGGGATCCAAGCAGTACCTGGAACTCAAGGACGATTTCGCGGAGTTCGCAGAGGTCGATCCTCACACGCCGATAACGCCCCGCACACCACTCGAAGAGGATGTCGACGTCGTCGTTCTGGGCGGCGGAATCGCAGGACTGCTCGCCGGCGCCTACCTCAAGAAGGCCGGCGTCGACGACGTGCACGTCATCGAGATGGCTGGTGATTTCGGCGGCGTCTGGTACTGGAACCGCTTCCCGGGAATCCAATGTGACAACGATGCGTACTGCTACATCCCGCTGCTGGAAGAACTTGACTTCATGCCGTCGAAGAAGTTCTCCGACGGTGCGGAGATCTTCGAGCATTGTCGCAACATCGGAAAACATTTCGGGCTCTACGACGGTGCCATCTTTCACACTCAGGTGCAGACGATGCGCTGGGACGAATCGATCAAGCGTTGGCGGCTGAACACCAACCGCGGTGATGACATCCGCGCCCGCTACGTGGTCATGGCGCAGGGCAACTTCAACCGGCCGAAGCTGCCCGGCATTCCAGGGCTCAAAGATTTTGACGGCCACGTTTTCCACTCGGCGCGGTGGGACTACGAATACACCGGCGGCGACGCCAGCGGGGGACTGCACAAGCTAAACGACAAGCGTGTCGCGCTTGTCGGTACAGGCGCCACGGGCGTCCAGCTGGTGCCGCATCTGGGCCGGGATGCCCAGCACCTATATGTGTTCCAGCGCACGCCGTCCTCGGTGGACGAGCGGCGCAATGAGCCCACCGACCCACAGTGGGCGGCTTCACTGCAGCCGGGATGGCAGGAGGAACGCAAGCGCAACTTCCACCGGTGGACACCGTTGGGCGGGGGAGTCGTCTTCGATGCACCGGATCAGGTGTGCGACTTCTGGACCGAGTTGGGGCGCAACCTGACAGCGCGCATCATGGCGAGCGAGGACCCGACGGCCTTGACGCCCGAACAAATCGGCGCGTTCCACGAAGAAGAGGACTACAAGGTCATGGAGCGGCTACGGCGCCGCGTCGAAGCGACCGTCGATGATCCGCAAACCGCCGAGGCGCTCAAACCCTACTACCGGTTCATGTGTAAGCGGCCCTGCAGCAACGACGAATATCTGCCGGCCTTCAACCGGCCCAATGTCACGCTGGTCGACGTGTCCGAATCCAAAGGCGTCGAACGCCTCACGAAGAAGGGCATCGTCGCCAACGGCATCGAATACGAGGTCGACTGCGTCATCTTCGCCAGCGGGTTCGAGATCTCCACCGAGATCAGTCGCCGCTACGCGGTCGACACGATCGAAGGCCGCGACGGGCTCTCCCTGTTCGACTACTGGCGGGATGGCTACAAGACCCTGCACGGAATGACTTCGCGCGGGTTCCCGAACCAGTTCTTCACCGGCTTCATCCAGGGCGGTGTCTCGGGAAACACCACCGCGATGTTCGAGCAGCAGGCTAGGCACATCGCCTACATCGTCTCCGAGGCGATGGCTCGGGGCGTCACGACCGTCGAGACAAGCCAGGCAGCTCAGGACGACTGGGTCACGACGATCCGCGAGACTGCTCAAGACGACGGCGGGTTCTTGGCTTCCTGCACGCCGGGTTACTACAACAACGAAGGCGGCGGCGGCGGCGAAGGCATCCGATCGGCGCTGGGCGAGCCGTACTCGGGCGGCTTCTACGCATTCGAGGACCTGCTCACAGAATGGCGCGACAAGGGCGATCTCGACGGCCTCGAGCTCGGAACGTGAATGCCTGAACTGAGATTCGACGATCGGGTAGCCGTCGTTACCGGCGCAGGCCGGGGGTTGGGGCGCTCGTACGCCCTGTTGCTGGCTTCGCGCGGGGCGAAGGTCGTGGTCAACGACCCCGGCGGGGGCCTGACCGGTGACGGCGCCGACGGGGGGGTTGCCCAGGAAGTCGTCGACGAGATCTCCGCCGACGGCGGCGAGGCAGTGGCGTGCACCGATTCGGTGGCGACGGCCGACGGCGGCAGGGCAATCGTCGATGCGGCGCTGGACGCCTTCGGCCGCCTGGACGTTCTCGTGCACAACGCGGGCATCGTGCGGCGGGGGTCGCTGCGGGAGTTGTCCTACGAGGATTTCGACGCCGTGCTCGACGTACATCTGCGCGGCGCGTTTCACGTTGTCCGACCGGCATTTCCGGTGATGTGTACAGCCGGCTACGGCCGCGTCGTCCTGACGTCCTCGATCGGCGGCCTCTACGGCAACCACGGCGTTGCCAACTACGCGGCCGCCAAGGCGGGGATCGTCGGGCTGTCCAATGTGGTCGCGCTCGAGGGCGATGCTTACGGCGTGAAGTGCAATGTCATCGCGCCGGGCGCGGTGACGAGAATGGCTGCGGGACTGGATACTTCGGCCTATCCGCCGATGGAGCCCGAGTTGGTGGCGCCGGCGGTCGGTTGGCTCGCGCACGAATCGTGCTCGATCACCGGCGAGATATTGGCGGCCATCGCCGGCCGGATCGCCAAGATGGTCATCGCCGAAACACCCGGCGTACATCGGCCGTCGTGGACGATTGAGCAAGTGGGCGAGCACATCGACGCCATCCGCAACGCGAGCGATCCGGTGATCTTTCCGGTGGTGCCCGACGCGCATGCCCAGCACATCGGCTACAGCTTCGGCATGGCTAATAGGGCGGTGCAGCATGGATAGTCGAGGCCCCTTGGCCGGCGTAAGGGTCGTCGACCTCACCGCGATGGTGATGGGGCCGTACTGCACTCAGATCATGGCCGACATGGGCGCCGAGGTGATCAAGGTCGAGCCGCCGGCGGGCGACAACACCCGTTATATCTCGGTCGGCCCCGCTCCGGGCATGAGCGGGGTCTACATGAACGTCAACCGCGGCAAACGGGCGATCGTGCTGGACCTGACGACCGAGTCGGGCCGAACCGCGTTGCAGGCACTTATTCGCACCGCCGACGTGTTCATCCACTCGATGCGGTCGAAGGCGGTCACCAAGCTTGGCTTCGGCTACGACGCAGTCGCAGCGATCAATCCGTCGATCGTCTACACCAACTGCTACGGCTACGGCAGGCGTGGACCGGACCGCGACCGGCCCGCCTACGACGACACCATTCAGGCCGAATGTGGTCTGCCCGCCGTGCAGGAACAACTGACGGGTGAAGCCAACTACGTCGGAACCATCATGGCGGACAAGGTCGCCGGGCTCACCGCGCTCTACGCCACGATGATGGCGTTGTTCCACCGCGAGAAAACCGGTGAAGGCCAGGAGGTGGAGGTGAGCATGTTCGAGACGATGGCCTCATTCATGCTCGTCGAACACGCCAACGGCGCCATGTTCGACCCCCCGCTCGGCCCGGCGGTGTATCCGCGCACGGTGGCTCCGAACCGGCGCCCATACCCGACCAAGGACGGCCATATCGCGGCGTTGATCTACAACGACAAGCACTGGAACGCCTTCGTCAATGCGGTCCGGCCGGCCTGGGTGAGCGAGTCGTACGCAACACTCGAACAGCGCGCCAACGACATCGACACCGTCTACGGCCTTGTCGCCCAGACGATGTTGGAGCGCACGACCGACGAGTGGATGGCCCTGTTCCGCGAACTCGAGATTCCCGCTGCGCCGATCAACACTCCTGATGCGCTGTTCGACCATCCACACCTCAATGCCGTCGGCCTGTTCGAAACCGTGGACACCGCGTACGGGCCGATCAGAATGCCGGGGGTGCCGACGTGGTTCTCGCGGACACCGGGGCGCATTGCGGGGCCCACCCGTGAGCTCGGCGCTGACACCGCCGACGTGCTCCACGAGCTCGGACTGGACAGGGACGCCTGTGGACTTTGAGATGGGCCAGTCCGCGGTCGACCTGCGGCAAGAACTACGCGAGCTGGTGAAAACGCATGTGCCGGAGGGGTTTCTCGGCGCCTTCACCGACGACCCGGCAGACCTGGAGACGGCCCAGCAGTTCTGCCGCACGCTGGCCGACCGCAACCTGCTGTGTCTGTCGTGGCCGGAGGAGTTCGGCGGCGGCGGTGCCTCGGTCTGGGAACAGACCGTTGTGCGCGAGGAGATGTGGGCTCATCACGAGCCGCGCGGTGCCCAATACATGGGCGTCAACTGGGTCGGACCCATCATCATGCGACATGGCACCGACGAGCAGCAGCGTAAGCACCTGCCGCTGATCGCGCGCGGCGAAGTCATCTGGTGTCAGGGGTTCTCCGAACCAGAGGCCGGCTCGGACCTGGCGTCGCTGCGCACCACCGCGCGGCCGGACGGTGACAGCTGGCTGGTCAGCGGGCAGAAGATCTGGACGTCCTACGCCACGATGGCGCAGTGGTGTTTCTTGCTGGCACGTACCAGTAAAGGGCAGAAGAAGCAGCACGGCCTGACCATCTTTCTCGTCCCGATGGACGATCCGGCGATCCAGGTGCGCCCGATCCGCACCATGCTGGGCCCACATCACCTCAATGAGGTGTTCTTCGACAACCTGCGCGTCACCCGCGCCGACGTGCTCGGTGAGGTCGACCAGGGCTGGTCGCTCGTTCAGGAGGTGACGTCGTTCGAACGGGTCGGCATCGCCCGCTATGCGCGGTGTGAGCGCCTGCTGGCGGCGGCGCCCTCAGTGCTCGGCGACCGGTGGGAGGATCTGCCCGCCGAGCTGCGAGGCCGGTGGGTGCGGATGCTGACCCATTGCCGACGTGCCCGCCTGCTCGCGTATCGCGTTGTGTCGCTGCAGAATAGCGGCCGGATCCAGCCGGGGGACGCCGCGGCATACCGCATCGCGGTGACGAAGTTGGATCAGGACAGCGCCGAGGTGCTGATGGAAATCGCGGCAGAGGTGTCGCCCGATGATCCCGGCGGCCGATGGTTCCTCGACGAGGCCGAAGACCACTGGCGCTACAGCCAGGCCAGTACGGTGTCTTCCGGCAGCATCGAGATGCAGCGCATACTGCTGTCGCGGGCCCTGTTGGCGGCCACCAAGGCGGGCACAAAATGATCCTCGATCTCAGCGACGACGCCAAAGAATATGGGCGGCAGGCGCTTCGGGCGTTCGAGTCGGCCGGTGGCGACCAGCTGGTCCAGCAGGCCGAGGCCAAGCCCGACACCAGAGAGGGCCTCGTCGGTGGAGTCCTCAACGAACTCGGGGCGTGGGACCTCGACGCCCGCACCGACGCCGACGGGCTGGAAGCCGCGGCGGCGCTGTGCCGCAGTGCCGGCTATTGGGCGGTGCCGTACCCCGTCGCGGAACGCCTCGCCCGGCCGACCGATCTCGACGTCGACGGCCTGGTCGCGGTGGCGCCGAGCCAGCCGACCGCCGCCGTCGGCGGGCTGGAATCACGCTGGGCGGCAGTGACTTTGGATGGCGTGCGTAGCGTCGTCACGGGCTACGGCGCCACGGGGCCCGCCTTTGTCACACCGCTCGAACTCGCCGAGACCGACCGGGACGGGGCGGCCGACCTACCGCTGGCACTCGTGCTGCCCTGCTGGACGCTGCTCGGCATGGTCGACCGTGCGCTCGAGCTGACCATCGCCCATGTCAGCCTGCGTAAGCAGTTCGGGCAGACGCTGTCATCGTTCCAGGGCGTGCAGTTCCAGCTGACCGACGCCGAGGTCGAGCGCAGCGGGCTCGACATCCTCGCCAAATACGCGCTGTGGAGCGCCGGCTCCGGCAAGCCGGAAGCTCTCGTC
>LZSH01000531.1 GCA_001665255.1 Mycobacteriaceae bacterium 1482268.1 | reverse complement strand
CGAGAGCTACCACGGGCCGTATCTGCATGCCTCCTCGTTCGGCGCCCTCACCGCAGAGGCCAGAGACGCATTCGATCAGCCGAACCCGTTCACCGATGCGCTGGCCTATCAACTCAAGGGTCCCCATCGGATGTTCTCGTTTTCCGGTGAGCCGTCACAGAAGACGCCGTATTCCAAGCCGATCGAATGCGTCTTCGAGGCAAGCGCGGCCGGACCGTGGAACAAGCGGATCGACAGGGGGCCGATGCCCCGGGGCATCAACCCCACCCGGTCGGAGAAATACGGCTTCGACTCGTATCAGTTCTTCCCCAACTTCGTGTTGATCTTCGGTGCCTCCGGGTTCACGGTGCACACCCATTGGCCGACGGGGCCGCACTCGCACATCTTCGAGACGGAGGCGTATTACCAACCGCCCACCACCCACAAGGAGCGGCTGGGCCAGGAGCTGACGATGACCTTTCTCAACGACATCATCCTGGAGGATGCCAGTCCGTCAGAAGGCTTGCAGGCCATGCTGAACAGCGGCGTCCTCACTCACTTCACGATGAACGACGAGGAGATCCTGTTGCGTCACCTGCACAAGGTGGTGCGCGACTACGTCGAGGCAGGGGAGGCACGATCATGAATGCTGTTCTGCCGCCAGAGTTCTCGCGCCTCGAGCACCTCGTCGACGAGTGGGCGATCGAAGATGGCAACGAGCGTTACGTGAAACGCGTCAACACCTCCATGGACGAGATCAAGGCGTTCTACGACGAAGTCTTCCCGGCCGCCGAGGAAGCCGTCGCCTACATCGACAAATTCGACTACTCCGAACCGCTTCCCGACGATGTCGCCAACCTGCGCAACCTGCTCTACTCCCTGATCACCGTTTCACTGGCGGTGGAACTGTGGAACCAGCCCCGGGTAAAGCATTCGGCCAGCACAATTCTCACGAGGGTGAGCTGATAATGGGCGTCACGTCGGCACAGCTGGACATCATCGATGTCACGCCACGCATCGGCAGCGAGATCAGGACCGATCTGGCCACCTTGTTGAGTGGGCGTGAAGCCGAGAACATCCGCGCGATCCTCGAGCAGCGCGGCGTCGTGTTCTTCCGCGGACTCGAAATCACCGACCAACAACAGGTCGCGATCGCCAAGACACTCGGGCAGATCCCTGAAAACGAGGGCAAGGACGGCATTTACAAGATTTCGCTCGACGAGAACATCAATCAGAAGGCGGAGTATCTGAAGGGCTCGATGTTCTGGCATTTCGACGGATCGCTGCAGCCGTATCCAAATCTCGCGACGCTGCTGCGTGCGATCACACTGTCGGACATCGGTGGTGAGACCGAATTCTGCAATACCTATGCGGCATACGACGATCTGCCAGACAGCGACAAGGAACTCATCGCGGATCTGCGGGTGGTGCACAGCGCGGAGCGGTCACAGTACTACGTCCGTCCGGAGATGAGCTACGAGGAGATCGCATTCTGGCAGAAGTCGCCGACGAAGTCGTGCCCGATGGTGTGGACCCATCAATCCGGCCGCAAGTCACTGCTTCTGGGCGCCACCGCGGACTATGTCGAGGGATTACCGGCGGAGGAGAGCCGCGCGCTGCTCGCCCGGCTGCGTGACTGGGCAACGCAGCCCCAGTACGTCTATCGCCACCATTGGCAGCCCGGTGACTTACTGATCTGGGACAACACCGGCACAATGCACCGCGTGCTCGAGTACCCGGTCGATAGTGGTCGTCTGATGCATCGAACGATCCTCGCGGGCGAAGAGCCGCTGCAGTGAAACTCGCGATCGCGACACCGGTCGTCACCAACGTCGGCGGCGCCCCCCTGACGTGGGAGAAGGACGCGGGAATCGAAGAGATCGGACGCGTGGCCGAGGTGGCCGATCGGCTGGGCTACCACCACCTGACCTGCAGCGAGCACATCGGCGTCCCGTCGAGCGAAGCCGGGCGCCGCGGCTCACGGTACTGGGACCCGCTGGCCACCCTCGGTTATGTGTCGGCGCGCACCCAGCAGATCCGGCTCGTCACCATGACGTTGGTGCTCGGCTATCACCATCCGCTGGAGATCGTGAAGCGTTACGGCACACTGGATCACGTCAGCGGCGGCCGCGTGATTCTCGGCGTGGGAGTGGGCACGCTCAAGGAGGAGTTCGATCTGATCGGCGCACCGTTCGACGACCGCGGCGAACGCGCCGATGACGCGTTGCGCGCGTTACGTGTCGCGCTTCCGAGCAATGAACCGGTCTACGCCGGAAAGTATTACGAGTTCGGCGGTCTGACCGTCGACCCGTGCGCCTTACAGCAGCACATGCCGATCTGGATCGGCGGCCGGACCAAGCGATCGCTTCGGCGTGCGGTCACCCTCGCCGACGGTTGGTGCCCGTTCGGTATCTCGCTTGACACTGCCGCGGAATGGTTGCGGGCCAGAGAGATTCCGCCGGGATTCGAGGTGGTGCTGCCGGCCGATCAGCCGCTCGACCCGGTCAAGGAACCCGGCGCGACGCGCGAAACACTGGCCGCGATGGAAAAGGCGGGCACGACGACTGTCTCGGCGAGGTTCATCCACCACTCGCTCGAACACTACCTCGAACAGGTCCACGCGCTCGCCGAGTTGCATCCGCCGAGCGGCTAGTCGAATGCAATGACGCCGCGGATGTTCTTTCCCGCCCGCAGATCCTTCATCGCCTCGTTGATGTCGTCGAGCTTGTATCTCTGGGTGATGAGTTCGTCGAGCTTGATCGTGCCTGCTTCGTACATCGATAAGAGCTTCGGCATCGCCTCTCGCGGGTTCATTTCCCCGTAAAGCACCCCTTTGAGGGTCTTACATGAGCTGACCATGTCAGGAAGACTCATAGGCACCATCAAATCGGAGACCTTCGCCATGCCGGTGAGTACGCATGTGCCGCCCTTCCGTAGCAGCATCATGGCGACCATCACGAGATCGGGGGGCACCACACCAGGCGTGAGCACGACACGGTCCGCCATGACCCCCCAGGTGATTTCCTTGACGAGTTCCACGGCCGCACCGGCATCGGTAGCGGTGTGAGTGGCGCCGAAGGTCGGGGCGATCTGTCGCTTGAACTCGTTCGGATCGACCGCGACGATGTGTTTGGCCCCAGCGATCTTCGCGCCCTGAACGGCGTTCATCCCAATGCCGCCGACTCCTACGACGACGACGGTGTCACCCGGTTCAGTTCCCGCCGCAACCGATCCGGAGCCGAATCCCGTTGTGACTCCGCAGGACACCAATGACGCGACCTCGAGTGGGATCCATTCATTGATCTTGACCAGGGATCGTTCGGAGGCGACGACGAATTCGGAGAAAGTGCCGACTTGCATCATCGCCATCAAATCCTCGTCGCCGAGGTGACGGCGGCGGGTCCCGTCTGTGGTCATGGCCTTGTCGTAGATGTGTGCGCCCACGTCGCACAGGTAAGTGTGTCCAGTGGCGCAGAAGCGGCAGTTGCCGCAGGCAGGAAAGAACGAAACGGCGACGTGGTCACCGGGTTTCAGCGTGTGGACCTCCGGACCGACTTCCTCGACAACGCCCGACCCCTCGTGTCCACCCAGCATGGGGAACCACTCGGGTACCGGCACCCCGGCGGCCCGCATCATTTCCTCCATGTCCAGGCTGGGGACGCTATCGCCGGTATAGAAGTGCTCGTCGGAATGACAGATCCCCGCGTATGCCATTTTGACGAGGACTTCGCCTGCCTTCGGCGGATCGAGCTCGACCTCGGTGACTTCCCAATCCACGCCGACGCCGCGTAGGACCGCTGCTTTCGATTTCATCGGTTCTCCTTCGTGGACACCGGGCCCTTCACCATTGCCGCAGTTCGGCTACCGCGCCCGAGGGCCGTGGCGCCAACGTCAGATGGGGAATGAAACTGCTGTTACCGCAGGCGAGTACGGAATGCACCATGTGGACGAGATGGTCCGCCTCGACGAGGCCGCCTTGCATGTAGCCGTGCTCCATCCAGTACCTGATCGCCTTCTCCAACGCCTCCGGGTCCCACGCCTTGTTGAACTCCGTCTGGGAGTCACCTTCACCGCCAAAGCAGTCACCGACTGCGAGCCGGGTGAAGCCGATGTTGGGGTGTTCGATGCGCCATGCCTCGACGAGCTTGTCCAGCGCTGCCTTGGAGACGGCGTAGGCCCCCAGCAGCGGCCACGGAGCGGAGTACGACGCGCTCAAAGACGACAGGTAGACCGCCGAACCGGCAGCCGCCGCGAGGTGAGGTGCGGCCGCCGCGGTGATGAGCGATGCGCCGGTGACATTGGTGGCGAACAGGTTTCCCCACTGGTCGGCGGTCATCTCGGCCAGAGGTCCGAGGATGCCGACTCCCGTGGTGTACACAAGCGCGTCCAGACCACCGAACTCCTCGACGACTTGTGCCATAGCTCGCTGACAGGTGTCACCGTCGGTGACGTCAACCGCAACCGCCGTGGCACCGTTGCCGGCATCCTTGGCGGCGTTGACGAGGCGATCGAGGCGTCGCGCAAGGAAGGCGACGCGTGCGCCCTTCTTCGACAGCCCCATTCCAATACACCGGCCCAGACCGGCGGACGCTCCGACTACGGCTACTCGCAGTGGCGACGCGTCGGGCATCAGATCTCCTTGGGAAGAGGGCGAACACACATTATCAGCATCGTAGAAGAACGATAGTCTAAAAATGGAAACCGTCGTTTCCGCCACCGCGCCGCGACCGACCATGGCTTGGGCAAAGCGCTACCGCCTCAGTACTTTTCGGGGTTCCGTGGCGAAGCTGAGCAGGAACCGGTCGAGGATCTTCGCCGCCCGGGCGCGGGCCCGGCCCGGGCTCTTGGCGTGCGCCACCAGGGACGCGCCCTCCTCCAGGGCCGCGACGAGCATGTGCGTCAGCTCGGAAACGGGGAGATCGTCGATGATGCCCTCGGCAATGGCATTGCGGACCATCTCGTTGATCAACGCGATGCTGTTGTCCTCCTGGATCGCGCGCAACGTCTGCCAGCCCAACACCACCGGGCCGTCGACCAGCATGATCCGCTGGACCTCGGGTTCGAGGGCCGACTCCAGGAAGCCGTGCAGCCCGGCACAGAGTCGCTCCCAGGAGTCCGCGCCGTGTGGGGGAGACGCCAACGACCGCAACGTGAGGTCCCGCTCGACCTCCTCGAACACCGCGCGGAAGAGCTCGGCTTTGTCTTTGAAGTGGTGATAGAACGCGCCGCGGGTGCCGACACCCGAGGTGGCGACCAGATCGCCGATGCTGGTGTGGAAGTACCCCTTCTCGACGAACAGGGTGCAGCCGGCGTCGATGAGGTCGCGCCGCGTCTGATCGCCGCGAGCCCGCCGCTCGGAGTCTGTGCCCCCACGCTTGGCCATAGCGAGCATGGTAGCAACATGCATCCTGTATGTTGCGCTCTGCGTGGTCAGGTTCGGATGAGCCCGCGCAGCGGCATCAGCCCGAGTTCCTTGTGGGTGATGAAGCCCGGTGCCGAGTCGCACACGGCTGGCATGGAGTTGACCGGCTCCATCGCGGTCCACCAGTACCCCGGGTTCCCGTGATCGCCGTGCTCGTCCGAGACCCCTCGCAGGATCAGCTCGGTGGCGGGGTCGCCCTCGATGACGATCCGGTAGTGGTAGTAGGCATCGGCTTCGGGTCGGGGATCGATGGCATCGTGCTCGACGAACGAGTACAGCTCGTGCAAGGTCATCAGCGGCCTGCCCTCGACCCATGCCGTCCACTCGTGATGCTGGGACGCCACCGTGCCCTTCCTGATCACACCCTTGAGGCCCGGCATGTCCATGTCTTCTGTTCCCTCGTAAGGGATGTCGCGGGTGGCCAACCCGACTTCGACTTCCTGGGTGAACTTGTCGACCGTCTTGCCCATGCCCTCGATCACCATGGTCAATGACTGTGCGAACAACGACCACGCCGAGGAGAACAGGTTCTGCGCCTCGAACTCTTCGCGAGTCTTCCCGAAGCCCATCTCGTCGAGGTATTTCAGCGTGTCCTTGTTGAAGTTCACCACTTCGTAGATGTGGATGTGGTCGACGCGGCTGACGATCCGGCCCAGCGTCAGCACCAACAGGTCGGCCGCGTATCCGGGGTGGATGCCGCCGCCGTGGAACGAGGTGCCGCCCTCGGCGCAGGCTGCCTCTATCTTGTCGATGTCGGCGCTGTTGGTGTCGGTCCGATACCACCACGCACCTCCCGAGGCGACGACGTTCTTGCCGCCGCGCAGCAGCCGGCAGATCTCGTCAACGTCCGACCACAGCGGTGCGTAGAACACGCAGTCGGCCTCCAGCGCTTCGAGGGCCTCCTTGTCCGTCGTGGCGAGCACGCCGATCGGGGCAACGCCCACGAGTTCGCCGGCATCCTTGCCGACTTTCTCCGGGCGATTGCAGAGGACGCCGACGACTTCGTACACCGGATTGTGGGCGAAGTGTCGTAGTGCGAGGGTCCCGACGTTGCCGATGCCCCACTGGATGACGCGGTACTTCTTGTCCGTCGCGAGTTCCACAGCCATGGCGGCCACGGTAACAACGGGCGGCAATCGGCATATGCGATTTCAGAATTGACCATTTCCGTTGCACCATATGCAACCTTCATGCTGTATGTTGCGGTGATGGCAGACGATGGCATGCGCGCCTATGGTTCGGTCGCCCCGCTGAAAGTCGGCCTGCTCAACGACTATCCGACCAGGACCGGAACCGACAACGACACGCTGGACACGCTGCAGCTGGTATTCGACGAGGCGGCCGAAGCGGGCGTCGTAGATAGGCCCATCGAGCTGGTAGAGCGCCATGTCGTTGGCCTGCCCAACGGCACCTATCACGCCGTCGAACGCGGATACGACGAGTTGGTCGCCGAAGGGTGTCTGGTGATCTTCGGTCCATACGTCTCCGACAATGCAGTACCGCTATCTGCGCATGCCGACCGGGTGGCCAAGGTCCCGAACATCATCCTGTCGGGTTCGGAGGGCGCACTCGGCGAGTGGACGTTTGCCCTCAACAACGGGTCGATGCCCGAGGAACCGGTGATGCTCGCCGCAGTGATGCTCGGGGACGGGAGGTCGCGTATCGCGATCGCATACGAGGCCTCGTTGATCGGACAGGAGTACCTGGCGTTCGCCGAAAAGGCATACTCCACAGCCGGTTTGCGGGTCGTGACGGCCGTGGCCATTCCCCAGGTGGAGGCCGACAAGGCCGCGGCGGTCGCCGAACTCCGGGCCGCTGGACCGGACGCTCTCGTCCATGTCGGGTTCGGCCACGGGCTGTGGGGGTTTTCGGACGCGCTGCAGGCCGCCGGGTGGGATCCGCCGCGCTACACCACCACAGCCTTCGAGATGGCGCACATCAACGCCGAGTGGATGCGACATTTGCGCAGCTGGATCGGTCTGGACAGCTATGACGAGCGCAACCTCGTCGGCCAGGCCTTCCTGGACCGGTTCGAAGCGCGCTACGGCCGTCGCCCCACGCACTCCATGCCGGGTCTCTGCCACGACGTCGCCACTGTCATCGCACGGGGTCTGGCGGCGGCGCGGCCGTTGACCGGGGAGGGCGTGAAGACCGGTATCGAACAGGTGAAGCTCGTTCCGGCGGCGAGCGGAGCGCCGGGGACGTTCCTGCGGTTCGGTCGCTACATCAGGCAGGGGTGGTTGGGATCCGATTACCTGATCGCCCGCCGAGTCCTTTCGGATGGCAGCCGGCACGTTTTCCATGCGGCGCCGAGCGACAACATCGCACGGGCGGTCGGGCGCTGAATTTCGGCCGCCCACAACGTCACACCGATCAATCTTTTGCAGGCGAAGTTCGAGAGAGTGGCGTCAATACGTTGTTCGGTGCGACCAGTGGAGCGGAAGTGACGGGCGCTCTCACGATGACGTCAATTGGATCGCCCCGAACACCGGCGCGGTGACGATGCCCGGCGGCTGCGCCAGTACGTAGGGGATCGCCCGGACAGCACCCATCGCGATCATCAGGTGCCCCGGCTGCGCATGTTGTCCGGTGGCGGACTGGCCGTCCCACCCGACGTCGAGTGCCAGCTCGAAGCTTGGCACGCCCTTGATGACGGCGCGGATCAACGGGGCCTTCTCGCCGGGAGCGAGCGGTTTGAGTCCCCACTGGGGCAGGTCGCGCGTGAGAACCCACTCCTCGTGGATCGCGAGTAGCGGCCGCCCGGCCCAGTGGCCTACCCACGAAAACCGCTGTCCGACCACGGTTCCCGCCCCGATCGTCCCGGCGAGCACCTCGAGGTCGTGAGGCAGGGTGGTGGCGTCGACCGAGACTTCGACGTGGTCCAGCGTGATGCCGAGGACATCAGCTGTCGCGTTGAGTGCCTGGCGGTACGCCATATCGAGCTTCTTGATGATCGGCGAGTCGATGCTGACCTCTTCGGGCGGTCGGCCCATGCCCATCAGGTCGACCAGCATGGGTCGGCTGTCGACGGCGGACACGTCGGTGGCTTCGTAGAGGTCGATGCGGTCGATCGTCTTGCTCAGCCCGGTGACCGTCGCCACGAGGCGTTCGAGCATGAAGCCGGGATTTTCGCCGGCGGCGTGGAAGCGGGACTGTCCTGCGTGACAGGCCGCCACGAATGCCGCCTCGGTCTCGGCCCCGTAGGTGGGCAGGTGGTTGTAGGAGGTCGTGGTGATCACGTTGGTGCCCGACGCCAGCAGTCGGCAGATGTCGTCGGCGTTGGTGTCGACGGCATGGGCCTTGCTGGCGGCATGCACGACAACATCGGCGCCGAGCGCGAAAATCTCTTCCTTGTCCGCCGTGGCGAGCGCCCCGGTGGTCGGGGGCAGCCCACACAACGCTCCGGCGTCCTGGCCCGCCTTGGCCGGGTCGTACACCAGGACTCCGGCCAGCTGGAAATCTGGATTCTCGATGAGTTCGGCCAGTGCCGCGCGCCCCACGGCCCCGGTCGCCCATTGCGCCACTCGTATTACCAATCAATTTCTCCTGGTTGAAAATTCACGGCTGCCAGAGATCCCCGGTCCACTCAACCTACATCATGTATGTTGTCTGGGTCGATGAAGTAGAGGAGTCGTCCCATGTTCGAGCCGAGAAGCGTCGAGGAGCTCGAGCAGAGCATTCGGGACGCGCAGGCCAAGTTCAACGAAGGCATGGGCGCCGACGGCGATGCCTCGCCGTACCCGTTGCTCAAGGACCTGCGGGCTCAGGCGCCGGTGCATGCCGGATGGCCGGAGATGGGCATGATCGGCAATGCGGGCGACGGGCCGCCGACCTTCACGGCGTACACGTTCGACACCGTCAAGTCGATCTTCACCGACAACATCACCTTCAGCACGCGGTGCTACGAAGACGTCGTCCGTCCGCTGCAGGGCCCGACGATCCTCGAAATGCAGGAGCCGGAGCACGCGGTCTACCGAAAGCTGCACGAATTCGCGTTCGCGAGGTCCTCGATGAAGCGGTGGGACACCGAACTGGTGGGTCCGCTGGTGGACCGCACCATCGCGAACATCAAGGGCGACAAGCGGGCCGATCTGGTCGACGCGGTGTTCATGCCGATCCCCGTGCGGGTCATCGCCGCTCTGCTCGGCCTTCCCGATTCCGATGTGCTGCACTTCCACCGGCTCGCGATCGACATGCTGGGCTTCCGCGGCGATATGGAATGCGCGATGCGGGCGTCGGCAACGATGAGGGAGTATTTCGTCGGAATTCTGGCCGAGAAGCGGGAGGCGCCCAAGGACGATATGGTGTCCATCCTTGCGGGCGCAGAGATCAATGGCGTGAAGATGTCCGACGAGCAGATCTACGGCTTCATGCGAAACCTGTTACCCGCGGGGGCTGAGACGACGTCACGCTCTACGGCGAACCTCGCCTTCGCGCTGCTCACCCACCCTGATCAACTCGACGCGGTGCGCAGCGATCGCAGCCTGCTGCCGCAGTCCATCGAGGAGGGCATCCGGTGGGAAACCCCGCT
Source organism: Mycobacteriaceae bacterium 1482268.1 (assembly GCA_001665255.1). GTDB lineage: Bacteria > Actinomycetota > Actinomycetes > Mycobacteriales > Mycobacteriaceae > Mycobacterium. The sequence goes on along the minus strand of LZSH01000531.1, from coordinate 15,822 downwards.
GCTCAACTTTATGCGCGAGGTCACCCGTGACACCGAGATCGGCGGTGTGGAGGTGCCGCAGGGCGCAACGATGATGCTCAGTCTCGGCAGCGCCAACCACGACGAAACGCGGTGGACCGAGCCGGAGAAGTTCGACATCTTCCGGGAACGCAAGCCGCACATCGGATTCGCGCACGGCGCCCACGTCTGTCTGGGCATGCATCTGGCCAGGCTCGAAACCACCAAGATCTTCAATGCGTTGTTCGACGAGCTGCCGGCGTTGCGTCTCGACCCCGACGCGCCACCCCCGTACATCACCGGAACCATGTTCCGGTCGCCACCCCGACTCGACGTGGTCTGGGATTGAGGATGCCGTCGACATGACACGTGTGATCCAGTGGGCGACGGGTGTCACCGGCCTGATGTCGCTGCACCACGTCATCGGGCGCGAGGATCTCGAACTGGTGGGGGTACGCGTCTACGACGATGCGAAGGCCGGCGTGGACGTGGGCACGCTGTGCGGGTTGGGCGAGACTGGCCTGCGCGCGACCGCCGATCGCGACGAGATCATCAACACAAGCGCCGATGTGGTGCTCTACATGGGCAAGGTGGAAACCGACACGCCCGGTTGCTTCGCCGACGTCTGCGACCTGCTCGCGTCGGGTAAGAATGTGGTCGCGACCGGCAGTAGATTCATCCATCCGAGGTCACTACATGAATCGCTGGCTGAGGGCATCGAAAGTGCCTGCGACGCAGGAAAATCGTCGTTTCTCGGGCTGGGCCTGTACCCGGGATTCGTGGCAGAATCGCTGGCGCCGGTGCTGACGCGGCTCACACAGCGGACGCGTCGTATCAGCGTCCGGGAGGTGCTCAACTACTCGACGTACGCCAGCCACGACCTTGTCTTCAACGCCATGGGTTTCGGGCATGCACCCGACGACACGACTCCGTTGCTGAGCAACACGGAGTATGCGGCCAGCGCATGGATCGGCAGCGCGACCGTGCTCGCCGAGGCGCTCGGGCTGAATATCCGTTCCGTGAAGGGTTTTCGCGAGGTCGTCACGACACCGCGCGCCTTGACCGTCGCCGCGGGCACGATCCCGGCGGGCACGGTCGGTGCCATGCGATTCGGCGTCGTCGTCGACTGCGGCGAGACCACGATGTCGGTCGAGCATCTCACCCGCATGGCCGACGATCTCGCACCGGATTGGCCGACCGAGATCGGGTACGAGGCCACCTTCGAAGGCGAGCCGAACCTGCGGATCCACCTCGAGATCGGTTCTCACGACGAGGATCACGCCCAACAGGGTTGCCTCGCCACCGCCATGCACGCGATCAATGCGATACCTGCCGTCGTCGCCGCCGAACCCGGCCTCTACGACCTGTCCACCATCGCGCCGTTCGTCGCCCACTGGACGAACCGCACGACTACCTGACGTTTCCGAAGCCCGTATAGCTGCGGATCAACGGCAGATCGGCCATCGTCGCGAAGCCGGCGGGCGCCGCGCAGACGGCCGGGATGGCGTTGACGACCTGCATCGCCACCGTGATGAGGCCGGCCCGAACATGCTCCTCGATCGACGCCTCACGCGAGAAGCTGGCCAGCGGAAAGAAATGCGTACGCATAGACGGATCGCCCTCGATGGTCAACGTCCATCCGTCCAACGGCTTGGGCCAATGGTCGGGATATTCGCCACCGACTGTCCAGAGCGTCTCCAACTCGATCAGCGGTTCGCCGTCGCGATGGCCGACGAAGTTCCACCGCTGTCCCGCCGTCGTGCCCTGCTGCACCACCTGATCGAAGATCCGTAGGTCCTTGCTCGCCGGCACGGTTTCCAGGGTCACCGAGACGTCGTCGATGTCCGCGTTCAAGGTGTCGGAGAGGAACCAGGTCTGCTCGACGAACAGTTTCGTCAGGAACCCCAGGTAGGCGTTGGCGGTGGGCGTAACCTCATCGGTCGGCCGGCCGAACCCCATTCCGTCGAAAGTGATCTCGGTGCTGTCCCACAGCGTCCAGTCGGCCCTCTCCTGCAGGGTCACCCGGTCGATCGTGCGGCTCATCCCCGACAGGGCCAGCGGCAGCACGCCGGAAAGATTGCCCGGGTTGAGGCCGCTGCCATGAATGGTGCTGTTGCCCTTCATGCATGCCGCCATCAACGTTTTTCGGTCAGCCTCGGGAATGCGGCGCGGATGGAACAAGAACGACGGCGTCGCCACGTTCTTGCCGCTCTCGAGCAGCGCGCAGACATCATCGAGGTCGGTGAACGACGGTGCATACAACACGAGATCGGCGTCGAGTGCAAGGATCGCGTTCACGTCGGTGGTGGCGGTGACACCGATCGGCGCCCTGTTGACGAGCGTGCCGATGTCGACGCCGTCCTTGGCGTGGGAATACACGCGTGCGCCGACCAACTCGAGGTCGGGTCGGTGATCGAGGATGGCGGTGACCATCTCGGTGCCGACGCCGCCGGTGGCCCACTGAATGATCCGCAGTGGACGGTTACCTGCGCTCACGCGGTCGGCTTCCGGGCGATCACGATGCCACCGTAACACCGGTGATAACGTGTGTTCTCATATTCGTTAAACGAAGTTTCTCGACAGGAGCGTGTCATGGAGGACGTGCTGGGCTACCAGGGCAAATCGGTTGTCGTGACGGGCGCGGCGTCCGGTATGGGGCAGGCGACCGCACAGATCCTCGTCGACCTCGGTGCGACGGTCACCGCACTCGACATCAATCCGACGACCGTTCCCGTCGCCCGTGCGCTGCACATCGATCTACGCGACCGTGCCAGCATCGACGAGGTCGCGGCGGCCATCGAGGGGCCGGTCGACGGACTCTTCAGCTGCGCGGGGCTTCCCGGTCCGCCGTTCAGCGAATGGGACACGATCCTGGTGAACTTCGTCGGCGCGCGCCACCTGGCCGAGAGCTTGGTGCCGAAAATGCCTGAGGGGTCGGCGATCAGCGTCATCTCGTCGTCCGCCGCGATCGGCTGGCAGGACCACATCAAGGTCATCACAGGACTGCTCCAGACCAACGGGTTCGAGGCGGCGGTCGAGTGGCTGACGGCCAACGAGAAGAAATGGTCGTGGAGCGGCTACGCGTACTCGAAATACATCATTGACGCCTGGGTGGGCTGGTGGTATCCCGAGATCGGACGACGAGGCATCCGCATCAACTGCATCAACCCGGGGCCCACCGAGACGGCGATGATGCCGGCCTTCCAGGATCTGATGGGTAAGGACACCGTCGATCAGGCCGTCGGTCCGGTCGGCCGGTACTCGACTCCCGAGGAGCAAGCCTGGCCCCTGGTCTGCCTCGGTAGTCCGCGTTTCAGTTATGTCGGCGGTGAGGTGCTGTGGACCGACGGCGGTTGGAACGGCGCCATGACGATGGGCCGCCACAACGCGCAGTGGGCCGACACCGCCGCCGAGGAGATGTCGAGGAACAGCTGACGACCGTCAGATGAAGTCCGAGCCGCCGTCGACGTTGACGGTGGCGCCCGTGACGTAGCCGTTCCGGCGTGACGCGAGATACGCAGTTGCCGAGGCGATCTCCTCGGGAAGCCCGGCCCGGCCGATGTCACAGGGATGGCCATAGGTCCGCTCCACCCACGTCATCACGTCATGCGGGTCCGCCGAGTCCAGTCCGTCGGCGGCCAGCACGTCCTTGAGGATCTCGGTGAAGCTGGCGGTCACTATCGTGCCGGGGCAAATGCAGTTGACTAGGATACCTTCGGGCCCAAGGCTTTTCGAGAGATTCTTGGAGAAACTCGAAAGTGCGGCTTTCGTCGCAGTGTAGGCGACGAGCCGCGGACTCTGGCGTTGGATCGAGTGTGCGGACAAGGTGACGATGCGCGCCCATTCGGCGGCGCGTAGCATCGGCAGAGCTGCGCGCACCGAGCGGACCGCCGCCATGGTGCCCAAGTCGAAGGCGGCCTGCCAGTCCTCGTCATCGAGTTCGTCGAAGGCGCCCGCACCCGGTCCCACGGTGTGTACCAACGCGTTGAGCCGGCCCCAGGCCTCGTTCACCGCGGCGTATCCCGCCGTGATCGACGCGGCATCGGCCATATCGACGCTCAGCGCGAGCACTTCGGGCGCACCTGCGGCGCGAATCCGTTCGGCCGCCGCATCCAATCCCTGCTGTCCACGCGCCATGATCGCCACCGAGGCGCCCTCGGCGCCAAGCGCTTCGGCGATCGCCAGCCCCATCCCCTTGCTGCCGCCGGTGACGACCGCGGTCGCACCCTCGAAGCCCAGATCCATTGAGTCGTCCCTTCTATCGGCCGATCACGGGTATCCGTCCGCCTTCGATATTGGAGTGCCGATCGTTCACAGTCCGTTTCCCCTGCTTGGTTCTGTTGTCACTGAATGGGCCTTGATGATCGAACGAATCGTGCGTCGGCACCTGCCGCACTCCGATCCGGCGCCGCACGCCTGCGACACCAGCCGAGAGGTCGTGGCACCGGCGGCTACGGCATCGGAGACGGTTTCGATCGTGACACCCTGACACAGGCAGACGTACATCAGTGCAGATCCGTGCCGGCGGTCTTGGCTAGTCGCATCGCATGGACGAACCGTCCGACGAACACCGGCGGGTAAGCGCCGATGCCAGCGGAGGCTAGCCACTCCGACGCGATGTCCGAACGCGCGGCCCACTGCAACGCGGTGCGCGCGCTTGCGAGCTGTTGAAGGAACAGCACCTCACGAGGGGTGTCGAAGGCGCGGTAGACGAGCGTTCGGCGAATTCCCGACCGGGCGAACTCGCCGAGCGACTCGCGCACGTTAGTCAAGAAGGCCACGACGTCCTCGACCCGGATGACGGCCGCCACGAGCACCTCGGTTCCCGGTGTCGGAGCTTCGCCGAGGTCGAATCGCTCGACGGTCTCACCGGCGAAGACGGCAGGAAGATCTTCAACGCCCACGGCGTCGAACCATTCGAAGAAATATGGCGAGCGCAGCAGGTTCAATAGCGGCTGCTCGGTTCGAACACCAATGACCACCAGCACCTTTCCCGCCTCGACGATCGACTCGTACACGAAGGCGTATTGCGCGCCCAGATCGCGGAGGTTTTCCTCGTGGCGTGCCAGCACCGGTCCCACGCGCTCGGATTCAGCAATCCGAAACTCAACGGCGAAGACGAAGCTGCGAACGGCGGAACTCGCCATGACCGCCTCCTCCGCTTCCATTCGCGCCGCTTACGGCGATATTCTCACATTCGAGAATCTATATTCTCATTACGTCAGTGCGATCGCGAGGGGTGGTGCGCTGATGCGGCGAGTGCACATCCGATCCGCAAAAGTCTATTTACGGCGGCGGGTAACACCTATTCTCGTCATGTGACATACAGGGTGAAGGTTGACCCCTACTACGACCCGTTCGACTTCGACATCGATGATGATCCCTACCCGGTGTGGAAGCAACTGCGTGACGACGCACCGCTCTACCACAACGACAAGTACGGCTTCTACGCGCTGAGCAGGTACTCGGACGTCGCCCGCGAGTTGGTGAACTGGACCGACTATCGGTCCGGCAAGGGCACCACCATCGAGATCATTCTCAACAGGGTCGACGTACCGCCCGGCATCATCCTCTTCGAGGATCCGCCGATCCACGACTTGCACCGGCGGCTGTTGTCAGGGGTGTTCACGCCGCGCCGCATGGCTGCCATCGAACCTCTGGCCCGGGAGTTCTGCCGACGCGCTCTGGAGCCGTTCGGCGGCGCGGACACGTTCGACTTCATCGCCGACCTCGGTGCGTGGATGCCAATGCGCACCATCGGCTACCTACTCGGCATCCCGGAGGACAGGCAGGTCGCCATCCGCCGGAACACCGACCGCATGCTGGAACTCAGGGACGGCGGCCCCGTCGAGGTGGCCGACGACATGCTGACGCGTCAAGGCTCGATGCTCGAAGAGTTCATCGACTGGCGTTACGACCATCCCTCCGACGATCTGATGACCGAACTGGTCAACGCCGAGGTCTCCGAACCCGACGGCACTCGGCGACGGCTCAGCCGCGGCGAGGTCCTGACCTACACGGGCACCGTCGTCGGAGCCGGCAACGAAACGACCACGCGGCTGATCGGTTTCGCCGGACAACTCCTGTCCGACCACCCGGAGCAGCGCCGCGAACTCGCGGCGGATTTCAGCCTCATCCCGGGCGCAATCGAGGAAGTGTTGCGCTACGAGGCACCGTCACCCGTGCAGGCCCGCTACGTGGCTCGTGATGTCGAACATTACGGTCAGAGGGTCGCGGAAGGCTCGGTGATGCTGCTGCTCAACGGATCTGCCAACCGCGACCAGCGACAGTACCCCGACGCAGACCGGTTCGACATCCATCGGCAGGCCACTCATCTGTCCTTCGGGCACGGCATTCACTTCTGCCTCGGCGCCGCTCTTGCACGGATGCAAGCGCGCGTGGCGGTCGAGGAAGTGCTCACCCGGTGGCCTGACTGGGAAGTCGACTACACGGCGGCCAAGCGTGCGCACACCACCAGTGTTAGGGGCTGGGCGACCCTCCCAGTGAGCGTGATATGACGAATATCGTTGACCGCGACGCGAATTCGGGGGCCGCCGAATGGGTCGAGATCGGGCGCTCCCCGTGGCCCGCCAGGATCGGGTGGGGGCTGTTCTTCGCCATTTACCTGGTTTTCGCGATCGCGACGATCGCGACCGTTCAGTCGGGTCTGCACGCAGACCCGACGAGGAGCAATCCTGGTCCCGGTCCCGCCCCGTACCCGCCGTTCCTCGGCTTCGACAATTGGCCGCTCGCCGTCTCCATCAGCTCGATACCGATGGCCGTCGGTCTGATCGGTGCGCTGGGGTGGCTGTCGTGGCGACAGCGCAAGGTGCACTGGACGGTCATCATCGCGTTCGCCGGCCTCATCACCGGCGCGCTGGACCCACTCGCCAACTGGGCGACATTCGCGATCTTCGACCCGCGGATGCTGCACTTTCCGTTCTCGTGGTGGTACGTCAACGTCTCGCCGAATCTCGAACCGGCACTGGCATTCCTGGGCGGCTACGCGGCCTACTACCTGCTCAACGGGCTCGGCTTCCTGAAGCTGCACGACCGTCTACTCGACCCCGTGCTGCGGCGCGCCGGTTGGCTTGCATCACACCGGCTGGTCCGGGTGTTCATCGGCGCGACGATCATCGCCGTCCCGTTCAACGGGGTCATCCAGTTCGCGTGGATGCGGGCTGGAATTTTCTTCTACACCGAAGCGGTCGGACCGATGCTACGGATCGGCCACATCCAGTTCCCGCTGATCATGGCGGTCTACGACGCCGTGATCTTCGGCATGGTCGCGGTGATGTGCGTGCGTGACGAGGACGGGGAACTGGTTCTGATCAACCGCATCGCGCGGTGGTTGCCCGCACGGCGGGGCCGACCGAGGCTGACGCTGACCCGGCAGCTGCTGATTTCGATGACGGTGGGCCTGGTGTCGTTCGCGGTGCCGTTGGCCGTGCTCACCGGGCTGCGTGAAGCGGGTCTGTCCAGGCCGGCCTTCGATCAGAACCCATTCCCGAATGCGAACCTCTACGACCCCTACGGACATTTGGAAGAAGCCGGAAAGAAAGGGCCGTTCTACCGATGACGAATGAGCGCAATGGACGCTACCGCGTCGTCCACGTCGGAACCGGGCTGACAGGGCGTGAGGCCTTGCGCGCGGTCATCGAGGACCCGGCACTCGACCTCGTCGGGGTGAAGGTGTCAACGCCGGAAAAGGTCGGCGTGGATGCGGGCCAGTTGTGCGGTGGGACGGATGTCGGCGTGTCCGCGACCGATGACGTCGCGGCAGTTGTGGCGTTGAAACCCGACTGTGTGACGTACTGCGCGACCGCGGTTCGACGGGACGAGGAGGCGATCGCCGATATCTCCGGATACCTCGAGGCGGGCATCAATGTCGTGACGTTCTCCACGATCCCGATGGTCTATCCAGCCGCAGCTCCCGCAGACTGGCGCGCCGCGTTGGAAAGCGCAGCGGCCAAGGGCAATTCGACGTTCTACGCCACCGGCAGTGAGCCGGGATTCATCAGCCTGAACATTCCCACCGCCCTGCTCGCGGGGGCCGGCCGCGTCGACTCTTATCGAATGGACGAGTACGCGCTCGACCTGGACAAGTCCTACCCGATATGGGATGTGCTGCACGAGTCCATGGGATTCGGAAAGCCGGACGGCCACGTGCCGGTCCGCATCGCGTCGGGAAAGGTGGACAAAGACTGGGGCACCGTGGTGCGCTACCTGGCCGACATCCTCGGATTCGAACTCGACGGAATAGAACTGGACTGGGAGACGCCGCTTGCGCCCAACGACCTGCAGACGGCGCTCCGGGTGATACCGCAAGGAACGGTCTGCGCACATCGATGGCAACTCGCCGGCATCGTCGGCGGACAGCCCGTCGTAGCCGTGCAATATTTCGCCACGGTCAGTGCCACGCCGTGGCCCTACCATTGGCCAAAGCCATCCCGCGCAGGCCAGGGCGGAATGGTGTTCCGCGTCAACGGCTCTCCGAGCATGAGCCTCGAGTTGTATATGGAGCAGTCGGCCACCGACCGGGTGAACCCCGGCGTCGCAGCCACTGCGATGGCGGCGGTCAACGCGATACCCGCTGTCGTCGAGGCGCCGCCCGGTGTGATCGACAATCCGTTGGCGGGCCCGTCGGTCGTCACCCGGCGATCCGCGAATTAACTACCCGTCACGCCGACGTCCACTGGAATGGCGGCGGCCGTGACGTATCTCGAGTCATCCGATGCCAACCACGCGACCGCATTGGCGATGTCCTCGGGCATGGTGATCGCATCGGGCAGCAGCTGCTTCGTAAAGCCGCGCCGCAGTGTGGGATTCGACGTCGCCGCCTCGGTCATCGCCTCGATCATCCGACCGCTTCCCATCGGCGTGGCCACCGAGCCTGGGTGCAGGCTGTTGACCCGGATCTTGTACTTGCCGAGTTCGGCGGCGAACGCGCGGGCCAGGCCGGTCACGGCGTGCTTGCTGGCGGTGTAGGCGATCATGAACGGCTCCATCGTCACGCCGGCCGCGGAGCCGATGAGGATGATCGAGCCGCCGCGCCCGCCGGCGATGATGTGCTTGGCCCCCGCCATCACCGTGTTCCACGTGCCGACGACGTTGATGTCGATGGTGTCCTGAAAGTCACGCGGGGACACCTGATCCCACCTGGCGGGCACACAGATGCCCGCGTTGGCGACGATGACGTCGAGCCGTCCCAGTTCCGCGACCCCGGCGTCGACGGCCGCGCACAATCCGTCGTGATCCCGGGTGTCCACGATCGCCGTCACCGCCCGCCTGCCGTTGGCGGTCACCAACGCCGCGGTCTCGGCCAGATCCTCAGGCGTGGCGGAATCGTACGGAACACTCGGCGGCAATGGCCCTGCGATGTCGACGAGGATGACGTCGGCACCGTCGGCGCTGAGCCGAACGGCATGGGCGCGTCCTTGTCCGCGAGCGGCGCCGGTGATGAGCGCAACCCGGTCGGTCATATCTGGCATGCGCGGGCTACCCAAAGTCCAGCGCGTTGCGCGGCGCGGTGATCGGCAGGTCCATTGACGTCGCGATTCCGGGCGCCGCGTCGACGACGTACGGGATCGCGTTGACGACGCGCATGGCCGTCGCCTCCATCGCGTTGGCGTTGGCGGACTCCGGTGTGTCCTCGGTACCGAGTCGCAGGTCGCATTGCATATGTGGTTGGCCGTCGATGATGAGGCGGTAGGTGCCATTGGGCGCCGACGCCCACTGCGGCGCAAGGTCGGGCGCCATCCGGTTGATGTGCTCGATAGTGATCACCGGGTGACCGTCGACCACGCCGGTGGTTTCGGCGCGGACCGCGCCGCACGTGCCGGCGGGAATGGTGCCGCACGCGACGTGCAGATCGCGCGGGGTGAGCACCCGTTCGTAGGATTCGGTGACCTTCTCGAGTTCGACGTCTAGCGCCCTGGCCACCAGCCCGATCGGCGGTCCCCAGGCAAACTGTTGTGCGCCTTCGAGTTCCAGCAGCGGAGTGAAGTCAAGCGGTTTGCCGAAGCCCATCGCGTCGATCATCAGGTCCCGGTTGGGATACGCCGAGTAGTCGAAGATCTCCTGCGCACGGATGGACCGGATGGTGTTCGACAACGTGGTCAGCAGCACCGCGAACTGGTCGCCGGCGAAGCCCGGCTCGATGCCCGAGGTGTAGATCGTCACCCCACCGGCCAAGGCGGCTGCTTGCACCTGTTCGGCCAGTTGTGGAATCCACTTGTCGGGGAACATCATTCCCGGTGTGTTGGTTGTCACCATGTTGCACCCGCCGTTGAGCAGGCGGACATAGTCCCGCACGGCCGCGGTGTCCATCTCGGCGCTGGCCGCACCATAGACGACACAGTCGGGTTTCAGCGCGACGATGTCGTCGAGATCGCCGGTGGTTGTCACCCCGATCGGGCCCAGTCCGACGATCTCGCCGGCATCGCGGCCGACCTTCTCGGCACTGTGCACCCACACCCCGACCAGGTCCAGGTGCGGCCGGCGAACGACGGCGCGGATCGACAGGCTGCTGATCCAACCGGTGGATATGACTGCGATCCGTAATGGTTTGGCGGTCAAGGGTTGAACTCCTTATCGGTTACAGATCAGGGATCGGCAGTTCCGAATTCGGTCCCTGAAGACCACCGTCGACGACGAAGGTTGAACTGGTGGCGTAGCAGTCCCGCGTGCACAGGTACACGGTCAGTCGGCCGAGGTCGGCCACGTCGCCGACGCGGTGCAGCGGCGTCCGCTCCTTGAGCTTCTCGTCCGAACCGGGCATCAGATCGAAGCTCGACTGCAACCCTGTGGTCAGGAATGCGCCAAGGGCGATGGCGTTCACCCGGATTTTCGGAGCTAGTTCCTGTGCCATGGCGCGGGTCAACGCCTCCAACCCGCCCTTGGCCACCGAGTACGGCAACAGTCCGCGAATGCCGAACCGCCCTGCGCCCGAGGAGATGTTGACGATCGAACCCCGCCCGACCGCCAGCATGTGCGGTACGGCGAGTTGGCTCATGTCGAACGCCGTGGTGACGCAATAGTCGAACGTGTCGCGCAGATTGTCGGAGGTGAGGCTGAGAAACGGGCCGTAGGTTGCGAACCCCACGTTGTTCACGAGGATGTCGATGCGGCCGAATTCATCGACCGCTGTTTGTACCACTCGCTGGCTGTCGTCGCGGCTGAGCGCATCGGCCGTCAACGCAAGGCCTTTGCCGCCCGCGGATTCGATGTCGGCGATCGTCGACTTGATTTCGGACGACGTACGCGCGGTTCCCACCACCGTTGCACCCGCTTCGGCGAGTACCTTTGCGATCCCTTCGCCGACGCCGCGTCCGGCGCCCGTCACGATCGCCACCTGTCCGTCCAGCTGGAACTGTTCAAGCGCCACATCGCGAATGTACCGGAGCGAGAATGAGAGTTTCCGAATTCAGGAAACCCAGTTTCGCGGGCGGGCTCAGGCACCAGCCGCCGAGTGGCCATTTGTTGCACGCAGATTGGCGGACGCCGTGTCATAAGTGGCCCCTCGGCGCACAATCGGCGGCTAAGAATCCGCCAGGAGGCCGCTCAGCTGCTTGGCGAGGTCCGACTTCTTGACCTTGCCCGTCGCGGTGAACGGCAGCGCGTCCTTGCCCGTGACCCAGATGAACTTCGGCACCTTGTATGCCGAAAGGCGGCTGCGGACCTCTGCCTGCAACTCCGCGGGATCGAGTTCCGCGTCACCGCGAGGGACCACCGCCGCGGCCACGATCGTGCCGTTGTGCCCGTCCTCGGCGCCGACGACGTACGCCTCGAGGACGCCGTCGCAACCAGCCAGTACCAGTTCCACCTCGCCGGGTGTGACGTTGGTTCCGCCGCCAGTTTTGATCAGATCGCCCAACCGGCCGGTGAACTTGATCCAGCCGTCCTCGTACTGGACCCCGCAGTCGCCCGTGCGGTAGTAGCCGTCCGGCGTGAACACGTCCTCGCGCTCGCGCTTGTACAGCCGTTGCATCAGCGAGTAGCCGCGCACCCAGATCTCGCCGTCGGTGCCCGGCGCGACCGGTTCTCCGGTCGTGGGGTCGACCAGCAGATGCGACAGGCCATCGATCGAATACCCGCCCGTCTCGCTGCGATCGGCGGGCTGCGCGGGGTACGGGTCGACGCCGATGTGGTTGCCGCAGAGTTCGGTCATCCCCAACGCATTCGGGCCCTTCGGCCGTCGATCGGGCGGCACCATCGCGGGCATGCTCGTGCGCAGCACGGAACTCAGGTCGCGTCGCGCGAAGTCCGGATGCTCGGCCAGCGTCTTGCCTTGTTGTGGCCAGCCCAGCGTGATCGTCGCGCGATGACGCTCGATCAACTCCAGCGCCTCGGCCGCGTCGAACGCCGGTTGGGTGACAAGCGTTGCGCCGTGGTGGATCACGGCGTGTATGCCGGTGATCAGGCCGCCGACCCAGAAGAACGGCATGGCGGTGAACATCACCGTGTCATTCCTGACGCCGTAGTGGAACGTGAGGTTGTAGGTGTGGCGAACCAGCGTGCCGTGCGTGTGCACAGGGCCCTTCGGGTCGCCGGTGCTGCCCGAGGTGTAGATGATCATCACGTCGTCGGCCGGTGTGACGCAGGATTCGACGTCGATCAGGAAGTCGGCGTCGTGCCCGGCCTCGAGGTCATCGGGAAGGCGCGTCGCCCAGGGGCGGTCATACGTCCCCCATACCGCGATCGTGCGCAGAAACGGCGCTGTGCGGACGGCGAGCATGCCCGGGGTGTCCTGATCGGCGAGCCCTGGCAGGGCCTCCTCTAGGCGTTCGAGGAAGTCGTGGCCGCGAAAGCCCGACTGGGCGAGGATCACGCGCAGGTCTGCGTGGCGAGCCGTCCACGCCAGCTCCGAGGCCTTGTAGAACGTGTTCAGCGGCACCGCGACCGCGCCGATGCGCGTCGTCGCGAACCAGGCGATCGCCCACTCGACGCTGTTGGGCATCAGGATCCCGACGTGGTTGCCCTTGCCAAGGCCCTCGGCCAGCAGCGCCGTCGCCAACCGTGCCGACCGCAGATCGAGGTCGGTATACGTCAGCACTTGACCATCCGCGATCAGGAACGGCTTGTCCCCGAAGCGCGCTGCGCACGACCTAACGAGGGCGGGGATCGTGGGCGTGATGGTCGGGAAAGGCACGACGCGAAAATCCTCCGCTCGGACAGGCTGGCCTCCACAGGATAGCCACTCAGCAACCAAAACGAGAATCCCGGTTCTCGCACGCCGCACCCGGCCATTAGACTCCAGGCATGACGCCATCGGACCGGCTCGACCGGCTGGAGTCCAGTTTCGAGATCTCCCAACTGCCCAGCCGCTACGCCATGGCGCTGGATGCGCGCGACCTCGACGCACTGGTGGCACTGTTCGTCGACGACGTCGATGCCGGGGGACAGGGCAGCGGCAGAGAAGCCCTCAAACGCTGGTATGACGGGGTGCTGCGCAGGTTCTATCGCAGCATCCATCTGATCTGCGGGCACATAGTCGATTTCGTCGATGCCGACCATGCAACCGGATCCATCTACTGCCGCGCCGAGCATGAGGACGGTGACGGCTGGTACGTCATCACGATGCGGTACGACGACGTCTACGAGCGACGCGACGGCCATTGGTACTTCGTCAAACGACGTGAGTATCCGTGGTACTCCGTGGACGTGACCGAACGTCCCGGACCGGAATTCATCCGGTGGCCCACCGATGTGCCACTGCGTGCGGTGATGCCGCATCGGATGCCGACCTGGCGAGCCTTTTGGGATCGGGGCGACCCGGCGGTGCCCGAACGGTTGTCCCGGACGCCGTAGCGCGTTTACAAACGGGGTTGATAGTGCAATTCTCAGAAACCGTAAATGCTCGTTAACGCTTGTAGGAGGAGTCATTACCGTCGACAAGGTGCTCAACGGGGTTCGCGTTCTGGAGGTCGCCGCATGGACGTTCGTGCCCTCGGCAGGCGCGGTCCTCGCAGAGTGGGGCGCCGAGGTGATCAAGGTCGAGCCACGTGACGGAGGTGATCCGCAGCGTGGCCTCGTGACCATGGGAATCGTCGACGAGGGCGGTGGATCGGTCAACTACATGATCGAAATCCCGAACCGGGGCAAGAAGTCGATCGGTGTGGATCTGAGCACCCCGGGCGGTCGGGACGTTGTTCGGGAACTGGCAAAGACCTGCGATGTCTTCCTGACCAGTTATCTGCCGGAACGGCGCAAGAAGTTCGGCATCGACGTCGACGACATCCGGGAAGTGAACCCCAGCATCGTCTACGTCCGGGGATCCGGCCATGGTCCCAAGGGCCCGGATGCGGACAAGCCGGGCTACGACGGCGTGTCCTACTGGGCGCGCGGCGGTATCGCCACCGTCCTGACCGAGGACGCCGACGAACTCGTACGGTCCCGTCCGGCATTCGGGGATCTGCTCGGTGGCATGACGATCGCCGGCGGTATCGCGGCGGCGCTGTACAAGAAGGCGACAACCGGTAAGGGGTCGGTCGTGGACGTGTCGCTGCTCGGGCTGGCCGCCTGGAACTTGAGTCCCGATGTCGCGGTGAGCCAAATCCACGGCGGCAGCGCGATTCCCAAGTTCGGACATGCGGACGCGCCCAACCCGCTGGTCGGTACGTACCGCACGAAGGACGGCCGCTACGTCCAGCTGATGATGCTGCAACTCGACAAGTTCTACGCCGAGGCGATGCGCGTGATCGGTGTGCCCGAGCTGGTCGACGATCAGCGATTCGCCGATCCCGCATCGCGGTACGCAAATCGCGTCAGCCTGATCGCGCTGCTCGACGAGGCATTCGCCAAGCGCACCTTGGCCGAGTGGCGGGAGACGCTGGCGGCGCTCTCCGGCGCGTGGGGCATCGTGCAGACGCCGGCCGAACTCTGCGAGGACCCAGCCATCACCGCGAACGGATATGTAGCTCATACCGAAACGGTCAACGGTGTGCCGTTCTCCGTGCCGACAAATCCTGTTCAGTTCGACGAACAGGCGGTAGTTCCGCCGGGGGCGCCGGAGCACGGCCAGCACACCGAGGAAGTGTTGTCTGACGCCGGAATCGACTGGGACAAAATCGAAGAACTCAAGGCGTCCGGGGCGATCCTGTGAGCGCGGCGTCGCCCGACGTGGACAACGGATCTGTCGAATTCGACCCGTTCTCACAGGATTTCTTCGACGGGGCGTACGACACCTACCGTCGCCTGCGCAACGAGTCACCGGTCTACTACAACGCCACGTGGGACTTCTGGGCGCTCACGCGCTACGACGACGTGGCGCCCGCGACAAAGGATCACGAGACGTTCTCGTCGGCCAAGGGCGCCACGCTTGACATGGTGAAAGCGCACGACGACGCCATCCCGGTGCCTAGGACGATCATCTCCATGGACCCGCCGGAACACGAAAAGATGCGCAAGCTCGTGAGCAAGGTGTTCACCCCGCGTGCGATTGCCGCCTTGGAAGATATGGTGCGCGAGAAGGTCTACGAGTTCGTCGAAGCCCTGGCCCCAAAGGCTTTCGACGTCGTCGCCGACTTCTCGGCGCTGTTTCCGAATGAGGTCATCACGACGATGCTCGGAGTGCCGAAGGAGGACCGCGACCAGATACGGCATTGGTTGGACTTGCTGCTGCTGCGCCGGCCCGGTGAGATCGCCGTCACCAAAGAGGGTTACGAAGCCTCGATGAACACTGGGATCTATTACTACAATCTCATTCAGCAAAGGCGAGCGCACCCGCAGGACGACATGATCAGCCGGCTCATCGAGACGGAGATCGAACGTGACGGTGTGGTGGAAAAGCTGACTGATGTCGACATTTCGGGCTTCGCGACGTTG
>LZSH01000530.1 GCA_001665255.1 Mycobacteriaceae bacterium 1482268.1 | reverse complement strand
GCGGCCGTCGCGTCCGGGTGGTTCGACTTGATGATCCCGTGGAGCTCCTGAGGTAGACGAGTCACACGCTCGTTTTGCGTCCAGGGTTGTATTCGTCGAACGATCGCAGCCCTGTACGCAAAAAATCACGGCCGGACCGCCTCTTACTAAGGGGATAGGAAACCCTTCCCGTTCAGCAGCGGATTCTTGCTTGCCGGCGATTACGTCTGTACTGCGGAAACGCGACGATTTCCCCATGACTACGTACTGGGAAGAACCGACCGTCAGGCATCGCCCTGGGCCAAGCAGCACGACGGCCCAGACCGAGCGGATAAAGCTGGCGCGGATGCCCCGTACCGCCACTACCCGAGTAGCAGCGCATCACCGCGTAGACCGGCATCCGTCCGCCGTCGTCGCCCCGACACGGCCGCAGCCCACGACCGAAACCAAGCCCAAGGCCGAGACCAAGAAAAAGCAAAATCACTTCTTCAACGATGTCGAAGGCCTGCGCGGCATCGCCGTCGCGCTGGTCGTGCTGTTTCACGCTGGTGTGCCGCACATGGCCGGCGGCTTCGTGGGCGTCGACGTGTTCTTCGTCATTTCGGGCTTCCTGATCACCGGCCTGCTGCTGCGCGAGTTCGAGCGCAACGGGCGGGTGTCGTTTCGGGGCTTCTACGCGCGCCGCGCACGCCGCATCATTCCGCCGGCGGCCGTGACCATCGTCGCGACGTCGATCGCCGTCTGGTTCCTCATGCCACTGCTCTCGGTGTTCCGACAGGCACTCGATCTGTTGGCGGCAACGATGAACTTTGCCAACTGGCGCTTCATCGCCGCGGGCAAGGACTACCTCGCCGGGGCGTCAGACGACAGCGTTGCCACGCACTTCTGGTCACTTTCCATCGAGGAACAGTTCTACTTCGTCTGGCCCGTGCTGTTGGTCGCACTCGCCGTCCTGGCAAGGCGCATGCGGTGGTCCACCCGCATGGTCGTCGGCTGGGGAATCGCCGTGGTCACCGCGGCCTCCCTGGTGGGCTCGCTGCACTTCACGGCCAGCGACCCAACCCTGTCCTATATGGCAACCCACACGCGCGCATGGCAATTCGGCGTCGGCGCATTAGTCGCGGTGGCCGGCCCGCTGCTCAGCGGATTGATCACAAGATTGTCCGTGCGAGCGGCGATGTGGGTGCTCGGTTGGGCAGGACTGATCGCGGTCCTGGTGGCGACCGTGGCCTACGACCACACCACGCCGTATCCGGGCGTGGCCGCCTTGGTGCCGACGCTCGGCGCCGCCGCGATCATCGTGGCCGGACAGGTAGCCGCCAACACCAGGCCAACCGTCGGAGCGTTTCTCTCCATACGCCCGTTGCGCTGGCTCGGCAAAGTCTCCTACGGCTGGTACCTCTGGCACTGGCCGGCGCTGGTGCTGTTCAAGACCTACACCCACAACAACGGCTGGCCGGCGTTGGTGGGCGTGACCATGGCGGCGTTGATGCTCGCGTGGGCCTCGACTGCACTGCTGGAACGCCCGATCATGTCGTCGCGCGAACTGAAGCGCAATCTGCAGGCGTCGCTGTCGGTCGGCTTCACCGGCACCATTGCGGCCGCCGCAGTGACGATGACCCTCGGCGTACTGGCGGTCAACCTGGCCAGCGGGGCGGCTTCGTCCAATCCGTCAGTGAGCTTCGCATCCGTGTTCGGAGCCGATACCGGCGCGAAATCGGGACCGGTCACACCGAACCCGTTCAAGGCCTTCGACGACCGACCCGAGCGCGACGAGTGCCTGGTTCCCCTTGGCAAGCGCGAACAACCGAGCACCTGCGTGGATGGCCCGGCAGACGGCGTCTCGGCGGTGCTGTTCGGCGACAGCCACGCGCAGCAGTGGTTGCCGGTGGTTCAGGTCATCGCCAAGGAAAACAATTGGCGGCTCAACCAATTCACCAAGGCGGCCTGCCCGGTCGCCGCGCTGCAACCCAGGGACGGCCGCACAGACCCGTTCACGAAGTCGGACTGCCTCGGCTGGCGCGAGGACAGCATCAAAGCGATCGTCGCGTTGAAACCCAAGTACATCGTGATCAGCTCGCTGTCCACGTACGTGCCCGACTACCAGGAGTTCAAAACCGCCTGGGATGAAACCCTGAACGAACTCCGGGCGACGGGCGCAAAGTTGATCTACTTGCGGGATACTCCGTACCCGAACAAGAACATGCCCGAATGCATCTCGGGCGCCACCGACGACTGGTCCGCGTGCGACTTCGACCTGAACAACACCCCGAGGACCGAACCCATTGTCACCGACCAGGTTCGGGGCCAGAACCTCGACATACCGGTGCTCGATCTCAACGCATACCTGTGCGAGAACAACAAATGTCGCGCGGTGCGCAACGGCACGTTGCTCTACCGCGACGACTCCCACTTGACAGCAACCGCGGTCAAGGCGCTGTTGCCGGCTGTCCAGGCGCAGATCCGGGAAAAGCAAATCGACCTGGGTGGGCGTTGACTTTCGGCGGGGCGGCGGCTCGGTCGTCCCGTAGGGTTGTCTCTGCCGGACACGTGAACCTCAGGAGGTGTCGGTGCCCAGCGGACAGGCGGGGAGGGTATCGCGTCGCAGCCTGCTCGCATCGATTCCCTTGGCGGCCTTCGCGATTACGGCCGCCGGCGGATGTCAAGGGTCTGGCCCAAGCGAATCTCACCAGTCACGCCAGTTCGGGCTTGCGGGAACGGGTCGCGACGACGCGACGCTGCAGCGGTCCCAGGGCGCCGCGCAGCAATTGGGCAAGCATCTGAACGTGCTGACCGTCTACGAGGCATTCGCCTGGGAGAACTCGCTGCCCACCGCGTTTCTGGATGCCGCGGCGGCCACCGGCTGCACCCCGGAGTTGACGTGGGAGCCGTGGGATCCCCGCGCCGGCCAGCACCAGGCGGCTTACACGTCCGGGCAGATCGCGGGTGGTCGATACGACGCCTATGTGCGCACCTGGGCCAACCAGGCTGCCTCCTATGACAAGCCGTTCCGGCTCCGGTTTGCGCACGAAATGAACGGGGACTGGTATCCCTGGGCGGCGGGATCACCGGGCGGCTCGCCACAGGATTACGTCGCGGCCTACCGCAGAATCCGCGGCATATTCGACGAGGCGGGCGCCGAGCGCGTTGACTGGGTGTGGTGCCCGAACGTCATCATCAACGGCAATGCCGAGGCGATCTCACAGTGCTATCCCGGCGACGACTTCGTCGACATCGTCGGCGTCGACGGATACAACTTCGGCGACCGGCCCGGCCATCGATGGACGCAGCCGGCTGAGCTATTCGCCTCTACGTTGGCCCTTGTCGCCCAACAAGCGCCGGGCAAACCGGTATGGATCAACGAGGTTGGCTGCGGTGACCAAGGCGGTGACAAGTCCCGTTGGATCGGCGATTTCATCAGCTGGCTTGCCACCACCGACGTCCGCGGCCTGATCTGGTTCGAGGTCGACGGCAATCCGGATGCGCCAGACTGGCGGCTCACGAGTTCGCCCGCGACCACCGCAGCGGCCAAAGCCGCACTGGCGTCGTGGTAGCGCGGCTGATCGACGATCAGCAGTTACCGCCGGCGGGTACGCCGGCGAAACGATCGGCGATCCACTGGCCTAAGGCCGCACCAGGATCAAGTTTGTGCCCTTGGTCTTGCAGGCGGATCCGCAAAATGGTGTCGCCCAGCGCGCAGGCCCGGCCCATGGCGACCTCGGTCCATTCCGGGGGAACGGTTTGATCCGAGCCACCGTAGATCGCCAACAGCGGGATTTTGGTTGGCTGCTGGGGCAGCGCGTAGGAGGTGAGCCGCTGTCTCAGCCGGTCGGCTGCGGCCGGCGACGACGGCTTGGCGTCGGCCGGGGTGAACTTGGCGGCCAGCGCGTCCTTGCGTGGGGAGGCGGGCGGTCGGCAGCCGAGCAACGTCGCTTTGTCGTCACGTAAAACACCGTGCAGATAGTCGTTCGGATCGATTGTCTTGTCGACCGACGCCAAACCCTCGATCACGTTGGGGTACAGGAACATTTGGTCGTTGGTCAACGTCGAGGATTCGGCCCGCTGCACCAGTCCAACCATGTCCGCGGTGGGAACCAGCGCCGCCGCGCCAAGCAGGTCGGTGCCCTGCCCGTAATCAGCAAAATATTCGGCGGCCGCCCACGCGGTCTCACCGCCCTGCGACGATCCCAATGCCACCCAGCGCGACGACAGCTGCGGCACCACCGTGCGGGCGGCCCGCACCGCGTCGATCAAGTTGAAGGCGGCCGTCTTTGGTTCCAGGTAAGCATGTGCTGCCGCCGCTTCCTGGCCGGGCTTGCCCAGACCGGCGTAGTCGGTGTATGCCACCGCGTACCCGAGATTGAGCTGTATCGCCACCGAAGTGATGTCACCGAGCAGACGAGAATCCGCAGTTGGTCCACAGTCGGGGGTGACCCCCACGGTTCCATGGGCGTAGCCGATGACAGGCCATCCTCCGGGCGGTGGCTCGCCCGGAGGGGTGAATACCGCGCCCGACACCACGGCAGGCGAACCCGTGATGCCGGAAATCGATCGGTACACCATCGTGTGTGCCGTTGAGCCGGTAGGCAGCTCGGTCATGTCGAACGGTGTCTGATCCGAGGAGCTCGACACGGTGCCACGGACGGCCAAGTCACCGCTGGCGATGGTTGGCATCTGGCGGGAGTAGTTCAGCTCCTCCGGCCCTTTGTTGGACGGGGCGGCGGTTTGCGACGCGCTGCACGCAGCAACCACGGCGCACGCGAACACGCCGCCCAGACGCCGAGCCAACCTCGAGATCATGTGTGTCCCCTTGATCGTTGATCACGAGGATGGCATAGGCCGCAGCCTTCAGAAGCCTTTCCGCTACAGCTGCCAGTCGTTCGAGCCGTCACGCCTTGAGTAGGTGCCGCCGCCCGAGTTCTTCACGACGATCGGATCGCCGGCGCGGAAGTTGTCGAAGAACCACTTCGCGTTGGTGGGGCTGATGTTGATGCAACCGTGGCTGACGTCGCGCTTGCCTTGGTCATCCACCGACCACGGCGCACTGTGGACGAAATCGCCGCTGTCGTCGAAGCGAACGGCGAGCTCCACCGTCGTCTTGTAACCGTATGTCGAGTTGACCGGCACCCCGTAGGTCGAGGAATCCATCACCACCGAGGGCATCTTCTCTTGGACGTAGTAGGTGCCGTTAGGGGTCTGGTGGCCGCCGGCTGACATCCCCATCGACATCGGAATCGTCTTCTCCACGGTTCCGTTGCGGGTGACGGTCAGTTGGTGCGTGGCGTCGTCGGCCGTCGCCACCAATGCGTCGCCCGTACGGAAGCTCGTCACCGTGCCACCCGCGTCCACGGTCACCGTGGTGTGGGCGGGCCAGAAGTTCAGCGGCCGCCAACGCAGTTGTGTCGGTGTCATCCAGTAGAACTTGCCGGGAACCGGCGGGACCGACGAGACGTGGACGGCGCTCTCCGCCGCGCCGGAGTCCTCCACGAGGCCGGGCAAGTTGATGATGATCGGCTGGCCCACGCCCACGGTCGCACCGTTCGCGGGCACGAAGCTCGGCGGTCCGAACGGGGCTTCACCGGTGAACGGTGTCGGATCCTGCCCCGGAGCTCCTGCGCCGGAAGCCGGATCGGGATCCGCTGGCGCTGGCGCGGCGCT
>LZSH01000529.1 GCA_001665255.1 Mycobacteriaceae bacterium 1482268.1 | reverse complement strand
CAGTGATCTGATCGGCGATCGCGCGCAGCGCCTCCAGGTCTGAGACGTCGAACGGCAATGACGGCACGCCGACGATCGAAACATGCGGGTTGGCGCCCGTGAATCGCGACAGCAGCCGCACCTCTCGTTTGGCGGTCCCCGCCCGGTCGGCGTGAATCCGCAGCACCGAAGCCGCCAGCGACTCGGGATCGTCGGCTGCCAGCTCGTCGGCGGCCTCGTCGGCCTTGTCGGCATGCAGCGACGACAACATCGGATGTGTCCGGTTGAGGATCAGCCCGGCCAGCGGCATGTGCTCTTCGGAGAGCCGGTCGACGAAGAACGACGCCTCACGCAGTGCATCCGGCTCAGCCGCTGACACCACGACGAACTGGGTGCCGCGCCGCTTCAGTAGCTCATAGGTGCGGTCGGCCTTCTCGCGGAAACCGCCGAACGTGGCGTCCAGCGACTGCACGAACGCCGCCGCGTCGGAAAGCATCTGCGAGCCGAGCACCGTCGACAGCGCACGCATCGCGAGCCCCATCGCACCAGAGACCAGCTTGCCGATGCCACGGCCGGGGCCGAGCAGCAGCTTCCACAGCCGGCTGTCCATGAACCCGCCCAACCGTTTCGGCGCATCCAGGAAGTCCAGCGCATTGCGCGAGGGCGGCGTATCGACGACCACCAGATCCCAGCGGTCCTCGCCGAGCAGCTGGCCGAGCTTTTCCATCGCCATGTATTCTTGCGTGCCCGCCAGCGAGGTGGCCACCGTCTGATAGAACTGGTTGTCCAAAATCGCTTGTGCGCGTTCGGGTCCCGAGTATTGGATCACCATCTCGTCGAACGTGCGGCGCATGTCGAGCATCATCGCGTGCAGTTCACCGGACACCTCCGGCGCCAGCGGAACCCGCTGCGGCGTATTGCCGAGGTCCTTGATTCCAAGCGCCTGCGCCAGGCGCTTGGCGGGATCGATGGTCAGCACCACGACGGTGCGGCCGTACTCTGCGGCACGCAAAGCCATCGCCGCGGCCGTCGTTGTTTTGCCGACACCGCCTGCGCCGCAACAGACGACGACGCGGTTGGACCTGTCGGCCAGGATCGAGGCCATGTCCAAAGCCGGCGGCGTGGTGCTCATCGGACCCCCTGGTTGTTGAGCGCTTCTGCCAATTCATAGAGGCTGCCGAGGTCGACGCCGTCGGGAATCGCGGGCAGTTCGAGCCGCGGGACCTCGATCTCGTCGAGCTGCTCTGCGCTTTCGGCGCGTGCGGTGATACGGGTCGCGTGCTGGATCGTCTCGGTGAGCAGGCCCGCGAAGTCATTGTCGGACAACGTGATTCCCACTCTGGCGAGATCAGCGCGCACCGTGTCGGGGTCGACGTCGCCCTCGGCGGCCTTGGCGAGCGCGTCGGGCGCCAGATAGGCGGGGATGTTCCGGTTGACGATCACGCTGCCGATCGGCAGTTGCAGTTCCTGCAGTTCGTCGATCGCCTCGATCGTCTCCTGCATCGGCAGCGCTTCGAGCAGGGTCACGAGGTGGATGGCCGTGAGGTCCGAATGCAGCACCTTGACAACGCTCTCGGCCTGCGAGTGCACCGGGCCGCCCTTGGCGAGATCCGACACCGCCTTGGTAACATCGAGGAAGCGGGCGATACGGCCCGTCGGCGGCGAGTCGACGACGATCGCGTCGTACACCGGCTGCTTACCCTTCTCCCCGCGCGTGACGATCTCCCGGATCTTGCCGGTGAGCAGGACATCGCGCAGGCCGGGCGCGATGGTGGTGGCGAACTCGACGGCACCGATGCGGCGCATCGCCCGGCCGGCCAGCCCGAGGTTGTAGAACATCTCGAGGTACTCGAGGAATGCCGCCTCGATGTCGATGGCCAGCGCATTGACCGTCCCGCCGCCGTCGGCGGTGGCGATCTTGACCTCTTCGTACGGCAGCGGCGGCACATCGAAGAGCTGCGCAATGCCTTGGCGCCCTTCGACTTCGACCAACAGCACCTTACGGCCGCCCGCAGCCAGCGCCAGCGCCAGCGAGGCAGCGATGGTCGACTTCCCGGTGCCGCCCTTGCCGGTGACGAAGTGCAGCCGCGCCTTTGTCAGCCGCGACGGCCAGCCGACCGTCCTGTGGTCGTGTGCTTCGGTAGCCATCACTGCATGCTAACGAAGCGGTTCGCCTCGACCGATAAGCTCAGCCATATGAGTGAACCGACCCGGTGGGAGTACGCGACAGTCCCGTTGCTGACGCATGCCACCAAGCAGATTCTCGACCAGTGGGGCGAAGACGGTTGGGAGCTGGTTTCCGTACTGCCGGGACCGACGGGTGAGCAGCACGTCGCATATCTGAAGCGGCCGAGATGAGCGCCGGCTGGTCGGCGCGGCTGTCCGAGCAAGGAATCACGCTGCCCGAACTGGCCAAACCACTGGCGGCCTACGTGCCCGCCGTCCGGACCGGGAACCTCGTCTACACCGCCGGTCAGCTGCCATTGGTGGATGGCACTCTCGCGGTGACCGGCAAGGTCGGCGTCGAGATCACCCCGGAGGTCGGTAAGACAATGGCCCGCGTGTGCGCACTCAACGCGCTTGCCGCCGTCGATTCGGTGGTCGGTCTCGACTCCATCGTCAGGGTGGTCAAGGTCGTCGGCTTTGTCGCGTCATCCCCGGGTTTCCACGGTCAACCGGGCGTCGTGAACGGAGCCTCCGAACTGTTCGGCGAGGTGTTCGGGGAGGCCGGGGCGCATGCGCGGTCCGCGGTCGGGGTGTCGGAGCTTCCGCTGGACGCGCCGGTCGAGGTCGAAATCATCGTCGAGGTTGCGTGAGCGACGATCAGGCAAAGGTCGAATGAGCGACGTCCAGCACCCGGCTTATGGAGTGCTGCGTCCAGTGACCGAGACGGCATCGGTGCTGCTGTGCAACAACCCTGGGCCGCTGACGTTGGACGGCACCAACACGTGGGTGCTGCGCGGCAAAGGCAGCGACGAGATCGTCATCGTCGACCCGGGGCCGGACGACGACGAGCACATCGCCACCATCGCCGAACTCGGCACGATCCCGCTGGTGCTGATCAGCCACAAGCATGAAGACCACACCGGCGGCATCGACAAGCTCGTCGAGCGCACCGGCGCGGTGGTCCGCGCGGTCGGAAGCGGCTATCTGCGCGGCCTCGGCGGCCCGTTGACCGAC
>LZSH01000528.1 GCA_001665255.1 Mycobacteriaceae bacterium 1482268.1 | reverse complement strand
GCATGCCGATGACGGTCGGCCGCGTCGCCGGTCCGGCGTCGGGCGCCTATCTGGCTGCACACGTGGGTTCGGCCGCGGGGTTCACGGTCAGCGCGGGGTTGCACTTGATTTTTGCGATCTTCCTTGTCGTGGTGCGCTTTCCCTCGCGGCCGCCACGGCAGGCCGATACCGATTACCGCGTCCGCGCCGCCATCCGATACGTCTGGCGGGACCGTCCGCTGCTGCTGGCGCTGGTCGCGGTGACGACGGCCGGTATCGCTTCGGATCCGTCGATCACGTTGGCTCCTTCGATGGCTGACGAATTGGGCGGCGGCACACGACTGGTCGGCATGTTGTCGGCGACGTTCGGTCTCGGCGCGGCCATCGGGATGGCGGCGCTGGCGCTGATGCGCGGCCGGCTGCCGTCAGCACGGGTGTCGTCGATCGGGCTGCTGGGACTGGTGGCCGGAACCGGAATACTCGCTGTCGGCACTGTGACATCGGTGGCGATAGCCGGGTTCGCGGTCGCCGGTCTGGGTTTCGGATGGGCCATGACGGGGCTCAGCACGCTGGTCCAGGAGCGCGCGCCGGAGGTGTTGCGGGGCCGGATCATGGCGCTGTGGCTGGTGGGTTTCGTTGGTTCGCGGCCGATCGCGGCGGCGGTGCTCGGCGGCACCGCAGACCTGGTCAGTGTGCAGGCGGCGTTCGCGGTGGCCGCTGTCTTGAGCGCGGCCGTTGCGTGGTTGTGCCGACCGTCGCGATTGGGCGCGCCGCTGCCGGTGGGCAGTGTCGGTTTCCGGTTCGCGCAGCCGGGTACGTGAAGGCATGCCTGCTGACGAGCGCCCCGATCTTGATGACGTGATGGTGCCCACCGAAGAAGTGCATCCCGACCATCGCGAGCACGCCAAGATGCCCAAGCATCCCGACGATGACGAGTTGGCCCGGCGGACGGAACACGAGCGCAATGCGGTAGGCGGTGACAGGCCGTCTGCGGAGAACTAGCGGTAGCCGGCGTTCAACCGGTCACGACCGCACCGCAGATACCGCACACCTCGAAGTAGCGACGCCGCCATCGGGCGAGCGGAACGAAGAACAAGAGCAAGAACAACACCACACCGGCGTGGGGATCCAGTGTTGATGGCACCGAAACGCGTGAGTCCTGAGGTGCTCGGTGCGTGGGTCATCAAGTGCAACCCGCGCAAGTCGCCGCTGGAACCCATGCGGGCCGCCGGCGAGGCGCGGTCGTTGTGGTGCGTCGCCGACAATTACCGTTCGCGGCTCATCCGGCCGGGTCAGCGGGTGCTGTTCTGGGTCACGTCACATCCGCGGCGAGGAATCTGGGGCGCGGGTCACGTCACCGGCGATGTCACGTTCGAGGGCGGCCGGCTGCACATGCCGGTCCGCATCCCGCTATTGGCTGAGCCGTTGACGGCCGCCGAGCTGCTGTCGGTCTCACAGCTGCGCGCGATGGAGGTGTTCCGGTCACCGCAGCAGGCCAACCCGTCCTGGGTGAGCGCGCAGGAACTGGCGCTGCTGGAGCCGCTGCTGCCCCCTGCCGCGGCCGAGCCCACAGGCTATCGCTCACACCGTCGGCACGGTCCCGCCGTCGACGACGAGATCGGCACCGACTATCGATGAGGCGGCGTCGGACAGCAGGAACGTCACCGCCTCGGCGACTTCGCTGGGCCGGGCGGGGCGGCCAAGGGGTATTCCGCCGAGGGCGTCCATCAGCGATTCCAGCGCCGCATCGCGGCTCCCGTCACCTGCCGCGGCGATCCGCTCGATCAGCGCCTCTGCGGCGTCTGTCCGGATGAACCCTGGTGAGACGGTGTTCACGCGAATCCCGCTGGGTGCCAACTCATTCGCCAGCCCCTTGCTGTAGGCACGCAACGCGGCCTTGGCCGCGGCGTATCCCAGAGTGCTGTCGTAGAGAGGAAGCCGGCCCTGGATCGAGCCGACGTGGACCACCGCGCCGCCGCCCCCCTCGATCATCATCGGCAGCAGTGCACGGTCCAGCCGGACCGCAGCCAGCAGGTTGAGATCGAGCTCGTTGGCCCAGTCCGCATCGGACAGCCGTGCGAAGCCACCGCCGGGGGCGCTGGACCCGCCGGCGACGTGGACGAGGATCTGCGCGCCACCATTGTCACGGACATGCGAAGCCACCGCTGCGCTGCCGTTCGGCGAGGCGAGATCGGCCGCGACGAAATCGTCGGCATCGAGCTCCTGGTCGGTGGGACGTCGACGGGCCACCGCGGTGACATGTGCGCCCGCCGAACGCAGGCAGGCCACAATGGCGGCCCCTGTCCCTTTCGTGCCTCCGGTGACCACCGCGCGCCGGCCCTGCAGCGCGCTCATGCGTCGGCCCGAAAGACCGGCCAGCACAACTCGGTCACCCATTGCGTGGAATCGTCAGTGTCCCAAAAGAATCGCTCGTAATACTCGCGCAGCGGCGCCTCGACGCTGATCTCGTGCCGGGTCGCATACTCACCGAGCACGCTGTAGTCGAGATCCACATCGTCATGCGGACCCTGATGGCGGATGACCGCCAGCTCGGCCGCCGGAATAGTCGCCGGATGCACCCGGCCGAGAGGCCGTACCTCCCCGTCGACAGGGATGAAGACCGTCGCGGCACCCCGGTCACGAGCGAAGATGTCGAAACCGAACAACGCCCCGGGCGCTCCCCTCGGGGTGAGCACTTCGTCGGCCGCCGACGCTGCCCGTAACTCGGCAACGGCGCCTTCCCACCAGGAGACTAGATCGCCTCGGTCGACGGTCGCGGCGATCGCTGCGGCCGGTGTCGCTGAGACGCTGCGGTGTTCGATGCGCGAGGATGCGGCCGGCCGCTCCAAGATGGCCCGTAGCGATTCAACGGCGCTGCGCGTGGCGGCGAGCTGGTCCTCCAGTCGGACCAGATGGCTGCCGATCAGGGCGTTGCGGTCGGCCGGTGCGGATACCAGCACCGCGCGCACATCGGCAACGGGCATGTCGAGTTCGCGGAGGCGACGCACGACTTGGGCGGTCGGCAGCTGCTCGGGCGTGTAATACCGGTAGCCGGTCGCCGCATCCACGCGGGCCGGTTCGAGCAACCCCACCTCGTGGTAATGCCGCAACGTCTTGACCGACAGCTGCGTCATCCGGGAGAAGTCGCCGATCGACAGTTCGGAGGTCACGGGCTCAGTGTGACGTCTCCCCTTGGGGGAGGGTCAGGGCGCGCAGAGTGACTCGGCACACTCGGGTCGGCGTTCGCCGGAATCGCTGCGGACTGGAGTAACCTGACCACGCCGACGTTGAGCGATTCTGAGATGCCGCGGCGAGAGGAATGTGTTGGTGGGCAATACGATTGGTCAAATCCTGCCGCTCGCCGTCACATTGATGGCGGGGCCGCTGCCCATTCTCGTGATTCTGTTGATCCTGGTCTCTGAAGGGGCGGCCACCAAGGGCGTGGCGTTCGTGGGCGGTCGAATACTCGGCCTCGTGGTGTGTCTGGCCATCATGATCGCCGTCTTTGCACTTCTCGGCCTACACGGCCCTGGCCATCGGGATCACCCTGCGCCGGCGTTGTCGATCGCGCGCATCGTCATTGGCGTCGTGCTGCTCGGACTTGCGGTGCGGCGGTGGCGACGCCCGGCGCCAGATCCAACCAAACCAAGTCCTTTGGTGCGTCGTGTCGATCGACTCTCGCCTATCGGGTCGATCGGCATCGGCGTAGCCGTCAGTGTGGTCGACCCGTCGAGCCTCGCGATCGTCCTGCTGGCAGGCGCGGACATCGGCGCCGCACACGGGTCCCTGCCTGCGAAGCTGGGCGTTGCGGCGGGATTTTTGTTGGTGTCGACGGTGACGATCACCGTGCCGCTGATCGCCTACCTCGTCGGTGGGGTCGGGGCCCGGGCACGCTTGGCTGATTTCAAAACGTGGCTGCTGGCCAACGAGAAGGCAGTGACGATGGTGCTGCTGCTGGTCTTGGCGGCGATGGTGATGGGCCGCGGAATCAGCGACTTGAGCTAGCGCGGCCCGGCGAGGCTACACCATCAACACTAGTCACATTGTTAACATCCGGCCGTGCAGGGCTATTCAGGTTCGCGCGCGGTTTCCCGGCGCGATGCATT
>LZSH01000527.1 GCA_001665255.1 Mycobacteriaceae bacterium 1482268.1 | reverse complement strand
GGCGAGGCCGATGTCGCCAACGCGGTTGACCACGAACGCCTTCTTGGCCGCAGTGGCGGCCGACGGCTTGTGCTGCCAGAAACCGATCAGCAGATACGACGCTAGGCCGACGCCTTCCCAACCGACGTAGAGACCGAGGTAGTTGTCGGCGAGCACCAGCAGCAGCATCGCCGACAAGAACAGGTTCAGGTAGGCGAAAAACCTGCGGCGGCCGGGATCTTCGGCCATGTAGCCGACCGAGTAGATGTGGATCAGCGAGCCGACGCCGGTGATCAGTAGCACGAAGCACATCGACAGTTGGTCGAGCTGCAGGCCGAAGTCGACGTGCAATTCGCCGACCGGTACCCAGGAGAACAGCTTTTCTTCGACGACCCGTTCCTCGCCGGGCCGGCCGAGCATGTCGGCGAACAAGAAAGCGCCGACGACGAAGGAGGCCAGCGACGCCGCACAGCCGAGCAGGTGGCCCCATGGGTTGGACCACTTCCCGGACAGCAGCAGTATCGCCGCGCCTGCCAGGGGCAGGGCAATCAGGAGCCAAACCGGAATCGTCATCGGGCCCTTAGTTTTTCAGCAGGCTGGCGTCGTCGACCGAGGCCGAGCGACGGGTGCGGAAAATGGTCATGATGATCGCAAGGCCGACAACGACCTCGCAGGCGGCGACCACCATGGTGAAGAAGGCGACCACCTGTCCGTCGAGGTGCCCGTGCATGCGGGAGAACGACACGAAGGCGAGGTTGGCCGCATTCAGCATCAGCTCCACGCACATGAACATCACGATGGCGTTGCGGCGCAGCAGAACTCCCGACGCGCCGGTGGTGAACAACAGAGCGGACAGATACAGGTAGTTATCGGGATTCACTTTGCACTTCCGTCCGCGGATTCAATGACGCTCCGTCGTTGCAGAATCGCGGCCACCGATAGCTCGGAGCCCGAACCATCGGGCAGCCGCGCCTCGATGTCCACGGCGTTGTGCCGGGCGAACACACCCGGGCCCGGCATGGGGGTGGGGTGTCCGCCGGGCTGGAACCGCTCTTCGGCCAGCTCGCGCTGTGTCTTGGCGCGTTCGAAGCGCTCCCGGTGCGCGAGAACCATCGCACCGAGCGCGGCGGTGATCAGCAGCGCGCCGGTCAGCTCGAACGCCCACAGGTAGCGGGTGAAGATCAACGCCGCCAAGCCCTCGACGTTCTGGCTGTTGTTGGCCTCGGGCAGCCCCGTGAAGCCGGCCACCGACACATTGCCGATGCCCGCGATCAGCAGGACCCCGAACCCGAAGCCTGCAATCAGCGCGGCAACCCGTTGTCCGCGAATCGTTTCGGTGAACGACTCGGTCAGGTCGACGCCGACGAGCATCAGCACGAACAGGAACAGCATCATGACCGCGCCGGTGTAGACGACGACCTGGACCACGCCGAGGAACAGGGCCTCCTGCGCGATGTAGAGCACCGCGAGCGAGATCATCGTCGAAGCAAGGAAAATCGCCGAGTACACCGCCTTCGGCGCGGCGACCACCCCGACGGCGCCTAGCAGCGCCACCGCGCCGAGCACCCAGAACACGACCGCTTCGGCAGTTGATGTCACCGCACGTCCTCCGGGATTTTGTCTGCGTCCCGCGTGCGCGGGACAGTGTCTGCTTCCTGCGTGCTGGACACCGGCTTGATGTTGCCCAGGTAGTAGTCCTCGTCGGTGCTGCCGGGCTGCATGGGGTGCGGGGGTGGCAGCATTCCGTCCTTCAGCGGCGCGAGCAGTTTGTCCTTGCCCCAGATGAGGTCCGCCCGGTTGTCGTCGGCCATCTCGTAGTCGTTGGTCATCGTCAACGCGCGGGTGGGGCAGGCCTCGATGCACAGGCCGCAGCCGATGCAACGCAGGTAGTTGATCTGATACACGCGGCCGTAGCGTTCACCCGGCGAGTAACGCGCGTCGGGGGTGTTGTCGTCGCCCTCGACGTAGATCGCGTCGGCGGGGCAGGCCCACGCGCACAGCTCGCAGCCGATGCACTTCTCCAGCCCGTCGGGGTAGCGGTTCAGCTGATGGCGCCCGTGATAGCGCTTGGCGACCGGCCCGGGCTTTTCCGGATACTCCTCGGTGATCGGCTTCTTGAACATCGTCCCGAAAGTGACCGCGAAGCCGGCGATGGCGTCAAGGAACTTAGGCATTGGTGGTCTCCTTCTGGGGGAGTGGTGGCACCGGGAACGCGCCCGCATCGATGGCTTGCACCGGGATCGTGCGCACCGTCTTCGCTCGCAACGTCCGCCACAGGACGGCGGCGACAAGGAGAGCGATCACCGTGCCGACTGCGATCAGCCCAGTGGCCCATGCGGTTTCACCGGCGTTGCGCAGGCTGCGTGCGGTCGACACGATCGCGATCCACACCAGCGACACCGGTATGAGGACCTTCCAGCCCAGCGCCATGAACTGGTCGTATCGCAGGCGCGGCAGGGTGGCGCGCAGCCAGAAGTAGAAGAACAGGAACGCCCACACCTTGGCGGTGAACCACAGCAGCGGCCACCAGCCGGTGTTGGCGCCGTCCCACATGTTGATCGGCCACGGCGCATGCCAGCCGCCGAGGAACATCGTGGTGGCCAGCGCCGACACCGTCGTCATGTTGACGTACTCGGCGAGCATGAACATCGCGAACTTCAAGGACGAGTATTCGGTGTGGAAACCGCCGACCAGTTCGCCCTCAGCCTCGGGCAGATCGAAAGGCGCCCTGTTCGTTTCGCCGACCATTGAGGTCAGATACACCAGGAAGGACGGCAGCAGCACGAACACGAACCAGCGGCCGTCCTGGGCGGCGACGATCCCCGAGGTCGACATGGTGCCCGCGAACAGGAACACGGTCGCAAACGACAGCGCCATCGCGATCTCGTAGGAGATCACCTGCGCCGACGACCGTAGGCCGCCGAGCAGCGGATAGGTCGAACCCGATGCCCAGCCCGCCAGCACGATGCCGTACACCCCGATCGAGGTGACGGCGAGGATGTAGAGCACCGCCACCGCGAGGTCAGTCAGCTGCAGCGGCGTGCGGTGACCGAACACCGAAACCACCGGACCCATCGGGATGACGGCGAAGGCCAGGAACGCGGGCACCGTCGAAATGACCGGCGCCATCAGGTAAATGGGCTTGTCCACCCCCGCCGGGATGAGCCCTTCCTTCAGGCCCAGCTTCAGGCCGTCGACGAGTGACTGCAGCAGACCTTTCGGGCCGACGCGGTTGGGGCCGAACCGCATCTGCATGCGGCCCAGCAGCTTGCGCTCGATCAGGATCGCCGCCAGCACGGTCAGCAGCAGGAACACGAAGATGCCGACCGCCTTGATCAGGATCAGCCAGATCGGGTCGTGCCCGAACGCCGAGAGGTCTGTCATAGTTCAGCCCGTCCGATCGAGACCACGGCGCCCGCGGTCACACCGAGTTGTTCGTATACCGCCGAACCCGGCGAGTTCAGCGGCAGCCACACCACCCGGTCGTCCATGTCGGTGATTTCCACCGGCAGGGTGATCTCACCGAGCTTGGTGGCGACGGTTACCGGGTCGCCCTCGGCCGCACCGATTTCGGCAGATGTGGTCGGCGACAGACGCACCACGGGTGGCCGGGCGGTGCCGGCGAGATAGGGCTCGCCATCCTGCAGCCGACCGGAGTCCAGCAGCATCCGCCAACTGGCCAGCA
>LZSH01000526.1 GCA_001665255.1 Mycobacteriaceae bacterium 1482268.1 | reverse complement strand
GATCACCACCGGCCCACGGGGCTATGAGGGCGAGGGCTTCCCCGTCGTGCGGGCCTTCGCCGGCGTGAGCGCCGCCGATCTCGACCCGTTCGTGCACATGGACCAGATGGGCGAGATCGAATACCAGCCCGGTGAACCGAAGGGTACGGACTGGCATCCGCACCGCGGCTTCGAAACCGTCACCTACATGATCGACGGCCGCTTCGCCCATCAGGACTCCCACGGGGGCGGCGGACTGATCACCGATGGCGCCACCCAGTGGATGACCGCGGGCTCGGGGATCCTGCACATCGAGACGCCGCCCGCTGAACTCGTCGAGAGCGGCGGCATGTTCCACGGCATCCAGCTGTGGGTGAACCTGCCGCGCAAGGACAAGTTCGCGACGCCGAAGTACCAGGCGATCGAGGGCAACGAGGTGAAGCTGCTGTCGTCCGAGGACGGCGGGGCCCTCGTTCGCGTGATCGCCGGCGACGTCGACGGTCATGGTGGACCTGGTGCCACGCACACGCCGATCACATTGGCGCACAGCACCATCGAGCCCGGCGCACGATTGAGCCTGCCGTGGAACCGGGACTTCAACGCGCTGGTGTACGTGCTGTCCGGACGCGGCACCGTTGGTCCGGTCGGACATCCGATCCACGAGGGCCAACTCGCTGTGTTCGGGCCTGGCGACCGGATCACCATCGTCGCGGAACCGAGCCAAGAGTCTCGTCGGCCCGCGCTGGAGGTGCTGGTCCTCGGCGGCCAGCCGATCCGCGAACCCGTCTTCCAATACGGCCCGTTCGTGATGAACTCCAAGGCCGAACTGGTCAAGGCGCTCGAGGACTACAACGCAGGCAAGTTCGGCACGATCCCGCCGAATGCGTTGATGCCGCACCGGGTTCGCTGATCCGTCACTGGTGGGCCACCAGGTCCACCGGGTGCGGGTACACCAACTCCAGCTCGCCGATCGCGGCCGCAACCGTCACCAACGGCATTGCGGCGGCGACGGCCATTGAGTCGCCGCTGGATTCGGTCCGCAGCGCGGCGACGAACTCGTCGCCGATCGGCGCCCAGTCCCCGCCCGTGCCGAGCTTGCCCGACAGCCGATCGCGGATCGCCACGGCGTGGCGCTCGATCACCTCTCGCAGCCGCGGATACGTGCCGAGCGGTGGCGGTGTGGGAATGTCGGTGATCAGATCCGCGGCCGCGCGCACCCGGATCGCCCGGTTGAAAGCGCGCACGATGGGCCCGCGGAAATCGGTGTTCCCGCCACTTTCGGAAAGATATTGGCGCACAGCGTCATCCGCCACCCGGGTCGCCCCGATAGCGTCGTGGCTCATGGTGGCGAGCTTGTCGGCCATGTGCTCGTCTTCACCTCTGGTGATGCGCAGCACGGCCGCCTCGAGGTAGCGCGCGAAGACGTCGCGGGCCGCCTCGACAGCCGTCTCCGCCGAGGCGGTGGCACCGCGCGGCCACAGCAGCAGTGACACCATCACCCCGACGAGCGCCCCGACGACAACGTCCTCGACGCGGACGAGGCCGACGCTCCATCCGGTCGGCACGATCAAGTTGAAGAAGATCAGCACCATCATCGTGAACGCGGCCTGACCCGCGGTGAACGATGCCACCTCGGGCACGAACGCCGACCCGAACACCACCACCGGCATCAGGATCCACAGCACGGCCGGGTCGACACCCACGACGGTGATCAGCATGGCACCGAGAGCGAATCCGATCGCGGTGCCCACCACGGCCCGCAGCGTCTTGGTGCCCGTGGTGAGCGCACTGCTGCGCAGCACCGATAACGCGCCGAGCACCACCCAGAAGCCGTGCTCGACCGGAAACAGATGAGTGACGGCGACCGCAAGCGCGAGCCCGAGTCCGGTCCGCAACGCGTTGCGCACCGCGACCGATCGGCCGGACAGGAAGCCCGCCGTTGTGACCGTCACCGCAGCGGTTGCCGGGATCAGTCGATCCGTCGCGGTGGTCACGGGCAGTCGCATCCCCAGCGCCCTCGCCCACACCGGGCGCGCGTCGGCGGCAGCGGCCGCCGCGATCACCCGGCCGGTCGCCCCGATGGTGGCCGCGATGGTCCGGCGGTTCAACAGTGCGCGGCCCACGGCGGCGGCGGACGGGTCGTCCGGTGCGCCGAGGATCTCCTCGACGTCCTCGCGGTAGCGTCCGTGCGCCACCGAACGCAGCTGGATCAGGGCCGCTTCGAGGTCTGCACGGACCTCGGTCCGATCGGCTGCGCGGCTGTGCCGCAGCACCGCCGCTGCGCATCGCAGTACCCGCACACCTGGCCCCTGCATGTCCTGCAAGGCGTCATTCGCCTCGTCGGTGACCCGGTCGGCCATCCATTCCAGGTCCTCGACCACGCGTACAAGCGCCCGGCTGCCCGCCGACAGGCCCACCGGGCGAAAGTCCGCGCCGAGAAAGTTCTCCCGCAGCGCCAGCATTGCCGCCGCCACGTCGTCGCGGGTCGCCTTGCCCTCCAGCCGGTCGGCCAACGCGGTCACCGCGTCGGCCGCATGTCGCCGCAACTCGTCGTGGTGACGCGGCGGAAGGAAGAACAGTGCGGCCGGCACGCATACGGCAAGCGCGATCGCCCAGCCCAGCAGCCGCTCGTCGATAGGGCCCACCGGTGTGCAGGCAGGCAGGACGAACGTCAGCAGCGTCGGCCGTTGGCCCGCCGCGATCGTCTCGCTCAACACACCGGAGAACGTCACGGCCACGCCGAGTGCAAACATCACGCCGACGGACAGCCAGGGGTGCGGGGCCACCACGGTGCCGAGCGTGATGAGCACCGCCCCGTTGATCCCGAGGCCCGCGTACGCCACGGCTCGCGTCTGGGTGTTGCCGGGGAAGTCGGCCAGCACCATCAACGCGAACGAGCCGAAGATGGTGAACAACGGAGCCTGCGAACCGCCCGCGACGGCGAAGGACACCGCCCCGGCCAGCGGGACGACGACCGCGGCGCGCAGCGCCCGTCGCAAAGCGTCGAACTCCGGATCGCGCTCGCGGATCCTGCTCACCCCGCGGCGCAGAAGGCCAGCGGCGTCAGTCATCCGTTGGTACGGAGGCGAATCGACCGTTGTCGAGTGCGTCGGTCAGCTGCTTGGCGATCCACGCCAGCGCGGCGGTGTCCCGAGGCAGGGTGGCCTGTTCGTGTCCGACCAGGAGATACACGGCCCACCGCGCGAACATCTGCGCCTGGTTGTGGTTGTGCAGGATCTCCATCGCCGAGTCGTACATGACATCGAAGCGCTGCTGGTCGACCTGCTGTTGGATGTCGTACACCTCGGGGTCGATCGAACTCCAGACCCGAATCGCGGCTTCGGCGCCGTGCGGAAGCTCCAGGCCGACCTGGATGAGGCTGTCGATGCGGCGGCGCGGATCGGTTACGGCTTTCAGGAAGTCGATGACGAGAACGGTCCGCTCTTTCATCCAGTTCTCGAGGAGCTCGCGGGTATAGGCCTGCCAGCTGGAGAAGTAGTGGTAGAACGATCCGGTCGTGACGCCCAGGCGATTGCAGACCTCAGCGAGTTTCAGGCCGCCGTAGCCGAGGTCCGAAAGGACATCGAGGCCGGTCTCGAAATAAGCCTCACGTGAGACGACGCCCGCCATGGGAGGGAACCCTAGTCTCTGCGGCGGCTTGCGGAGCCCGGTGGGACATTCGGTTGACACACCCGTAAACCGCCCAGCCCAAGCGCCGGGATTACCCCACAGTTTGCTGAATCGTCACCCAAATCGGGTGTTACGCGAAGTCCGGCCATCACTTGTGGCAAGATATTAACCATGCCGCATACGGCGAGCCGGGGCCCGGGACGCCCACCAGCAGCGAAGGCTGCCGAGACACGTGAGCGCATTCTGCGTGCCGCACGTGAGGTGTTCAGCGAACTCGGCTACGACGCGGCCACATTTCAGGCGATCGCCATCCGGGCCGATCTGACCCGGCCTGCCATCAACCACTATTTCGCCAGCAAACGGTTGCTGTACAGAGAAGTCGTCGAGCAGACCAACGCGATCGTGTTCAGCACCGGCATGGAGAAGGCCCAGGGCCAGACCACCCTGCTCGGCCGCCTGTCGGCTTTCTTCTCCGCGGCTACGCAGGCCGACAGCGAGGACCGTTCGGCTGCAGCGTTTCTGGTGACATCGGTGTTGGAGGGCCAGCGGCACCCCGAACTTCGCAGCGAGGAACAAGACTCGATGCGCAACTCGCGGGCGTTCGTCTCGTGGGCGGTCAACGACGCCATCCAGAAGGGTGAGCTGACCACCGACACCGACGTCCCGCAATTGGTCGAGATGCTCGTTGCGGTGATCTGGGGCATGGGCTTCTACGCCGGCTACGTCGGGTCGCACCAGGAACTCGAGTCCATCGTGGACAATCTCGAGCTGCTGCTGGCCAACAAGCTGTGGAAGCTGGCCGAGTAACCTCCCTGGCAATTTGCTGTGGAACCTGGGGTGACATCTGCCACAGGCGCATGTAGATCAGCTAACTTCTTCTGTAGCATGGCTTACGACATGACTGATCTGCACGAAGCCCCCTCCGCCCGCACCGACGACGACAGCTGGGAAATCACCGAAAGCGTCGGCGCGACCGCGCTGGGAGTTGCCGCTGCCCGTGCCGTCGAGACGGCCCGTGAGGACGCCCTGATCCGCGACGAGTACGCCTACCTGCTGGTCTCCGCAGCCGGCCCGCAGTGGGCCCAGATGGCCAGCAGCGACCCGCACTGGGTCGCCGAGGACGAGGAGTTCCGTCGGCTGCACGAGATGTCCCGCGACTACCAGGCCGTGCGCACCCACTACTTCGACGAGTTCTTCAACGCCGCGATGAAGGAAGGGATCCGTCAGGTCGTCATCCTGGCCGCAGGTTTGGATTCCCGCGCCTACCGGCTGGAGTGGCCCGCCGGCACCACCGTCTTCGAGATAGATCAGCCCAAGGTTCTGGAGTACAAGACCTCGACGCTGGACGCGCACGGCGCGCAACCGCGGGCGCGTCGCGTCCCGGTCGCCGTCGATCTGCGTAACGACTGGCCTGCGGCCCTGACCGCCGCCGGCTTCGATGCCGCGCAGCCGACCGCCTGGCTCGCCGAGGGCCTGTTGCCGTATCTGCCCGCCGACGCCCAGGACCGGCTCTTCGAACTCGTCACCGCCAACAGCGCAGCAGGCAGCCGGATCGCGGTCGAGGCTTTCAGCATGGACCTGACCGACCAAGCCGAGCAGGACCGCATCGCCCGCCGGGAACGCACCGCCCGGATGCGGGAGATGTCAGGCATCGACATCGACGTGGACACTCTGACCTACACCGACGCCGACCGCGCCGACGCAGCCGGGTGGCTGGCCGAGCACGGTTGGCGGGTCGACGCGGTCCCGAGCGAGGACGAGATGACCCGGCTGGGCCGGCCGGTCCCCGACTACGAAGCCGAAGAGATCGCATCCAGCACGCTGCTGCGTGCGGAGCTGACCGAGGGGGCCTGATGAGTTCACTGCGCACGCATGACGACACCTGGGACATCGCCACGAGCGTCGGAACCACGGCCGTGATGGTGGCCGCCGCCCGCGCCGCCGAAACCGAGCAGGACGACGCGCTGATCACCGATCCCTACGCCCAGATGCTCGTCGCGGGCTCGGGCACCGGGATGTGGACGACCATGCTCGACCCGGCCGTCGTCGAGAAGGCCGTCGCGATCGACCCGGAGGTCGGTGCGATCTTCGCGCACATGCGCAACTACCAGGCGGTGCGCACACACTTCTTCGACGAACACTTCACGCGCGCCACAGCGGCCGGCATCCGGCAGATCGTGATCCTGGCCTCGGGTCTGGATTCGCGGGCATACCGCATCGACTGGCCGCAGGGCACGACGGTCTTCGAGATCGATCAGCCCATGGTCCTCGAGTACAAAGCCGCCACGCTGGCCGACAACGACGTGCAGCCGCGGGCAAGACTGCACCAGGTGCCGGTCGATCTGCGCAATGACTGGCCGGCGGCATTGCGCGACAACGGATTTGACCCCGACCAGCCCACAGCGTGGCTGGCCGAGGGGTTGCTGATGTATCTGCCCGCCGACGCACAGGACCGGCTGTTTTCATTGATCACCGACCTCAGCGCGCCCGGCAGCCGTATCGCGGCCGAAGCCGTCGGGGTGCGCTCCGACGAGCGGCGGGCGCAGATGCAGGCGCGGTTCGACAAGATCGCCAACGAGCTCGGCATCGTGCGGGAATTCGATGTGCAGGAGCTGATGTACAACGACCCGGACCGGGCCAACGTCGCCGACTGGCTGAACACACACGGCTGGCGCGCGACCGCAGTCACGTCTCAGGACGAGATGCGACGGCTCGGCCGCTTCGTGGAGCTGGCCGACGCCGAGGACGACGCGTTCGCCACCTTCACCACCGCCGAGAGGCTCTGACGGGCCCTTCTGACATGCCCAACCGGTTGGTTAGGATCGGGCGCATGAGGAGGTGCAGTGATCACTGCGCCTCGGGTCAGGAAGGACACCCATCATGACCACCGATTCGATTTCTCAGCCCGCACCCGCAGTACCCGCGCCGA
Organism: Mycobacteriaceae bacterium 1482268.1; assembly: GCA_001665255.1. Lineage (GTDB taxonomy): Bacteria > Actinomycetota > Actinomycetes > Mycobacteriales > Mycobacteriaceae > Mycobacterium. The sequence continues at coordinate 13,165 of LZSH01000526.1, read as the reverse complement.
CGGCGCCCGACATCTCGGAAACCGTCGCCCGCTTGCGCACCACCTTCGCCTCGGGACGGACGCGCAGCATCGAGTGGCGTAAGCGGCAGCTGCTGGCCATCGAGAAGATGATGGTCGACAACGAGGAGGCCATCGCCGCTGCGCTCGAGCAGGATCTCGGTCGCAACAGGTTCGAGGCGTGGTTGGCCGATATCGCCAGCACCGCGGGTGAGGCCAAGGACGCCGCGAAGAACGTCAAGAAGTGGACCCGCAGGCGGTACCGACTCCTCGAAATGAACCAGTTGCCCGGCCGCGGCTGGGTCGAATACGAGCCGTTCGGCACTGTGCTCGTCATCGGGGCGTGGAACTTCCCGTTCGTCCTGACATTGGGTCCCGCGGTCGGCGCGATCGCCGCGGGCAACACCGTCGTCCTCAAGCCGTCGGAGGTCTGCCCGGCCTCGTCGGCGCTGATGGCCGAACTCGTGCCCCGCTACCTCGACAACGATGCGGTCGCCGTCGTCGAGGGTGACGGCTCGGTGAGCCAGGAACTCATTGCGCAGGGCTTCGACCACATCTGCTTCACGGGCGGCACCGAGATCGGCCGGAAGGTTTACGAGGGTGCCGCCCCGCACCTGACGCCGGTGACGCTGGAACTGGGCGGCAAGAGCCCAGTGATCGTGGCCGCCGACGCAGACATCGAGGTCGCCGCCAAGCGGATCGCCTGGACCAAGCTGATCAACTCCGGTCAAATCTGTATCGCGCCGGACTACGTGCTGGCCGACGCGAAAATCCGCGATGAGCTGGTAGACGAGATCAAAGACGCCATCACCACGTTCGAATCCCAAAACCCAAGCGGCAAAAGGATTGTCAACGAGCGGCACTTCGACCGGCTCACCACGGCACTGGCCGCCACCAAGGGAACCATCGCGATCGGCGGCGGGTCGGATTCGTCGTCGATCTCTATTCAGCCCACGGTGGTGGTCGATCCCGATCCGGCCGAGCCGCTGATGACCGACGAAATCTTCGGTCCGATCCTGCCGATCGTCACCTTCGAAAACCTCGACGACGCAATCGGTTTCGTCAACGCGCGGCCCAAGCCGCTGGCGGCCTACCTGTTCACCAAAGCCAAGAACATCCGCGAGCGAGTTATCAAAGAGGTGGCCGCCGGCGGCATGGTGATCAACCACCTGCTGTTCCACTTCGCGACCAACAAGCTGCCGTTCGGCGGCGTCGGACCGTCGGGAATGGGTGCTTACCACGGCAAGTACGGGTTCGAGCAGTTCAGTCACCGCAAGACCGTCATGACCAAGCCCACCCGACCCGACGTCGGCGCGTTCATCTATCCCCCGTATACAGAGAAGGCATTGAAGCTCGCCAAACGCCTGTTCTAGAAAGGAACACCAGTGCCAGGAGTGCAGGATCGCGTCATCGTCGTCACCGGAGCGGGCGGCGGACTGGGGCGTGAGTACGCGCTGACCCTCGCCAAGGAGGGCGCCAGCGTCGTCGTGAACGACCTCGGCGGTGCGCGCGACGGAACGGGCGCCGGCCACAACATGGCCGACGAGGTGGTCAAGGAGATCAAAGACGCCGGCGGCCGCGCAGTCGCGAACTACGATTCCGTCGCCGAGTCCGAGGGCGCCGAGAACATCATCAAGACCGCACTCGATGAGTTCGGCAAGGTCGACGGCGTGGTCAGCAACGCGGGCATCCTGCGCGACGGCACGTTCCACAAGATGGAGTTCGCGAACTGGGACGCCGTGTTGAAGGTGCACCTGTACGGCGGATACAACGTCATCCGGGCTGCCTGGCCGCACTTCCGCGAGCAGAGCTACGGACGCGTTGTCGTTGCGACCTCGACCAGCGGGTTGTTCGGCAACTTCGGCCAGGCCAACTACGGTGCCGCCAAACTGGGGCTGGTCGGCCTGATCAACACGTTGGCGCAAGAGGGCGCGAAGTACAACATCAAGACAAATGCGGTTGCGCCGATCGCGGCCACTCGGATGACGCAGGACATCCTGCCGCCCGAGGTGTTCGAGAAGCTGACGCCGGAGTACGTGGCGCCTGTGGTGGCTTATCTGGTCAGCGAGGAAAACCAAGAAACCGCAGCGGTTTTCATCGTCGGCGGAGGGAAGGTGCAGCGGGCGGCGCTGTTCCAGAACGAGGGCGTGACGTTCACCGAGGGCGTGCCGTCGGTCGACGACATCGCGGCCAAGTGGGCAGAGATCACCGATCTGTCGGCCGCGCAGCGGGCCACGTTCAGCCTGGGCTGATCGCCCCTAGATGAAAGCGCTTGTCGCACGGGAACTTTCCGGGCCAGCAGGGCTGGACTTCACCGACATAGAAGATCCTGACGATGTCCGCGGCGACGATGCGATCGTCGTCGATGTCGGTGCGGCAGGGGTCAGCTTTCCCGACCTGCTGCTGTTGCGCGGCGAGTACCAGATGCGGCTCGAGCCGCCGTTCATTCCCGGCATGGAAGTCGCCGGGGTAGTGCGGTCGGCGCCGTACGAGTCCGAGTTCAGGCCGGGGCAACGGGTGACGGCGCTGTCGATGCTCGGTGGATGGGCCGAACAGGTGGTCGTGCCGCCGGGCAACCTCACACCGACACCGGACGAACTCGACGACGCGCAAGCAGTTGCGCTGTTGGGTAATTACCAAACGATGTACTTCGCGCTGGCCAAACGCGGCGCGCTGCGGCCGGGTGAGTCTGTGCTGGTGCTGGGTTCGGCGGGCGGCGTCGGAACCGCTGCGATCCAGATCGCGAAGGCGTTGGGCGCCAAGGTCATTGCGATGGTGCACCGCCCACAGGCCCTCGAGTTCGTCGAGTCCTTGGGCGCCGACATAGTGCTGCCCTTGACCGACGGCTGGCTGCAGACGGTGAAGGACCATACCGACGGCCGCGGAGTCGACCTCGTCGTCGACCCCATCGGCGGCGATGCCTTCGACGACGCCATCCGCGCGCTGGACACCGAAGGCCGGCTGCTGGTGATCGGCTTTGCCGCAGGCAACATTCCGACGGTCAAGGTCAACCGGCTGCTGCTGCGCAACATCAGCGTCGTCGGCGTCGGATACGGCGAATACGTCAACCGCAAGCCCGGATCGCAGTCGGTGTTCGAGTTCGGTGTCGGTCAACTGGTGAAGGCCGGGCTCCGGCCGCCACCACCTGTGCGGTATCCGCTCGCTGAGGGCGCCGCCGCGCTGCAGAGCCTCGCCGACGGTGGCGTGCTGGGCAAAGTCGTACTGGAGCCGTGATGAGCCCGAAAGCGTTGGCGTTCGACGTGTTTGGCACCGTTGTCGACTGGCGCTCGAGCATCATCCGTGAGCTGACGGAGTTCGGCGGCGCACACGGAATCGACGCAGACTGGGCGGTCATGGCCGACGACTGGCGCCGCGGCTACGCCCCCGCGATGGACCGGGTGCGCCGCGGTGATCTGCCGTGGACCCGCATAGACGACCTGCACCGGATGATCCTCGATGGCCTTCTGACGCAAGCAGGCGTCACCGGGGTGGCCGAGGCGGACGTCGAGCATCTCAACCGCGCCTGGCACCGGCTCGACCCGTGGCCGGACAGTGTCGCGGGCTTGACGCGGCTCAAGGAGCGCTTCGTCATCACCACGCTGTCGAACGGCAACGTGTCGCTACTGACCAACATGGCCAAACGCGCGGGCCTGCCGTGGGATTGCGTGCTCTCCGCCGAGTTGTTTCATCATTACAAGCCCGACCGTGAGGCCTACCTCGGCTGCGCCGACCTGCTCGGAGTGCGACCCGATGAGCTCATGCTCGCGGCCGCCCATCCGTCCGATCTGCGTGCCGCACGCGACGCCGGGCTTAAGACGGCCTACGTGACGCGGCCGCTGGAGTACGGGCCGAATCAGCGACCTCACAGGTTCGACGACGGCGAATTCGACGTCATGGCAAAGGATTTTCTCGATCTCGCCGATCAGCTGGGCGCCTGAGAACCCGGCGTAGCGTAGAGGGGTGACTGATCAGATGACGACCGACCTGCCGCCCGCGTTGAGCAGGGCAATGGATCTCCTCGCCGATCCGCCGACCGACCCCGACGTCGAAAAGGGCTACCTCGACCTGCTCACCGGCCTGCCCGATACCGACGTCGCGCCGCCGAAGAACACCGGCGTGATCCAGGCTGCGTGGGCGTCCGGGCTCGGCTCGCTGCTGTACGACAACGCGCAGGCCTTGGCCCGCAAGGTGGTCAGCGCCTGGCAGCTGCCGATCGAGTGGCTGAACATCCCCGCCGGTGGCGCCGCCCTCGACGTCGGCTGCGGGCCTGGCAACGTGACCGCGTCGCTGGCCCACGCCGCAGGTCCCGACGGCTTGGCGCTCGGCGTCGACATCTCAGAACCGATGCTGGCCCGTGCGGTCGGCGCCGAGGCGGCGCCCAACGTCGGCTTCCTCCGCGCGGACGCGCAGCAGCTGCCCTTCCGCGACCAGACGTTCGACGCGGTCATCTCGCTGGCGGTTCTGCAGCTGATCCCGAATCCGACGACGACGCTGGCCGAGATCGTCCGTGTGCTCAAACCGGGCGGCCGGGCGGCGATCATGGTGCCCACGGCCGGTCGCGGCGGCGAGTTGTTGCGCCGGCTGCCCAATGGCGGCGCGCACTTCTTCAGCGAAGATGAACTCGGCGACGCGTTCGAGGAGCTCGGTTTCGTCAGCGTGCGGACGAAGACGCTGGGCAACATCCAGTGGGTGCGCGGAAAGAAGGCATGACGCGGCCGTGACCACCGGCGGAATCGTCCTCGTCGCGCTGGCGATCGCGGTCGGCATCATCGGCATCGTCGTGCCGTTGTTGCCCGGCATCCTGCTGGTGTACGCGGCGATCCTGGTGTGGGCCGTGGTCGAGCACAATGTCGCCTCGTGGGTGACACTGGCCGTGGTGACCGTGCTGATCGGCGCCACCACGCTGATCAAGTACACGTGGCCGATGAGACGGATGCGTGCCGCCGCCGTCGGCACCACCACGCTGCTGGCGGGAGCGGTCTTGGGCGTCATCGGGTTCTTCGTGATACCGGTGGTCGGGCTCGTCATCGGGTTCGTGCTCGGCGTGTACCTCGCCGAGCTGGCGAATCACCGTGACCAGAGGACCGCCTGGACGTCAACCAAGCACGCGTTGAAGGGCGTCGCGCTGTCGGTCGGCGTTGAGCTCACGGGCGCGCTGCTGGCTACGGCGGCGTGGGCGTTGGGTGTATACGTAACTCAGTGAGCCAGCAAGAGCTCAGGACGGTTTCGATTGAGCAAAGGTACGGCAGCTCAGCCGCGCTGCGCGGCGTCGTCATCGCCCCTTCGACTTTAATGTTGGCCGCTGGGGGTGCACTGAAGAATTGCCTGAAACACCGGCGCTTAGCGCTTCACGTAACCGTGCCCGCAATGATGGTCGCCGTCCTCGGCCTCGCGATGAGCCCGGTATCCCAAGCCGCCGGGGCCGCCGCGCAGTTGGCGGTGACATCAACATGGCAGACCGGTTTCATCGCCCGCTTCGCCATCATCAATTCGAGCATGGTGCCGCTGACCGATTGGAGGCTTGAATTCGACTTGCCGGTGGGAGAATCCGTTTCGCACACATGGAGCAGCACCGTCACGCGGTTCGGCACACACTATGTTCTCACCCCCGCGAATTGGAACCGCATCATCGCACCCGGCGGTTCAGCCACAGGTGGTATGAGAGGCGTACTGTCCGGTACCTACTCCCCGCCGACCAATTGTCTGCTCAATGGACAGTATCCGTGCTCCTAGAGACATCGCGCCGGAATTCTCTTGGGCTGCCGGGCTTTTGCAGCCACATTTGACGTTGCCGTCGATCCGTCGTTGCTTCGGCGTGGACAATGGTTCCTCACGCCCTGTGTTGGCATCATGTCGCCATGGGTGACCTTGGGCCGGTTGGCGTTTACCTGGTGCTGATCGCTGTTCTCGCCGGTGTGGTGTTGCTGGCGATCGGCTGCGTCCTGCTGGCGACGCGCCTCATTGCGCGAGATCTGAGCCCCGAGCACAACTCGGTGCTGTCACCGTTTTTGACGGTCGTCGGCCTGATCTACGGTGCGATGTTGGGCTTCACAGTCGTGGTTGGCTGGCAGCAATTTCTCACCGCCCGAACGAACGTCACCAATGAGGCATCGGCATTGATAACGCTTTACCACCACACCGCTGCCATGCCGCAGCCGGAGCAGTCGCAACTGCGCGAGGAGCTACGCAAGTATGCACTGGCTGTTCAAGGTCCGGAATGGGACAGGCAGCAAACCGGCGCGGTCAGCACCGAAGCGCGCGGCGAGGTCACGCAGATGTACCGCATCGTCGCGGACCCACGGTGGAACTCCGCTGCGAACCCGGTGAACAACCAGGCTCTCGATGAACTGACCAACCTGGTATCCGACCGCGCCGAACGGATTCTCGACGCGGAGACACGGGTTCCCTTGCTGCTGTGGGGCGCGTTGATATTCGGCGGAATGATGCTGATCGTGCTGGCCAGCTTTATGCGATTGGCGAACCTGCGTAGCCACATGATCCTGGTCAGTTCCATTGCGGTGCTGCTCGGCCTGATGCTGTTCCTCATCTACGCACTCGATCATCCCCTCGGACGAGTGGGTGTCAGCCCGAAGCCGTTCAGGCACGCTCTTGTGGTTTTCGACACGGTCGACGCAGAAAAGTAGACCGTCTGTACCGGTGGCGCATTTTCCGCCGGACCTGTGATTGATAGGGAAACACCTGATTTCTTTCACTCCGCGCATCGCCGAGAGTTGCTGCACGGAACTAGAAAGGAACTCGAACATGCGCAAACCGATAACGACAGCGTTTGTGGCATCGGCTGCCGCCCTCGCGATGGCGGTGCCCGTAACCCTTCTCGGCGCGGGGACGGCCCACGCGGACACCCGCATCAAAGATGTGGCGAAGGGGCCGGCCGGTGTCATCGTCACCATCCAGAATCTGTCCAAAGAGCCCGGCTGGTGCACCTATAGTGCGACGCCGGTGGATTCGCTGCTGCTGCCCTACCATTCGCTGCCGTTCCATCTCGGCGGCCTGGGGACGCCCGAAGGCCATTCAGCGTTCAATCTGGTGATTCCTGGCCTGGCGACCGGCACCGGCTGGATCCCGGCCGTGGCGTGTGACAACGGCGTCAGCCAAGAAACGCACTGGGAAGGCGAGCCTGCCCCGATCGTCTACTGACCCAGCTTCTCGCGCACGGTGTCGAGAAGGACGCGGCCGCTCGATACCGGCCGAAACGCGCGCGCGGCATCGGTCAGGGCATCGCGCGCGTCATCCGTGAGCTCGATATCGGCTGCGGCGACATTGAATTCGAGCTGCTCGACGCTGGACGCTCCGGGAATAGCGACGACGCCGGGCAGGCTCAGCAGCCAGGCGAGCGCTACCTGTGCTGGTTTGGCGTCGACCTCGGAGGCGACGTCGCGCAACGTCTGCAGCAGCGGCTCGACACGGCGCAGGTTTTCGGTGCCGAACAGCGGGTTGACCGCCCGGATGCCGCCGGGCCGATTGTCGAGTCCGTATTTGCCGCCCAGAAGTCCTTGTGCGAGTGGGCTGTACGCGATCACGACGCGCTTCTCGCGCTCGGCGAATGGGACGAGGTCGTTGAGGGCTTGTGGGTGGGCCAGCGAGAAGTGCACCTGGTTGCTGATAACCGGTTGCCCCAGAGCGGCGTCGGCCTTCTGCCATCGCGCCAGTGAATAGTTCGACACACCGACCGCGCCGATCGTGCCCTCGTCGAGCAGGCTACGCATGCCCGGCATGATCACCGAATCACCGAAGACGGGGTTGGGCTGGTGGACTTGGTAGAGCGGAATCCGGTCCAACTGCAGTCGCCGCGCGCTGGCGCGGGCGCGCTGTCTGACCACTGGGGGCAACGGCGCAACCGGGAAGACCTTGCTGGCGACCACGACCTCGTCGCGCTGGTCGCCAAGCGCTTCGGACAGTATTCGTTCACTTTTGCCCAACGCGTAGATTTCGGCGGTATCGAACAGCGTCACCCCCAATGCGCAGGCCCGCCGCACAATGTCGCGCGCTGCACCTGAGGCGTAGTTGCCTCCGTACCCCCATTCGCGCGAGCCGAACTGCCAGGTGCCCAGGCCGATCCGGCTGATTCGTCCGAGTCCGTCGACGTCGAGGTATCTCATGTCGGCTCCTTAGCGGTGGGTCGAGGGGATGGGACGCGCCCGGGTCTACGTAACTCAGTAACACGACACCCGTGACGTGGCTAGGTTCTAGGCATGGCCAGGCTCCGCTTCGGATATTTCATCGCGCCGTTTCACCGCGCCGGCACCAACCCGACTCTCGCGCTGCAGCGAGACCTGGAGTTCGTCGAGCACCTTGACCGGGTCGGCTTCGACGAGGTGTGGATCGGTGAACACCATTCGGCCGGCAGCGAGATCATCAGCTCGCCGGAGGTCTTCATCGCCGCTGCCGCCGAGCGCGCCAAGCGGATCCGGTTCGGCACCGGCGTCATCTCGCTGCCGTACCACAATCCGCTGTGGGTGGCCGACCGGCTGATGCTGCTCGACCACCTGACGCACGGCCGGATCATCGGTGGCGTCGGGCCGGGCTCCCTGCCCACCGACTCGTCGATGATCGGCCTGACCCCGACCGACACCAGGGAACTGCTGGAGACCAACCTCGACATCCTCGTCCGCCTGCTTGCGGGCGAGACCGTCACCGCCAAGACCGCGACCCATGAACTGCACGACGCGCAGCTGCAACTCGCGCCGTACGCCGACGGCGGGATTCCGCTGTCGGTGGCGGCCGTGGCTTCGCCGACCGGCGCACGGCTGGCCGGCAAGCACGGCATCGGACTGCTGTCGATCGGCGCCACGTTGATCGTCGAGGGGTTCGACGCGCTCGCGCACCACTGGGGCATCGCGCAGGAACGCGCCGCCGCGTTCGGCACGACCGTCGACCGCAAGAACTGGTCGCTGGTCTGCCCGATGCACATCGCCGAAACCGAGGAACAGGCGCGCGCCGACGTCCGCTTCGGCATCGAACCCTGGTTCCGGTACTTCCAGAAGGTCGCGGCCTTCCCGCAGATGACCATGCCGGGCGACCAGATCGACGAGATGATCAGCATCATCAACGACGCGGGGGCCGGCGTCATCGGCACACCTGAAACCGCCAGGGCCCAGGTGCAGCGGCTGTGGGACCAGTCCGGCGGATTCGGCTGCATGCTGCAGATGGGCCATGAGTGGGCCAACCCGGCGGCGACCCGGCGATCGGCGGAACTCTTTGCCGCAGAGGTCATTCCGCACTTCCAGGGCCAAGCGCAACCGACGATCTCCGCGGCCGCCCGCGCCAGCGGCGTGCGCGAGAACCTAGCGCAGAAGGCGATGAGCGCCATCGACCACATGACGAAGAAGTACGAGGCGGAGAAGGGCGCCGGCTGATGCTGTCCGCGGCGAATACCTAATCAGCGCAAGCTCTTAGCTTCACAGGGCGCGTTCACCTTGGGCGTGTATAACGCAGAGTTATGGGTACGTGACCCGCAGGTGAAATGCGAGGAGTTCGGTCATGAACATCGTCCAGGGCGCTGTCCGCGTCGTCACCAGAACTGCGGATGCCACCACGGCGGCGGCCGGGGCCGTGGGTGGCGCCGCGGTCAACGGAGTCATCGGCGGCGTCCAGGGAACCGCGACGGGTCTGCGCAACGGACTGTCGAGCGGCAGCCGTTCGTCGGCCGCGGCCGCGCTTACCCTTGCCGCGGTCGGTGCTGCGGGCTTGGTGGAGTGGCCTGTCCTCCTCACGATCGGCGGCACGGCCCTCGTCGTGCACAAGTTGAGTGAGCAGGCCGACGGACAGCAGGCTCCGGCGAAGTCCACCCGGTCATCGACGTCTTCGTCGTCGAGACCAAGCTCGAGGTCCACCACCGCGAAGAAGGCAACCAAGCGCGCGCCCTCGCGGGCGCGGCGGACGTCCGCCAAGTGAGGCTTTCCCTCGCAACACTTGTCGCCCGCGCCTCGACCGTCATCACGGCTCCGGTGACGCTCGGCGCAGCTTGCGCGGTCGTCGCCGTTGACACAGGCGTACGGCTCGGCACCAGCCCGGTGCGCGTAGCCGCCCGCCTGGCCGCCCCCGACGCAGTCGAATGCACGATCACCGCGGTCAAGGAACTCATCGGCAGCGCCCCGAGCCGGCGCAGCTGGTCCGGCGCGGACCGCTGCTGGATCGAAGTGCGCGGGTTGCACTCAGACAACGGTCGTCGGATCGGCTCGGCGGTGTTGCGCGGGGTGCGCAACTCGCGGGGTGTGGAGTCGGCGCAGCTGAATTACCCGCTGTCGCGCATCGTGGTGCACCTCGGCGAGCCTGAACCGACCGTCGCCGAGGTGTGCGAGATCGTCACCGCCGCCGAACGCCGCGCGCAGGCTGCCGATAACGACCAGTTCCGGAATCAGCACACCGACCTACCCGGGGACGGCGTGGTTCTCGCAGGCAAGGTGATCGCCACCGCGGCCAACGGGGTTGGCCTGTGCGCCGCCGTCGCCGGGCGTCTGCTGATGTGGCCTCGCCTGCCCGCCGGGCTGTCCGCGCTCGTCACGTTGGTCGATTACCAGCCGCGGTTGCGCGGGGCCGTCGAGGACAGGCTCGGTCCGGAGGCCGCCGACACCGTCCTCGCCATCACCGCCGCAACCCTCTACGCGGTGACCCAGGCGCCCGCCACCGTCGCCGTCGAACTCGTCCGGCACCTCGCACAAACGGGTGAGGGTCTGGCGGCCGCACGGGCGTGGGAAGCGTTCGAGCCAACGTTGGCCACGGATGCGCAATGCATCGATGCGACGCCGCCGGCCCAGCGTCCGTGTCCCATGCCGCGCGGTGTGGTGGAAAAGCATGCCGAGCGCAGCGGCGTCGCCCAGGGCCTGGCCGCGTTTTCTGTCGGACTGCTCACCCTCGATCCGAATGCGGCGGCCACCGCGGCCGTCGTGACCGCGCCCAAGCCGGCACGCAACGCCCGCGAGGCGTTCGCGAGCACGCTCGGTCGTGGACTTGCCCAGCGGTACAGCGTGCTGACGCTACACCCGCCGGCTCTTCGCACGCTCGATCGCATCGACGCGGTGGTGGTCGACCCGCGGGTGCTGGCCATCGCATCGCTTCGGGTGGGCCAGATCAGGGGAGTCGACGAAGGCAGCCGCGGCGCGGTCTGGCAGTGGGCGCAGGACCGGCTGGAGGCCGGCGGCTTGACTGCAGGATGGCACCGGGTGCCGGCCGACCTCGACGGGGTACGCAGGAACGGACGGACGCGCGGCGAGGTGTTGGTCCGCAACGCCCACCACCCGCTCGCGCACGGCCTGCTGGCTGAGATTCGGCGCGCGGGTGCCGAGATCGCCTCGGTCGATGTCGACGAACTCGACGAGCTGCGTTCGTCTTTCGACGAGCTCTATGACGCCGACGACCCGCTGGACACCGCGCTCGCAGCCGCAGTCCAAAGCCTTCAGAAGGACGGCATGACCGTCGCGGTGGTGGCCGCCGAGGCACCGCGGGCGCTGGACGCGGCCGACGTCGCGATCGGCCTTCTCGGCGCCGGCGGTGTTCCGCCGTGGCACGCCGATCTGATGGTGAGCGACCTCGAAGGGGTCTGGCGGATCGTGCACGCCATGCCGGCGGCGCGCCGGGCGAGTCGCCGCGGTGTCGAATTGGCAACCAGCGGAACGCTTCTCGGCGCTCTGCTGATGATTCCCGGTGTGCGCGGGGCCGGACCGGGGCCGGTGGTCGCCGGGGCGGCCGCGGCGCTGCTGATGGGGCACCGGCTGGCGCGCGGCGTGCTCGGCGACGAACCGCCTGCGGCAGCACCCGTGCAGGACTGGCATGCCATGCCGGTCGAAGCCGTCAAGCGCGAGCTGCGCACAATGAATAGCGCTGCCCTGCCGAAGAATTCGGCAGACGGGCCACGGCTACCCGGTAGCGCGGCAGCTGGTTCGATTAGGCGCGGTATCGGCGATTTCATCACCACCTTGCGGGGCGAGCTGGCCGATCCGCTCACTCCGGTGCTGGCCGTCGGCTCGGCGGCGAGCGCCTTGCTCGGCTCACCTGTAGACGCCGTGCTCGTCGGTTCGGTGCTGACGGGAAACGCGATACTGGCAGCGACACAGGAGCTTCGGGCCGAACGACTGCTGCGGCGGCTGCTCGCCGTGCAGGACCCGCCGGCGCGGCGGTTGACGGACGGCGGACAGCAGGAGAACGTGGCGGCCGCACAGCTGCGGCTCGGCGACACGATCGAGGTGTGGCCGGGTGAAGTGGTTCCCGCCGACGCGCGCATCGTCCAGGCGGCCGATCTGGAGACCGACGAGTCGGCCCTCACCGGGGAGTCGTTGCCGGTACCCAAACAGGTGGATGCGACGCCAGGCGCCGTGCTCGCCGAGCGCCGGTGCATGTTGCACGCGGGTACCACAGTGGTGGCCGGCAGGGCTGTCGCCGTGGTGACGGCGATCGGACCGCAGACACAACTCCGTCGGGCCGCGGAGATGCCGCAGGACCGGACCTCGGCCGTAGGGTTGTCCACGCAGTTGCGGGACCTGACCAATCAGGCGCTGCCGCTCAGCCTCGCCGGCGGCGCACTGGTCAGCGGCCTCAGCCTGTTACGGCTTTTCCCTTTGCGCCAGGCGGTGGCCAGTGGTGTGGCCGTCGCTGTCGCGGCCGTCCCGGAAGGCCTGCCGTTGGTGGCCACCTTGGCGCAGCAGGCGTCGGCCCGGCGGCTCACCCGCGCCGGGGCCCTGGTGCGCAGCCCGCGGTCGGTCGAGGCGCTCGGCCGCGTCGACGTGGTCTGCTTCGACAAGACGGGCACGCTCAGTGAGAACCGGCTGCGGGTGAGTCGCGTCGAGACGGTCGCGGACTGTTCGCGCGACCAGGTCCTCGCCTGCGCGGGCCGTGCCACCCCACCGGCGAACGGCGAGCGCCATGAGCACGCGACCGACGCGGCCGTCGCAGAGGCCGCCGAAAGCCGGGGTGCCGCAGTGGCATCTGACGCGCATCTGCCGTTCCGGTCCGGCAGGCCGTTCTCCGCATCGCTGCGCGACCACGAGCTATCGGTGAAGGGTGCGCCCGAGGTGGTGCTGGCGGCATGCGTCGACCTCGCCCCTTCAGTCGAGCGCACCGTCGCCCGCATGGCGCAGTCCGGCCTGCGCGTCATCGCCGTCGCGAGCCGCCATCTCACCGACGCACAAGCCCGGCGCGCGCGCGGCAACGC